>CBFGQI010000081.1:0-22626 GCA_965650885.1 uncultured Oxalobacteraceae bacterium
GCGCGGCCGCCGCGCAACTGGTCGGCCACGCTGCGCGCGGCGGCCAGTGCCGGGTGCTGGTCCACCATGCTGGCGAGGAATTGCTGGTGCTGCTGGTGGAAGGCGCACAGGATGCTGTTGTGCTGGCGGCGACGGTGCGCGGCCGCGTTTTCGGGCGGGTTGGGTTGGTACAGGGCCGCCTTTAGCAAGGGGCTGGTGGCGCGTGCCGGCGCGGCCGGCAAGTCGAAGGCATCGGTATAGGCGGCGACCTGCACCAGGTCGCGGTAGTCGCCCTGGTGCTGCTGGTGCAGGCTGTCGAGATGCCTGCGCGCTTGCTCGAACAGGCCGGCGTCGGCGACATAGCGCTCCAGGCGCTTGAAGGCCGCAGTGTCGGCCAGCACCGCCTGCGGCGTCAGGTCGCCCTGTTCGCCGTTTGGCGCGACCTGGCAGGCGGCGGCGTCGTCCAGGTCCTGGGTGACGGGCCGCAATCCGGCCCCGGTCTGCTCCGCCACCACGCGGTTCATGCCTTTGTCCAGCGTCCGGTACACGATGTTCGACAAACCCAGGCCAAACTGCGCTTCGATGCGGGTATCGAGATCCTGTGCGCCCGTCCAAGTCCAGGAAGCGGGAATCGCCAACTGCGACAGGCTGCCCCGGCTGGCCAGCATGGCGTCGATGATGTTTTGCGACGCCTCCTGGTAGCGCGGATAATCGAGATGCCCCAGCCGGGCGCGGTCGATGGTGCGCCGCTCCTGTTCCTGCGCAATGCCGGCAAGGGTGGTGGCCAGGCGCGACGCTTGCCGGTCCAGGGCAAAGTGTCCCCACAGCAGTGCGCCACCCCATGCCAGCAGCAGCGTGGCGCAGGCGGCCGCCCAGCGCCGCACCTGCTTGTTGCGCGACACCAGTTGGCCGCCAAGCGGATATGCGAGGCCGCGTTCGGGGAAGACCTTGCGTGACAACAAGTCGCGGCCGAACCAGGACTGGCCGGCCGGCGCGTCGGCCGGGGCGGCGCCGGCGCACAGGTAGATGCCGCGCAGCATGGGCGCAACCCCATGCACGTCCTCGCCCAATAGCCGGCTGCCATATCGGCCGGCCGGCGCGGCCAGGCGGGCGATGGTGCCGGGCAATTGGAAGAAGGCGTCGCTGTCGCCGATCGGCGCCCCGGCAGCCGCGAGCTCGGCTTGGAGGTTGGTCACGCTGCGGGTGGCTTCGCTGAACGCTTCCGTCAGCCAGGCCGGGCTGAAGGGCTGTTCCGGGTCATGGGGATTGGACCAGCCCAGCATGGCGCCGCGCAGCGCTTCGGGCAAGGCGGCGGCGAAATCGTGGAAGCCCTCCAATTGTCCGCATTGCGTGACCAGGATGTAGACCGGCAGGCGCAAACCGAAGCGCCGCTGCAGTTGCTCCAGGCGGCGCCGCGCCAGGTCTGCGCGCCGCTCCGCCTCCAGCGGCGGCCAGGCCAGCGCACCGTGCAAGGCGGCTGCCGGCACCGCCAGCAGGATGCTGTCGAGCGGACGGCGCGGGCGGCGCCGCTCCAATTCATCCGCCAGGGCCAGCCACGCCTCGCTGCCCTCCTCGGTCTCGAAGCCGAACGCGGCCATATCGGCGTCCAGCACCCAGCCCTCGGGGGTGGCCTGCCAGCGCAGCACAGCCCCGCCGCCGGCGGCATCAGCCGGGCCGAGCAGCAGGGCCAAGGGCGCCTGGTAGGCCGGACTGCCTTCCTCCTCCCGCCCCGCAAACGCGGCACGCACTGCCGGCGCCAGGCTGGCCGCCGCGGCCACCGGTCCGCGATCCGCCGGTGGCGCCTCCCCTGAGGCACGCGCCAGGGCCCGCCGGCGTGCCAGGCGCAGCACGTACGAGGCCAACAGCAGGCTGAGCAGCAGTGCCAGCCCCACCGCGATCCATGCCAGGACCAGGCCAGCCGTCATTTGGCGCTTCCCCTCGATTGGGCTTCGACGCGGACCAGTTCCGCGCGCAAGGCTTGCGTGTCGCTGAGCCAAGCCACTTGCGACAAGAGCAGCAAGCCCAGCAGGAGCAGGATGAAGTAGCCGGCCCAGCGGCGCGGATTGGGCAGCAGGCGGGGCGCGAGGCCGGCCCGGGTATGCCGGTAGGGCTGCGGCAGATGCCGCACGGCCAGGTCGTCACCGGTACTGGCGCCCGTGCCGTCCATCGCGCTGTCCGGCCAGCGGCCGAAAGCGTGCCGGTACAGCTTGCGCCGCCATGCCAGCAAGTCGGTCTGGCCGCCCTCCTGGTTGCGGTAGCGTCCCTGGAACCCCATGGCCAGGGCCAGCAGGTACAGTTGCGCCATCTCGCGCTGGGTGCCGGGCTGGGCTTGCAGCAAGCCGCCGATCCGGTCGAAGATCCGTTCGCCCGCGCAACGGCTGCCGTATAGCTGGAATTCCAGCGGACAGGCGATCCATTGCTGGCGCTGCGGCCAGGCCGGTAAGGCGATCAGCGCTTCGTCGGCCAGCGCAACCTTCAGATACCGCGCCGATTCGGCCTGCTCCTGTCCCTGGCGTCCATGGACCTCGAGCAGTTGGGCGTGCTGCAAGTCGAGGGCGCTGCGCAAGGCATGCGTCAACTGGGCCGCGGCGGGGGGATCGTCTGCGCCGTCCGGCGCCGTCAGGACGGGAATCCCGTCCGGCGCCGACAGCCCGCGTTTGATACGGACCAGGGCGGCATGGAAGTCCAGCAATTGTCCCACCAGGTAGCTGTCATCCCTGTCCGCCTGGCTCATGGCTGGCGCTCCACGGCAAGCAGCAGCACGATTTCCGCCGGCGCCGGCAGGCCGGGCGCTTCCAGCACCAGATTCTGGCCGGCGCGCACCAGCGATGGGTCGGGCATGAGGGCGAACAGCACGGTACCCGCCGTGCGCAAGCCATCGGCATCGATGGCCAGGCTTGGGGCGCTGGAAATTGCCAGCGGATCGCGTTCGGCGGCCAGCAGCACCAGCCCACCGGCAGCGTCGATACGGTAGCGTACAGCGCCACGCACGCGGCGCTCGCGGACGTCGTCCAGTAGCGGCTCGCTGGCGATGATCGCGCTGGCCATCCATTGTTCTGCCTGCTCCGGCAGCATGCCGCGCACCCCGACCAGCAGCACCGCCGGCGCCTCGTTCGCGCTGCCGGCGACCAGCTGGCGCGCCGGCCAGCCGCCCAGCATGGCGCTTTCGAGCAGCAGGCTGAAGTCCGCTGTGCCTCGCTCGAAGGCCACTTCCGAGCAGCGCCGCTCGATGGTGTCGAGCCGTGCATCGAGCAGGCCGAACAGCAGGTCGAACGTCTTGCGCAGGTTGCGGTGCTGGTACGGCGGCGCTTCCGGTGCCGGCTCGGCCAGGTTGCGCAGGATGGCCAGGTGGCCCAGGACCTGGGCCAGTGCCATGTATAGCTGTAGCGGCGTCAGCGCGTCCAGCGTCAAGGCGCCGCCCAGCTGCGGCAGGCCGGCGCTCAGGCAATGCAATTGCTCGCGCAGTTCGAGCCGCCGCATGCGGTCCTGGCATGCGCCCGCCACCGCTGCCAGCTGGCGTTCGGTCTCGGCCAGCCGGCGGTAGAGTGCCATGCCATTGGCGCGCAGCGATGGCCGGCCATCGAGCGGCGCAAACCCGACGTCGAGCAATGGCGGCAGGTATGCTTCCACCTGCAACTGCTGCCGTTCGAACTTGAGCTGCAACAGCGGCAAGCTGGTTTCGGCGCCGGGCGACAAGTCGGCTTCCGTCACCAGGCGGGCATTGGGCTGGACGCGGCACAGGTCGGCATCCTCCCGCTCCACGCTGCGCAAGCGCGCGCGGCCCGTCGCCTTGCCTTGCGCCGGCACCGCGAGGTGAATGATGCAGTGCGCGCCCGGCGCGCGCAATGCTTCCAGCGCGGCATCCCCGAGCACCAGCTGCATCGGCGGGCTGCCCGCGTCGTGGTGCACAAGCAGCCCGTCGGGCAGCACGGCTTCCAGTTGTTGCACTGCGATGACGCCCTGTGCCAGCTTGCCCGCCTGCAGTTCCAGCCGCCGCACCCCCCATGCGTACTGGAAGCCGCTGCGCACATGATAGGTCACCAGCTCTTCATGGCGTTGCGTCAGCTGTTCGAAGTGGAGCGGCGCCAGCAACAGCCCGTCGTGCCAGAACATGCCTTCGGTGGGAATCGCTACCCGGTCGGTGCTGGTCGAATTCATGTCGCGGCGTCTCCTTGATGAGTTTGTTCTCAGGCCAAGCTGCTGCAATGCATCGGTGGCGGCGCGCGTGGCGGTGCCCTGCCCTTCTCTTGCGGCGCGACGGCCCAGCCCTCGCGTCCGATGGTGATCTGGCCGCCATCGCGCCAGGTTTCGATCCGGGCGCGGCGTTCGCCATCGGCCAGGCCGGCAAAGACGATGACTGCCAGCGCACGCTGGCCCTCGAACAGGTGTGCCGGCAGCGTCATTTCGCTGGCGGGCGGGAATTCACAGCGGTAGACGTGCAAAGCGTCCGGGTAGCTGGGGACCAGCGACGGGCCCTGTGGGAACCATTTGTTTTCCGGGGACATCAGGCGCTGTTCGAGGCCCGCATCGGCCACCAGCACTATGTCGAGTACGACGGGACTATTGCGATTGGCATCGGCCTCCGCCAGGACGCGTATCTGGCCCAGATGGAGTTTCGGCGGGCCGCCAAACAGGTTGTTGTACAGGCCGCAGCCTGACAATGCAAAGGCGAAAGCCAGAGCCGGACCCGCAGTGTGGAAACGCAGTCGCATGGCACGCATCATCGGTGGAATCAACATTGCCTGATTGAAAAGGAGGGGCCTATTCTGCGCTCATTCTTTTGCGCAGAATCTCGCCAATTGTCACGGCTGAGTTAAATATGGCGCCCGTCCAACACTATCGAAAAGGGAGCCGCCGTGGTGCCCGCCGTGCGCCTGCGCCAGGGGCGCGGTGGTAGGCTAATCCGTCAAGCTGCCACAGGGAGGGGGCCGGCATGCTCACGCCAACCAGCGTCTTTATCATTGACGACAACGAAATGATGCGCTCGATGCTGCGGCTCGCGATCCGTGAGGCAGGGATGGCGTCGGTTGGCGAAGCCGGCTCCATCCAGAGCGCCCAACTGCGGTGTCCCCGCGCCGCACCCGACATCGTCTTGCTGGACCTGGGGCTGCCGGATGGCAGTGGCCTCGAGTTGATCAGCGAATTGAAACAGCAATTGCCGAAGGCCTTCATCATTGTCGTCTCCGGGCATAACGACCAGAATGTCGTGCACGAAGCGGTGTCGCGCGGCGCGATGGGCTTTATCCTCAAGCCGTTCAGCATTGGCGCGATTTCCGATACGCTGCTCAATGCCAGGCGCAAGCTCGAACGCGCCAGGTTCGGCGCCTGAGCGCGGCGCCGTCCGGCTTAAGCCTTGCGGATGGTCAGGTGGGTTGCCGCGCCGCCCTGCTCGTGGCGCTCCAGGCGATACCCCAGGTCCAGCAAATCAAGGCCCGCGAACAGGTGCTCGCCCGCCCCCAACAGGATCGGCGATTGCGCCAGGTGGATGTCATCCACCAGCCCGCCACGCAGGTATTGCCGGATGGTGGCCACCCCGCCGCCGATACGCACGTCGCGTCCGCCTGCCGCCGCACGGGCCAGGCGCAAGGCTTCATGGATGCCGCCGGTGACGAAATGGAACACCGTGCCGCCCTCCATTTCAAGTGCCGGCCGCGCATGGTGGGTGAGGACGAAGACGGGCGTATGGTAAGGCGGGTTCGCGCCCCACCATCCGCGCCACTGCTCGTCCGGCCACGGCCCGCGTACCGGACCGAACATATTGCGGCCAAGTATCCAGGCGCCGATATTGGCCATGCCGCGCTGCGCATAATCGTTATCGGTGCCCGTCGTCCCGCCTGTGGCGCCCAGCATCGACTGGAAGGTCCGGGTGGGGATCAGCCAATCGTGCAAACGTTCGCCGCCGATCCCAAGCGGGTTATCGATGCCCTGCTCCGGGCCGGCGCCGAAACCGTCCACACTGATGGAAAAACACTGTATGCGTACTTTGCCCATGTCGCCCCCCACTTTGCCGGCAGCCGCTGATGGCCCATTCGGTCTATACTGGACTGCATGCCGAATCCATTTGTCCCAGTGGCAGCCGCATGGCTGGCACACCCATTGGAAATGTTCCGGGCCTGGCAGGAGCTTGCCACCGTCGCCTGGGCCACCGGCATGCCCGCGCCCCTGGCGGAAGCTGCCGAAGGCGATGACCGCTTCTGCGACGAGGCCTGGCGCAGCAACCCCTTCTTCCATGGCTTGATGCAGCAGTACCTGGGCTTCACCCGGACCCTGGAGCGCCAAGTATATGACACCCCGGGGGTGGACGAACGCGAGGCACACAGCGCAGCGTTCTGGCTGCGCCACTGGTGCAATGCCATTGCCCCCAGCAATTTCCTGCTGACAAATCCGGTCGCGCTGCGGCGGGCCTTCGACAGCGGCGGGGCGAGCCTGCGGCGCGGCTTCGAAGAATGGCTGCGGGACTTGCTGGCGGGCGACTTGCGCATGGTCGATCCTGCCCACTTCGAAATCGGGCGCGACCTTGCCGCGACGCCGGGCCGGGTGGTGATGCGCAACCAGATGATGGAATTGATCCAGTACACGCCAGTGCAACCGGAAGTGCGGTCCATGCCGCTGGTGCTGGTGCCGCCCTGGATCAACAAGTACTATATTCTCGACCTGACCGCCCAGAACAGCGTGGTGCGGTTCCTGGTTGAACAGGGCTTCGACGTCTTCATCATCAGCTGGAAAAATCCCGGCGCAGCGATGGCCGGCGTGACGTTCGAGGACCACCTGTTCGACGGCATCCTGGCAGCGATCGAGACGGCGCGCACCATCGCCGGCGTACCGCAGGTGCATGCGCTTGGCTATTGCATCGGCGGTACGGCGCTGTCCGCCTTGATGGCGTGGCTGAACCGCCAGCACCGTGCTGCGCGCGATATCCCTGTCGCACACTGGACCTTGTTTGCCACCCTGGTCGATTTTTCGAAGCCGGGCGATATCGCCAGCTTCGTCACCGACGACAGCGTGGCATTCCTCGATGGCTTGATGGCCCGCCAAGGCTATCTCGATTCACTGCAGATCGGCTGGAGCTTCCGCATGCTGCGCCCGAACACGCAAGTGTGGCGATACGTCGTGCACAAGTACCTGCTTGGGGAGCCGGCGCCTGCCCTGGCGCCACTGGCCTGGAATGCGGACGGCACGCGCCAGCCGAGGGCCACGCATTCGTTCTGCGTGCGCGAACTGTACCTGGCGAACAAACTGGCCCATGCCGACGAACTCGAAATCCGCGGCCATAAACTTGACTTGGGCCGGGTCCGCCAGCCCTTGTACGCGGTCGGTGCGGTGGCCGACCACATCACGCCATGGCGCAGCACTTACCGCAGCGCGGCCCTGGTCGGCGCGCCGGTGCGCTATGTGCTCACGGCTTCCGGCCACATCCTCGGCATCGTCAACCCGCCCGGTGGCAGCGCCAAGCAGCAATACTGGGCCGGCCCCCTGATTGCGGACCTCAACCCCAAGGACTGGCTGGCGATGCAAACGGCGACACCCGGCTCATGGTGGCAGGATTGGAGCGCGTGGCTGCATGAACGATGCGGCGGCATGCGGGCACCCGCCACGCAGGCACATCCCGACTTTCCCTGGCTGGGTGAGGCGCCAGGAAACTACGTTCGCGAGCGCTAGCCCTGGCCTTATAATTTCGGCCATGGACAAAGAACAGAAACAATTCCGGCGTCGCCTCTCACTGCTCGGCGCCATCACCCTCCTGGGTTTTCTCGCACTCGCCGCCCGCGTCACCTGGCTCCAGGCTTTGCAATGACACACCGTGCTTCGCTTTGGCGCCGCCTGCGGCCGGTGCTGGCCGTTGACGCGCCCTTGGCTGCCATCCTCGGCTTGCTGCTGGCCACCGGGCTGCTTACCTTGTACTCCGCTTCGGCGGACTTCCCCGGCCGTTTCGAACTCCAGCTGCGCAATGTGCTGATGGCGCTGGCACTGATGTGGGCCGCCGCGAACATCCCGCCGCCGCTGCTGATGCGCCATGCCGTGACCCTTTACTCCCTGGGCGTGGCCTTGTTGCTCGCGGTATTCCTGTTCGGAGTCACCAAGAAGGGCTCGACACGCTGGCTCAATATCGGCCACGACTTCCAGCCGTCCGAGATGATGAAGATCGCGATGCCGGTCATGCTGGCCTGGTATTTCCAACGCTTTGACGGCGCCAGAGGGTGGCAGGTATTCGTCGTCGCGGCGGTACTGTTGGCGATACCGGTGGGACTGATCGCCAGGCAGCCCGATTTTGGTACCGCCATGCTGGTGCTGGCGGCCGGTTTCTATGTCATTGTGCTGGCCGGCCTGTCGTGGAAAGCATTGGCGGCGCTGGCCGCCAGCGCTCTCGCGGCGGCACCGGTGGTGTGGCACCTGCTGCACGACTTCCAGCGGCAACGCGTCCTGACCTTCCTCGATCCGGGCGCCGATCCGATGGGCAAAGGCTTCCAGATCACGCAAGCGGTGACGGCCATCGGCTCCGGCGGCGTGACGGGGCGCGGCTGGATGGATGGTACCCAAGGCCACCTGGGCTTCATTCCTGAGCGGTCGACCGATTTCATCTTTTCCGTCTTCGCCGAAGAATTCGGCCTGGCCGGTGCGGCGCTGCTGTTGCTGATGTACGCTTTGCTGGTCCTGCGCGGATTGCAGATCTCCGCCGCCGCCACCACCAGGTTTTCGCGCCTGCTGGGCGGGGCGGTCACGATGATCCTGTTTACCTATGTCTTCATCAATATCGGCATGGTCAGTGGCGTGGTACCGGTGGTTGGCGTGCCGCTGCCCTTCTTCAGCTACGGCGGCACGGCGCTGGCGACGCTTGGCCTGGGTTGCGGCATCCTGATGGCGATCCGACGTCAAAGCGCCGCCAGCCATGTTACAAATGTCCAGAATTGGACAAACAAAGCCTTCCTGTCCAGGGTTTAACGTAAATGTTGTTGAAATGGTGACAGCCTTTTTCGCACTTGCGAAATTCGGTTGAACTGCCTGTCCCGTCCCTTCAAGATTGAGCCGCGGGCCGCACCAGGCCCTCCGAAAAACCCAATCACCGGATGGAGAGACGAATGAACTGGAAACACCTTGGCGGCTTTGCACTCGCTGCTTCCATTAGCATGGGCGCGTATGCGGCCGATGGCCTGACCGCCAGCATCAGCATGGACAAACGCGCGCTTGGTCCACGCGACGACGTGGTGGTACACGTCACGCTGACCAATACGTCGGCAGCGCCGCAATACATCCTGAAGTGGCATACGCCATTCGGCGACATCGAAGAATCCCTGTTCGACGTGACGCGCGACGGTGCCAAGGTGGCGTATGAAGGGATGCACGTCAAGCGCGCCGCGCCGACCGCAGCCGATTACTACGTGATCCAACCGGGCAAGTCGCACAAGGTGACGGTGGAACTGTCGCAGATGTATAACATGAGCATCTCGGGCGATTACACCATCCGCTACAGCACCAAGTCGCCCAAGCTGTTCAGCCATATCGATGCCGCCGGCAAGGCGATGGACAAGAAGCAGTCCGACACCCTGCAGTCCGATGCGTTGAGCGTGTCCATCGAAGGCACCCTGCCGCGCGGCAGCGTGGCCAAGGCACCGGAACAGCCGTCGCCAGGCGCCGCGGGCCTGAGCTACAGCAAATGCACCACGTCGCAGCAGGCGGACATCGCAAGCGCCGTTTCGGCCGCGCAAAGCATGTCGAACGATGGCGATGCCTACCTGGCGGCCAACAAGAGCGGCACCCGCTACACCAAGTGGTTCGGCACCTATGACGCCGGCCGCTACGCTACGGTGAAGGCGCACTTCGCGTCGATCAAGGACGCGTTCGCGACCAAGCCCATCACCGTCGATTGCGGCTGCAAGAAGACTTACTACGCTTACGTGTACCCGACCCAGCCTTACAAGATCTACGTCTGCAAGGCGTTCTGGAGCGCGCCGATGACCGGTACCGACTCCAAGGGCGGCACCCTGGTGCATGAAATGAGCCACTTCAACGTGGTGGCCGGTACCGACGACTGGGCTTATGGCCAGTCGGCCGCATCGAGCCTGGCGATCAGCGATCCGAACAAGGCGATCGACAACGCCGACTCGCATGAATATTTCGGCGAAAACACCCCTGCCCTGCAATAACTAGCGGCGCCGCTCAGCGTCCGGTATATTCGAAGCGTACCGGTCCCGCGCTGAGCGGCATTTCCTTCCCCTCCCCCAGGTAGTGGCCGGTGTAACTGATGGTGTACGCATGGCGTCCCGGCTTGAACGCATAGGCGCGCCCCAGGTCGATCTCGTTGCGGCGCCGCGCGCCAGGGGGCAGCACCAGGTAATCCTCGTCCGTCAATGGGCCGCGCTTCACCATGATGCCCTGATATTCCAGTGCTTCGCCGCTGGCGGCATCGCGCAGGTCGAACAGCTTGCCGAACATTTCCTGCTCCGTGGCGAGCGCCTGCAAGACCTTCACCGGGCGCCGGCCATGGTTGGCCAGATTAACCTGTACGATGGGCTGGGCATCGCCAGCTTCGACGGTGAGTTGGAGCTCGACCATCTGGGCCTCCCCGGACATGATGCCCGATGCTAGCAAGACTGCAAGATTGATTTTCACTCTAGTGCCGTTACACGTGAAACCTCGTGCTTAGCGCGTCTGTTCCAGCGCTTCGCCCACCACCTGCAGGAAATCGCCGATATTGAGCGGTTTCGTCAGGTAGCGGAAAAAGCCGGCTTCCAGCGCCGCTTGCACGTCGAGCGGCATGGCGTTGGCCGATAGGGCAATGATGGGAATATCGCGCGTGGCCGGGTGCTGGCGCAAGCGGCGCTGGGCTTCGCGCCCACTGATGCCGGGCAAGTTCATATCCATCAGGATGACATTGGGCCGGTAATCGTGCGCCATGGCCACGCCAGTATTGCCATCGGTCGCCGCCAGCAATTCCACTTCCAGGTGCAGCTTGACGATCTCCTGCACCAGCTTCAGGTTGGCCGGGTTATCTTCCACATACAGGAGCCGCGGTTTGCCATTCCGTGCCATGGTTGGCAGCGCCACCTCGTCCTGCGCGGGTTGGCGCTGCAGGGTCGGGGCTTCCGTCGATTCCATCTCGACGGTAAATGTGCTGCCCTGCCCCACCGCGCTGGTGACACCAATGGTCGCGTTCATCAGCTCGGCCAGCCGTTTGCTCAGCACCAGCCCGATGCCGCTGCCCTCTTCCGACCCGCCTTCCTGGCCCAGCCGGTTAAAGGGTTGGAACAAACCGGCCAACTGTTCGCCGCTGAGGCCGGGCCCATCGTCACGCACCGACAGCCAGGTCCGGCCCGCATCGCCGGTGCCGACCGCCACCCAGACATGGCCATGCTTGCTGTTGTACTTGACCGCATTGGTCAGCAAGTTGAGGACGATTTGCCGCAGGCGGATGCGGTCGGCTTTGACGAACAGGCCACGCGGTTCGGCCAGCGCGACGGTGACGCCGCGCGCCGTCGCCATGGCCTCGATCATCTTGCTGGCTTCATGCAGCAAGTCGTCCAAGGCCACTGGCTCCAGGGAAAGCGTGACGGCGCCCACTTCAATCTTGGCCAGATCCAGGGTTTCATTAATCAAATGCAGCAGGTGCTGTCCGGCTTGCACGATGTTGCCGGCAAAGGCGAAGCGCTGCGCCTGGCTCAATGGCAGGTTTTCATTGTGCAGCAGCTGGCCGAAGCCGAGGATGGCGTTCAGCGGGGTGCGCAATTCATGTGACATGCTGGCGAGGAAGCGATCCTTGGCCTTGCTGGCTTGCTCCAGTTCGAGTTTCTGTTCCAGCAGCTTGCGCTCGATCTGGCGGCGGCCGCTGATGTCGCGGATGGCACTGGACACCAGCAACTCGTCCTCCGTTTTCAAGGGGCTCAGGCTGATTTCCACCGGAAATTCGGAACCATCGCAGCGCATCGCATACAACTCGGTGCCGGCCCCCATCGCGCGCGGCTGGGCTTTCTCGAAAAAGCTGCTGCGCGCGGCCGGATGGCGCCCGGCAAAGCGCGCCGGTATCAGGATTTCAATGGGCTTGCCCAGCAACTCCTGGCGCTGGTAGCCGAACATTTGCTCGGTCTGCGTGTTGACCAGCACGATTTCGCCGCGCGCATTGACGATGACCATCGGATCGGGCGCCGATTCCAGCAACCCCCGGAATTTCTGCTCGGCTTTCTTGCGGTCGCCGATATCGCGGATGGCACTCATGACGATGGCGCCTTCTTCCATCTGGATCATGCTGAGGCTGATCTCCACCGGAAATTCCAGCCCATCCTTGCGCAAGCCATACAATTCCAGGCCGGCGCCCATGGTGCGTGTGCGCGGCTGCACGAAATACTGGGCGCGGTGCGACACATGGCCGCCCCGGAAGCGCTGCGGCAGCAGCACCTCGACCGGCTGGCCCAGCAGCTCGCGCGGGGCGAAGCCGAACAGCCGCTCAGCCTGGCTGTTGACCAGCACGATGCGGCCGGTGGAATTGGCCATGACGATGGCATCGGGCATCGATTCCAGCAAACCGCGGTAACGCGACTCCACCTGACGCGCATCGCGCAACGCCTTCGCATCGGTGATGTCATTCTGGCTGTGGATGATGTACTGGATCTCGCCCTGCTCACTGTACACCGGCTTGCAGGCGGCCCCCACATACACGGCCTGGCCATCTTTGCGGCGCCGCAAGTATTCGAAATCCGCGCCGAACTCCTGGCGCACAGGATGGTCCGGCATGCCGATCAGCTCGGCCAGCCGTTGGCCGCGTGCTTCCTCGGCGCTGTAGCCGTAAATGTGCGTGGCGCCCTTGGTCCAGAAAATCACCGTATCGTGGGCGTCCGTGGCGATGATCCCGCCAGGCGCTTCTTCCAGGATAAACTTGCCCAAGTCGCTTTGCATATTGTTGACTTTTGTTGAGAAAGTTACAAACGTTTCACAGGCGGAATCCATTGTAAGCGAATTCCGACAAAAAAAAAGACCGCCTGCCCGGCTGGGCGAGGCGGTCATGGCGCGGGGGTGCGCTCTTTAATTACCAGGAGGCTTTCAGCGTGTACGTCCCACTGGTGGCGCCAGTGCCGCCACTGTAGTAATACACCCTGGCGTACCACGTTACAGCAGTCGAGCCCGTGTTGGCGCGCGTTACGGTATCGGCTTGGCCGGTACCGTTCACGCTCTGGGCCAGCTGGGTGCCGGCACTGTTGTAGAGCTTGAGGTCGTAGTCGGACGATGCATTGGGCGTCATGGTGGCGGTCAGCGTCTTGCCGGCCGGTACCGTGATGGCGAAGTAATCGGAATCCGTGCTGGAACCCATATTGCCGCTGGCCGTGGTGCAGGACTGGCTGATCGGGTTGGCCGTGCCAATGGTGTTATTGCTTTCCGTCTCGCCCAGGTTCACCGGCGTGCAGGTCGCGGTCAGGATGTTCTGGGCTTCGAACTTGGCCTGGAACGTATTGGCATAGCTCAAGTCCGATGGGAACAGCGCTTTGGCCGCGTTCACGATCGCCGTGGCCATCGCCGGCATCTTGATGTTGGAGCCGAGGCCAAAGTGGGCTTCCAGGATGATCTTGTCGATGTTGGCGCGCGGCTTGCCGGCCGCGATCAGCGACACCATGGATTGGTACAGCGGCGCCGACCACAATTCGTCGGACTGGAACGTCACGCCGTTTTCAGTGACCGACTGGTGTGCGCCGTAAGTCTTGCTGCTGTTGTACTTTGCGTCAGTGCGGTTCAACATGCGGCCGGCCCAGCACGAACCGTGGCCATCCCAGCTGAATGCCCACTCCGGATGGTAGACACGGCCGTTCGGGGTGCTGTAGGAATACGAGGCGGCCCAGTAGTCGCCGAACCCTTCACCCATCGCACCGGTGTCGCCGCCGGACCAGCTGGAGTTGATGTTGTGCTGGATGCCATGACCGTATTCATGCAGGATGACGTCGGCATCTTCGCTGTCGTTGACGCAGCCGTGGCCGAATGCCAGGTAATCGGTGGCGCCGCCGTAGCTGTAATGCGAGTTGTCGTCGCCATTCAAGCCATCGGTATCGACGTCGAAGGAGCGCTCGATGATGCCCTTGGTGCCGGTAAAGCCCAGCGACTGCATATAGCGCTGGTTCTGGTCCAGGTGGAAGTACACATTGGTGTCGTCGAAGGCATTGTTGCCGCGCTTGGCGGTCCAGACGCCATTGGTGGTGGTGCTCGGGCCCGTGTTCGGCGCTTCAATGTTCTTGATGTTGACGTAAGGACCGGTCAGCTTGTAGACGCCGGACGTCACGGTCAGGTCGCGCAGCGTCTTGGTCGAGTAGGCGGCGTCGAAGGCGGATGCGGCCGAGGTATCGGTCAGCCCATCGGTGTTCAGCGCGGTGCGCGGATCGGGATCGAAGGCGTAACCGCTGCCATTGATCCCGGACGCGGCCAGGGTGGTGATGGTGCCGGCGCCGCCGGTCTTGCTGGTGCCGGCCGTGGCCTTGCCCTCGTCCTTCGCTTGCTGCGTCGCGGCCCGGCGGTCCAGCATCTGGCCCGGCGCCGCGGCACGGGCCGCGATGCTGCGTTCGCCGCCTTTGCTGGTGCGCGGCAGCGAGGTGCTGTAGGAATCGATCAGGCTGCCGTCGTGGGCATTCAAATACTGCACGAAGCCGCCGGTCGGCATTTCCGCTTCGATCGCGACTTTGCGCGCCAACTGCATGCCATCCTTGGTCGGGACCCACACCAGGGTGGTGGACGGCACGCTGACCAGCTTGTGCTGGACATTCATGTTCTTCCAGCCCTTGTCCAGCGCTTCGTCCTCGCTGATCTGGGCCTGGTTGTACAGCTGGTTGACGGCGTCCGCATCGACCTTGGCGGAAATGTGGCGCGTCTCGTTGAAGATCTTCTGCAGCTCGCCATTGCTGCCGATCGATACGATGATCTGGGCCCGGTCGACGGGCAGGCCGCGCAGCATTTGCTGGTAGGTGTAGTGCTTGGCGGTCAGCGATTCCTTGACCGACACCAGCACCAGGCTGTCCAGGCCGGCGGGCAGGCCGAAGCGCGCGGCGTTGGCTTTCAGCACGGCTTCCGCCGAGTTCGCCTTGGTGTTGGTGTAGAAGGTCAGGTTGCCGACCGT
Source organism: uncultured Oxalobacteraceae bacterium (assembly GCA_965650885.1). Taxonomy (GTDB): domain Bacteria; phylum Pseudomonadota; class Gammaproteobacteria; order Burkholderiales; family Burkholderiaceae_D; genus Rugamonas. Next base: position 15,062 of record CBFGQI010000081.1, read on the forward strand.
CGTGTCGGCGGCCTGGGCCAGGCTGGCACAAGCCAGCATGACCATCGCAGCGATGGTGGTACGGGATGTGTTGCGCATATCGTGAGTCTCTCCTGAAGCGGTTATTGGTGTAATTTTCGGGAGCCCCGCCGGGCTGGCAGTCAACAGCGTGGGGGCGAGTATAACGAGTAAAACTTCGTTGATTTAATTGGAACATTGATTAAAATCGCAAAAATGTCGCATTTGCATCGAGTCAAGACCGCACGCGCAACGTTAGAGGGAGGCCTCAGTGAAATTTAACTATTTGTTATTTTTTGCGGGCTGCCTGGTGCTGCCTGCCGGGCACGCCGTCCCGGACCAGGAACCGGAGGTCACGGCCCAGGTGGTCGACGTGCTGGAGGGGCTGGCCGACGGCAAGCCGGCGCAGGAACGCTTTACCGAACGCGGTGCCAGTTACCTAGCCGACCCCGGCCTCGCGGCCGCGATGAAAGGGTGCCGCCGGCCGTTCGAGCTGGAGCTGCTCTCGCGTACCGTGAATGGGGAAGACCGCCTGTATGTCTACCGTGCCAAATGCGCACCGCAGCCCGTGCGGATTGCCATCGATTTCAACAAGGCAGCACGCATTAACCGGCTGGAATTGGCGCCCGAGCGCTAACTTCACGTGGCGCTGGACTTGGCCTTGGGTGTGTGGTCAGATATGCATTAATCAGCCAGGAGAAGAGCATGGACGTCATTACGACAGCAGTGACGGCAGGTGCCGGCGAAGGCGGCGTCAGTGCGGCCTACCAGATGCTGAAATCCCGTTTGTCGGCGCAATCACCCACCGTCGCCGACGCAATCGCCGATGTGGAAGAGGACCCCGGTTCGCGCTCGCGCCAGTTCGCGCTCAGCGATGCCCTGGCGGCAGCCGGCCTGGCCGGCGACCGCTACCTGCGCGCTGCCGCCCGCAACCTGATCGATGAGGTGGAACGGCGCCGCGGCACCCGCGCGCCGGCCACTGCCCTGGAGGGAGCGCCCAACCATGGCGTCATGCGGGTGTACTTTGCCACCAACCGCGAGCTCAGCGGCGATCGCCATCCGGCACGCCTGTTTGGCAGTGCCCGCGGGCCGCTGCGCTTTGGCAGCTGCGAAGTGAGCATCCCGCGGGACCATCGGCTGGGCGAACTGGAATCGCCTTCCCTGCTGCGGCTGGAGTTCCGCCAGGATCCCGAGCAGCATGTGGTACTGCTGTCGGCCGAACTGGCTGACCGCGACGTTTACATGGCGCAGCTGCGCCAGGCGCTGGCGGGAGGGGCCACCCGCAGCGCCCTGCTGTTCATCCACGGCTACCGCACCACCTTCGAGGACGCGGCGCGGCGCACCGGCCAGTTGGCGTACGACCTGGGCTTCCAGGGCGTGCCGGTATTTTACAGTTGGCCCTCGCAAGGGAAGCTGTCCGGTTATATAGTGGATGAAGCGAACGTGGAATGGACCCAGGCCGACCTGGCGGCCTTCCTGGCCGACTTCCTCGAACAGTCGGACGCCGAACACATCTACCTGCTCGCGCACAGCATGGGCAACCGGGCCATGACCAAGGCAACGGCCAGCGTGCTCGCGGCGCGACCGGAACTGGCTGGCCGCATCCGGGAAGTGATCCTGGCGGCGCCCGACATCGATGCCGATGTGTTCCGGCAGCAGTTGGTGCCGGCGCTGGCCGCCGTGGCCAACCCGATGACGCTGTATGCTTCGTCCGAAGATAGCGCCATGCGGGCGTCGAAGGCGATCCATGGCTATGCGCGCGCCGGCGAGAGCGGCGCCGGGCTGGTGCTGGCGAAGGGAGTCGAAACGATTGACGCCAGCGGAGTCGATACGGGCTTCATCCGGCACGCCTATTTTGCCGAGCAGCGCTCGGCATTGAGCGATATGTTCTATCTGATCAACAAACATGCCCGGGCCGCCGAACGTTTCGGCTTGCAGGCGGTCGAAGGCGCGAGCGGACGGTACTGGACGTTCCGCGAATAGAGGAGAGCGGGTTTATGAGCTATGCGAGTGCGCCGGATGAAGCGATTTTTTGCGTCGACCGGCTGATGGACTATATGGGCCAGGATGAAAAAGCCCTGGCGACGGTGGTGAAAATTGTGCGCGACGGCATTGGCCCAGGCGTCGAACCGCTGAATATGGCCGGCGAGGCGATTCGCGACGGCAAGTTCATGGAAGCGCGCCGGCTCCTGCACAATTTGCGCGGCTCGATTGGCAATCTCGGGGCAAAACGCTTCGTGGCCGCCTCGCTGGCCCTGGAACTGGCCCTGCAAGAGGGCCGCGTTGTGGAAATCCCCCTCCTGTTCACCGTGCTGGAAGGGGAATTGAAGCTGGTGCACGACCATGCCGGGGCATGGCTGGACCAGCATAGCGGGCGCGCCGCCGCCCGCTAACGAATGGTTACATCTGTTACCCCAGCACGATTGATGCGGCGCAACACCCGCATGCTATGATCGGCAACAATAAGCTTTTGGCAGTCAAACCAAGGCGTGCGCCTTGATCGACCACTCTTCCATAGAATGGTGAAAGTTGTGCCATGTTTTGATTTTGGGCAACTTCTTGATATAATGCCATCCTTTCGGGGAACACTGGGAAATATGGAAATTTTCAACAAGGCGGGAGTGATTGTGACGTCCACCCTGGTCATGGTCGGCATGCTGATTGCCTGCCAGGTCAAGGAAAACGTCGAACCGCCTGCCCCCGTCGTCGAGGCTGTGGCGCAAAAGCTGGCCGAGCATGGCGGCGCTGCCGCCGAACGCCGTTTGCGCGAGTGGGCCGAGCAGGGCTCGCCGGTGGCGGCCCGCGAGCTGGGCTTGCGCTACACGCTGGACGCCGGCAAGCAAAAAGAAGCGATGCGCCTGCTGGAAAAGGCGGCCCGCGCCGGCGACCTGGTGTCGGCGGACTATCTCGCCAGCCGTTACCGCGCTAGTTCCACCGTGTCCAATAGCACTGCCGACCACGTCTGGCTCGTGCAGATGGGCGCGCCGCGCCACACGAAATAAGCCCCTCCCCGCCGATCGCGCAGCTGCGCCGGCCATTGCTGTCCCTGCTGGCGTCCGCCCGCCACCGCGCATCCTGAACACGCACACTTTTTGACAGGCCTCAAGCATCGGTTTGGTTCGCCGGGCAAGCCACCTCCCCATCCATATAATCAAAAAGACCGGAGCCGACAACCAGGGGAGCGCGGCATGGAGCATCTCGTCAGCCAATTGATGTCCTGCCTGAAAGGCATCTGGAAACATCGTTGGGCAGGTTTCTGCGCCGCCTGGCTGGTGGCGCTGGCGGGATGGGCCAAGGTCTATTCCCTGCCTGACGAATACCAGACCACAGCGCGGGTCTACGTCGATACGCAGAGCATCCTGAAACCGCTGATGGTGGGCATGACCACCATGCCCAACGTCGAACAGCAAGTGTCGATCATGAGCCGCACCCTCCTGAGCCGGCCCAATATCGAACGGGTGCTGCGCATGGTGGATCTCGACCTGCAGGCGGTATCGCTGCGCGAACGTGATGCGCTGGTCGACGATATGCTGAAACGCATACGCATCGGCGGGACCGGCAGCTATGACATCTATACGATCAGCTACAACCATTCGCAGCCGAAACAGGTGCGCGACGTGGTGCAGGCATTGCTGACCATCTTCGTCGAAGGCAGTTTCAAGGGTAAGAGAGGCGACTCGGACAAGGCCGTGCGCTTCATCGACGACCAGATCCGCGGCTATGAGGACAAGCTGACGTCGGCCGAGAACGCGGTAAAGGAATTTCGCCTGAAGCATAATTACCTGTTGCCGCGCGAAGGACAGGATTACGGCAGCAAGCTGATTGCGGCCAGCGAAGCATTGGCCGCCGCCCAGCTCGAACTGGCTGAAGCCGAGCAAGCCCGCAAGGCCATCGAGGCCCAGTTTGGCGGAGACGAGCCGGTGCTGGCCGCCGTCGGCGGCCCCGCCGAAGCGTCCGAACTGGACGGACGCATCAGCGCGCTCAACAAGAATCTCGATGGCCTGCGCCTGCAATTCACCGACCAGCATCCGGACGTGGTGGCCACCCTGCGCCTGCTGGCGCAGCTTGAGGAAAAGCGCCAGCAGGAGCGGCAACAGCACGCCGCGTCCAGCGATGCGGCGCGCCAATACAATCCTTTGTTCCACCAGATGAAGGTCGCGCTCGCCGAGTCGGAAGCACGGGTTGCGGCCCTGCGCGCGCGGGTCGAGGCCATGCAGCAGCGCCAGGCGCAGTTGCAGGATCAGCGCAATGCGGTACCTGAACTGGAAGGCCAGCTTGGCCAGTTGACGCGCGACTACCATATCAACAAAGAAAATTATGAGAAATTGATTGCGCGCCGCGAGTCGGCCAAGCTGTCGGGGGAATTGACGACCACCACGGAGATGATGAGTTTCAAGATCATCGATCCGCCCACCCTGCCCCAGCGCCCTATCGGGCCCAACCGCGCCCTGTACTACAGCCTGGTTCTGCTGTTCAGCTTGCTGGCGGGTGCCGCCGCGGCGCTGGGTCTGGCCGAATTGCGCCCCACCTTCCGCAGCCCCGCCGAATTGCGCGCCGCCACCGGCTTCCGCGTACTGGGCACGGTGGCGATGAATTGGACCGATGACGAAAAGCGCAAGCATTGGCGTGACCGCCTGGGCTTCGGCGCCGGCAGCGCCTGCCTGTTGCTGTGCTATAGCGGCGTCATGGCCTACACCCTGCTGTACCACTAGAGGAGTTGCCATGCAATTACCGCCCAGTTTGCTTGAAGTCGCACCACCGGCTGAACGGGGCTACGCCGACATCAACCTGGTGCGCATGCGCCAACGCGGCATGGTCACGCACGAGAGCGGCCGGACGTCGGTGGCGGAGGATTTCCGCATCGTCAAGCGCGCCTTGCTCAATGATGCGCGCGCAGCGGGCGCCAACGCCATCCCACATGGCAACCTGATCGTGGTCACCAGCGCCTTGCCGGGTGAAGGCAAGACGTATTGCGCAATCAACCTCGCCATGAGCATTTCGATGGAAAGGGATGCGCGCGCCTTGCTGGTGGACGCCGACGTGGCGCGGCCGTCCGTGCTCAGGGTCCTGGGCTTGCAGGCGGAGCGGGGCTTGATGAACGTGCTGCTCGATGGCAGCGTGGAACTGTCGGATGTCATCATGCGCACCAACGTGCCCTCGCTGACGCTGCTGCCCGCCGGGACCGCCAGCCGGCACGCGACGGAATTGCTGGCCAGCCGCAACATGAGCCGGCTGCTCGAAGAGTTGGCCAGCCGTTATCCGGACCGCATCATCGTGTTCGACTCCCCGCCCCTCCTGCTGACCACTGAAGCGAGCGTCCTGGTCTCGCAAATGGGGCAGGTCGTGATGGTGGTCGAGGCGGAAACCACCACCCAGGCGGCGGTCCAGGCGGCCCTGCAGCGCATAGAACATTGCCGCCACGTCAACCTGATCTACAACAAATCGCGCGCCTTCCCCGGCGCCGAGTATTACGGTTACTACGAATGATGCATAGCGTGGCCATCGGCGTCTTGTTGCTGCTCTGTGCGTATATCCTGCACAAGGTGCGCCATATGCATTTGCTGGTGCACACGATGCGGGATGACGCGCGCCAGCAGAATGCCTCGCTGTTCCGGCAGTTGGAAGCATTGCAGGGGCTCTACGTCAGCCTGGGCTTGCGGCGCGCCCTGCCACTGACGCGCGGCTGGGCCGCATCGCCGGATTTCCTGCAGGAGCTGGCCGCCCACGCGCTGGACGAAAAGCCGCTGTGCGTCGTGGAATGCAGCAGCGGGACCTCCACCCTGGTGCTGGCGCGCTGCATGCAGATCAATGGCGCTGGCCAGGTGGTCAGCCTGGAGCACGATCCCGTCTATGCACGACGCACGCGGCGCCAGCTGCAACTGCACGGACTGGCCGATTGGGCCAAGGTGATCGATGCGCCCCTGCGTGCCCAGGCGTTCGGCAGCCGCGAATACCTCTGGTACGATTGCAGCCGTTTGCGGCTCGGCCAGGCGATCGACATGCTGATCATCGACGGTCCGCCGCAAGCGGTCGGCGAACTGGCCCGCTATCCCGCCGGGCCGGCCCTGTTCCCGCGGCTCGCGCCGGGAGCCGCCATCTTCCTCGACGATGCGGCCCGGCCGGGCGAGCGCGCGGCCTTGCAGCGCTGGACTGAAGAATTCACACAACTCGAAGTCGCTTCCCTGCCTTGCGAGAAAGGGGCGGCCATGCTGCGCTATCGGCCGCCAGTATGAGCAATGGCGATGCGGTGCGCTCGCTCCGCCTCGTAAGGGTGCGTCTGCAGGTAGCTGGTGCGCGAAGCGCGCAGCTGGGCGATCCGCGCCGCCACGGTGGCGGGCGCCAATTCGGTGCCGAAGCCATCCACGGCTGCTGGGCCGCCCGCCAGTCGCGCCAGGATGGCGTCGCCTACCGTTTCCCGATAGTGCGACGTCTCCCAGTAATGCCGCATTTCCGCGCGGTCGCCGCTGCGCGGCACCGGCTCGCCCGTTATAGCGTTGAAGCCGGAAAAATCATAGACCCGCACATCGCATCCCGCCGCCCTCAGCTTCTGGCCCATGCCCGCCAGCCGCTGCAGCCACTGTTCGTACTGCGGGCCCCTGCCTGACCAATACAGCGCATCGATCGTCATGGCGTGTGTCGGGTTGACATACAAACGCCATTCGACCGCGCAGTCATTGCGCAGGGCCAGTTCGAGGGCTTCGAACGTGCCCTCGACCGGGCCTTCACCACGCAGGAATTCGCGTGTGCGCGGCCCGACGACTTCAGCGGTACCGCCCCAGCCTTCGATGCGGTGACGGATGCAGGCGCCATCGCGTTGGCCAAACCGCGCCAGGCTGGGCCGGCAGACCGCCGCTGCACGCCCGGCCAGCAAGTCCAGCGATGCACGCGACATGTCGACGCTGACCGAACGTTGCAAGTCCATCAGCACGCGGCGGGCCAGATAGCGTCCATCCTGCGCCAGCAAGCCGCTTTCCAGTTCGGTATTGCCGACGGAAAGCGTGAACGAAGGCGCGTCGATGCCCCAGACAACCCGGCGCAAGGGGCCCAGTTCGCGCGCATGCCCCAGCATGCGCAAGGCATCGCCGACGGTCGCCCCGGACAGTGCGGCATTGAATACGCGCTCGGCACCTCGCGCGGCGACAGGCAAGCCGAGTTCGGTGCGCGAATTGCCGAGATAGATGGTCTCGGGGCGGTAGACCGCCATCGCATACGTCTTGCCCCAGGCGTTCAGCTTTTCCACTGGCTGGCGCAAGCGTTGCAGCTGCGGTGTCCCCCACTGGTGGATCAGGAAAGGATCGAGCACGTAATTGGTGGCAGCCACCCCGCCCACCAGCAGCAGCGGCAGGCCGGCGGCGACGCAAAGGTAGGTTTTCATCAATTATGCTCCGAGAAACCCCGTCCTTCAGGGCGGGAAGTGAAAGGAGCCGACAGCGAATTGCGCAGCAATTCGGGCCCTGTAAAAAGCCATGCCGAAGCTGTCGTTCCCCTTGAGATTAGCGAAATACTGTATAAGCTTACAGTATGATTATCGTCTACCGTTACCGTGTGAAGTCGCTGACCGGGACGTT
>CBFGQI010000082.1:0-22272 GCA_965650885.1 uncultured Oxalobacteraceae bacterium
AGTGGAGGAGACGGGTTCAGTATGCTGCGTTGCGGCATATTGTTCCAATTTATTTTCTGAATCCCAGTTATTTCTCCTCTTTATATCACTGGCAAGTCACCACGACGTTGGCGCGGTCGGCATCGCCCATCACACCGGTGCCATTGGCGATGGTGCAGACCTGGGCCGGGTTGCTTGGCTGCGTCAGCACCGACAGGCCGTAGGCGTCGCCCACCGGGATGCCGGTGATCTTGAAACTGGTATCGGGCGTGCTGGCCTTGGGTACCGAAATGATGCCGGACGAGCTGCCATTGACCAGGGCCAAGCCGTCGCCCAGCAAGTTCTTCACCACGCCGCTCAGGCTGTACGTGTTTTGCGCGCAGGTGATCACGACCTGGATCACGGTGGTGCGGCCGGCCGAACCGCTCGGGTTTTGCACCACGCACGTCATGTGGTCGGGCTGGGTCTTGATGGTGACGTTGTATTCCGTGCCGTAATCGATGCTGTTGGGGAAGGCGAAGCTGGTGGCGCCAGCGGCCACGGTCACGGTGTCGCTGCCGTTTTGCAGCACCAGGCCCTGGTTGCCCAGGCCGCCAATGGTACCGCCGACAGTGAAGCTGGCCTTGCCGCCACACGCGGCCAGGGCGGCGGCCAGCAGGGCCGTGCCAATCAATTGTGCTTTCATTCAGTTTTCCTATCTTATTGGCAGGTGACTACCACATTGGTGACGTTCGCTTGCGGCATGGTGCCGGTGCCGTTGGCCACGGTGCACGTCTGGCCGGCCGGCTGGTTCAACACGGTCACACCGTACACGGAACCATTATTGATCTTGCTGCCGAATTCCCAACTGGTGGTGCCGGCGGTCAGGCCGATGGTCAGCGCGCCATTGGCCAGCACCAGGCCGTTGCCCGTCAGGCCGACCACCGTGCCGCCCAAGGCGTAGGGCACCGGGGCGCAGGACACCGTAGTCTGCAGGTAAGTGTAGTAGTTGATCTTGCCGGTATTGTTGGCCAGGGTGCAAGTGACGCCGCTCGGGGTGGTCTTGATCGCCACATTGAACGCGCTGTCCGGGGCCAGCAGCTTGGTGAAGTAGTAATTGCCGGAGCCGGCGATGGTCAATTCTTCGCCATCGTTGGTCACCACCAGGCCACTGCGGTCCAGGCCGAATACCTGGACGCCCAGGCTCATGCTGCCATTGTCGCTGCCACCGCAGGCGGCCAGGCCGGCGGCGCACAGCAGCGCGGCGGCGGCAGACAGGTACTTACTCTTCATTCCACGTTCTCCAGTCGGTTTCGCGCGTCGGCGCCGTTCAAATCGGCGCCTATTTTAGTGCATTTGCGCCATCTTTAGCCGGTTTGGCCCGCTTTTCGCTTGTAACAGGGTGCTACCGGGCAGGGTACAATGCGCCCATGAAGCCCCATGCCATCCTGTTCGACCTCGACGATACCCTGTGGCCGATCGCGCCCGTCATTGCCGAAGCGGAAGTGACGCTGCACGCCTGGCTGGCCACCCATGCGCCGCAAGTGGCGGCGCAATGGTCGATCGATGCGCTGCGCGCGCACCGCGCCGAACTGGCGGCGGCCCAGCCGGAATTATTGATCGACCTCGGCGCGCTGCGCCGCGCCAGCCTGCAGGCGGCCTTTGCCGCGGCGGGGGCGGACGCGGCCCACGTGGACGGGGCCATGGCGCACTTTTTCGCGGCACGCAATGCCGTCACGCCATATGACGATGTGCTGCCGGGCTTGCTCAAGCTGCGCCACCAGGTGCAGCTGGGCACCATCAGCAATGGCAATGCCGACCTGGAAGTGATCGGCCTGGCCCACCATTTCAAGGTGTCGCTGGCGGCCGCCCATTTCGGCAAGGCCAAGCCGGACCCGGCCATCTTCCGCGCGGCGTGCGCGGCGCTGGAGGTGGCGCCGCACGATGCGGTGTACGTGGGCGACGACCTGGCGCTGGACGTGGCGGGGGCGCAGGCGGCCGGCTTGCGGGCGGTGTGGATGAACCGCAGCGGCGCCGCACTGCCGGCCGGGGCGCCGGTGCCGGACGCGGTGTGCGCCAGCTTCGATGAATTGCTTGCGTGGCTGGAACAACAGTTGGCAGAATAGGCGTATGCAACTCGATAACCGTGCCCAAACCCTGCTCAAGGCCCTGGTCGAGCGTTATATCGCCGACGGCCAGCCGGTGGGTTCGCGCGCCCTGTCCAAGATTTCCGGCCTGGAGCTGTCGCCGGCCACCATCCGCAACATCATGGCGGACCTGGAGGAACAGGGCTATGTGGCCAGCCCCCATACCTCGGCCGGACGGGTGCCGACCCCGCGCGGCTACCGCATCTTCGTCGACACCCTGCTGACGGTGCAGCACATCGATGAAAGCGCGGTGCAGGCCAGCTTGCGCGCCGCCTCGCCGCAGCCGCAAAAGCTGATCGCCAATGCGGCGCAAATGCTGTCCTCGCTGACCCAGTTCGCCGGGGTGGTGCTTTCGCCGCGCCATGAATCGGTGTTCCAGCAGATCGAATTCTTGCGCCTGGGTGAAAAACGGGTGCTGCTGGTGATCGTGTCGCCGGGCGGCGATGTGCAGAACCGCATCCTGCTGACCGATGTCGATTACACGCCGGCCCAGCTGCAGCAGTCGGCCAACTTCATCAACCAGCATTATTCCGGGCTGTCGTTCGAGGATGTGCGCGGGCGCCTGCAGCTGGAATTGCGCCAGCTGCGCGACGATATGGGGCGCCTGATGCAGGCGGCGGTGGAGGCGGGCTCGGAAGCCATGGCCGAATCGGCCGAGGATATGGTGATCGCGGGCGAACGCAACCTGCTGGCGGTGAGCGACCTGTCGTCGAATATGTCGTCGCTGCGGGCGATGTTCGATTTGTTCGAGCAGAAGACCGGGCTGATGCAGCTGCTCGACGTGTCGTCCAAGGCGTCGGGCGTGCAAATCTTTATCGGCGGCGAGTCGCAACTGGTGCCGATGGATGAAATGAGCGTGGTCACGGCGCCGTATGAGGCCAATGGCAAGATCGTGGGCACGCTGGGGGTGATCGGGCCGACCCGCATGGCGTATGAGCGGGTGATCCCGATCGTGGATATCACGTCGCGGTTGCTGTCGAATGCGTTGAGCAACCACTAAAACCGGAAAACCGGTGCCTGACCCGCAGGGTCAGGCACCTGACGCTGGCCGGGCGTCGGCTCAGTGCTTATGCGGGCACTGCGCCTTGGTGCAATTGCCATAAATCGCCAGCGCATGTTCGGCGATCTTGAAGCCGCGCTCGGCGGCGATGCGCTGCTGGCGCTTTTCGATTTCCTCGTCGACGAATTCTTCCACCCGGCCGCAATCGAGGCAGACCAGGTGGTCGTGGTGCGAGCCTTCATTCAGTTCGAAAATCGCCTTGCCGCTCTCGAAATGGTTGCGGTTGAGCAGGCCGGCTTGCTCGAACTGGGTCAGCACGCGGTACACGGTGGCCAGGCCGACATCCATGTTCTCGGCCAGCAGCAGCTTGTACACGTCTTCCGCCGTCAAATGGCGCACGGGGCTGCTCTGGAAAATATCGAGGATCTTCAGGCGCGGCAGGGTCGCCTTCAGGCCGGATGCCTTCAGGTCGGTTGGGCTGTTACTCATGTTTGCTAACGTCAGTTGCGGGAAGTGCTTTATGATATAGCGTTTTAGGCACTTCTGCTCACGGAATTGAGGTCTTTCTATGCGCTTCACCCCGCTGTCTTTGTTGCAACGTAGTACCCCGCTGCTGGCGGCGGCCCTGCTGGCCGCCTGCGCCAGCGCGCCGGCCCCGGTGGCCCCGGTCGAAGCCTCGCAGGGCGCCCAGACCACCACCATCACCCAAGTGCAGAAATTCCTGTGGTTCTTCTCGCCCTACCGGCCCGACATCCAGCAGGGCAATTTCGTGTCCCAGGAAATGCTGGGCCAGCTGAAAACCGGCATGAGCAAGGACCAGGTCAAGTTCCTGCTCGGCACCCCGCTGATGGCCGACCCCTTCCACGCCCAGCGCTGGGATTACCCGTTCCGCCTGGCCAAGGGCAACGGCGAGCTGACCACCAGTGTGGTGGTGGTGTACTTCGACCAGGAAGGCAAGGTCGAGCGCTTCGAGGGCGGCAACCTGCCGACCGAGGCCGAATACATCGCGCGCATCGCCGGCCCGATCAAGGATTTCAAGAAGGCCGAGGATGCCAAGGGCAATATCGCGGCGGGCAAGGCGCCGCTGCCGGGCGGCCAGGAATCGGGCCAGAAGCAATAAGGAAAACATGATGAAGCAACTGAATATCGCCATCGCTGGCGCCAGCGGCCGCATGGGCCATATGCTGATCGAGGCCGTGCAGGCGGCGCCCGATGCGCGCCTGGCCGGTGCCCTGGACCGCGCCGGCGCGCCGGCCATCGGCAGCGATGCCGCCGCCTTCACCGGCCAGCCGGCCGGCGTGGCCGTGACCGACGACCTGGCCACCGGCCTGGCCGGCGCCGACGTGCTGATCGACTTCACCCGCCCGGAAGGCACGCTGGCCCACCTGGCTTACTGCGCCGAGCATGGCGTGAAAATGGTGATCGGCACCACCGGCTTCGACGAGGCGGGCAAGGCGGCCATCGTGGCGGCGGCCGAGAGGACCGCCATCGTGTTCGCGCCGAACATGAGTGTGGGCGTGAACGTGACGCTCAAGCTGCTGGAATTTGCCGCGCGCCAGTTCGCCACCGGCTACGACATCGAGATCATCGAAGCGCACCACCGCCACAAGGTCGATGCGCCGTCCGGCACCGCGCTGAAGATGGGCGAGGTGATCGCCGACGCGCTGGGCCGCGACCTGAAGGAGTGCGGCGTGTTCGCGCGCGAAGGCGTGACCGGCCCGCGCGACCCTTCGCAAATCGGCTTTGCCACCGTGCGCGGCGGCGACATCATCGGCGACCATACCGTGATGTTCGCCACCGAAGGCGAGCGCATCGAGATCAGCCACAAATCCTCCTCGCGCCAGCACTATGCCAACGGCTCCTTGCGCGCGGCGCAATTCCTGGCCGACAAGAAGACCGGCCTGTACGACATGTATGACGTGCTGGGCCTGAAAGGCTGATGGAGCATTTCACCTTCGCCAGCTATTGGCAGCGCGGCGACGCGCTGAGCCACGCGGTGGCTTACCTGTTGCTGGCGATGTCGCTGGCGTCCTGGTTCTTCATCCTGTGGAAGGGCTGGGCCGCCTGGCGCATCCGGCGCGCGGCGCCGGCGGTGCAAGCGTTCTGGGATGCGCCGACGGTGGCCGATGGCGTGGCCGTGATGGCGGTACGCGACCAGGAAGGGATTTTCGCGGCCGTGGCGCAGGCCGGCGCCGGCCAGCTGGCCCAGGCCCGGGCCGGCAGCATCGCGGCCGAAATGGGGCGCGCCGAGCAGGCCACGCGCGTGCTGCGCGACGCCATCCATGTCTCCACCACGCGGCTGGAGGCGGGGCTGACGCTGCTGGCGTCGATCGCATCGACTGCGCCCTTCGTCGGGCTGCTGGGTACCGTGTGGGGCATCTACCATGCGCTGGCGGCGGTGTCGGCGCACGGCACGGTGCAGATCGACAAGGTGGCCGGGCCGGTGGGCGAGGCGCTGATCATGACGGGCGTGGGCCTGGTGGTGGCGATTCCCGCGGTGCTGGCGTATAACGGCTTTAACCGTATCAACCGCATCACGCTGTCCGAGCTGGATGCCTTCGCGCACGACTTGCACGCTTACCTGACCAGGGAATGAGGCCATGGCTTTCGGTGCCTTCAACCACCACCGGCAGAAGGAATCCATGGCGGACATCAATGTCACGCCGATGGTGGACGTGATGCTGGTGCTGCTGGTGATCTTCATCATCAGCGCGCCGATGTTCACCAATGCGGTGCAGCTGGAGCTGCCGAAGGCGCAGGCGAAGGCGGTGCCGCAGGAAGCGCAGGCGGTGGCGCTGGCCATCGATGCCGCCGGCGCCGTGTACTGGAATAATGAGGCCTTGCAGCCGGGCGAGCTCGATGGCCGCCTGGCCGAGGCGGCGGCCTTGCCGCAGCAGCCGGAATTGCAGCTGCGCGCGGATAAGGATACCCGCTATGAAGTGGTGGCGCAGGTGATGGCGGCGGCGCAGTCGCATGGCCTGACCCGCATCGGGTTTGTCACCGATCCTAAGGAAAAGAAATAATGGCGATTGCCACTTTGAACGGCGCCGCGATCGGCGATGAAGCTGCATTCCACGCGGCGTGCCAGGCGGAATTGGGATTCCCGTCGGGGTATAGCGGGACTATCGATGCGTGGGTCGATTGCCTGTCCTACCTGCGCGACGACGATAATATGACGCGCTTCAGGCTCAAGCCGAACGAGGTGCTGGAAATCGTCATCACCGATGCTAAGAACGTGCCGGCAGAACTGCTGGAGGAAATCCGCTATTGCGTGGGCGGGATCAATGAGCGCTATGAGGATTATGGCGAGAAGCCGGCGTTGAAGCTGACTTTGCGCTGAAACCGGTAAACCGGGGTCAGACCCAAGGGTCTGACCCCTTCAGCCCGCGGCCGTCGCGCACATGGGGTCAGGCCCTTCGGGCCTGACCCCGGTTTACCGGTTTAGCGGGTTTGCTCTCCCGGCGCCAGCGTCAGCACATCAAACCCATCGGCCGTCACCGCCACCATATGCTCCCACTGCGCCGACAGCGAGCGGTCGGCCGTCACCACCGTCCACCCATCCGGCAGCGCGCGCGTGGCGTGTTTGCCCGCGTTGATCATCGGCTCGATGGTGAATACCATCCCCGGCTCCAGCTTCATGCCGGTGCCCGCCCGTCCATAATGCAGCACCTGCGGATCCTCGTGGTACACCATCCCGATGCCGTGCCCGCAATAATCGCGCACCACGCTGTAGCCGGCCGCTTCGGCCAGGGCCTGGATCGCATGCCCCACATCGCCCAGGGTGGCACCCGGCTTCACGGCGCGGATGCCGGCCCACATCGCGTCATAGGTGACTTCGCACAGCTTGCGCGCCGCCTTGGATGGGTTGCCGACGTAGTACATGCGGCTGGTGTCGCCGAACCATTCGTCTTTGATCACGGCCACGTCGATGTTGATGATGTCGCCATCCTTCAGCACCTTCTTCGGGGTCGGGATGCCGTGGCAGACCACTTCGTTGACCGAGGTGCAGACAGTGCCGGTAAAGCCGCCATAGCCGACATTGGCCGGGATCACCTTCAGCGTGTTGACGATGTAATCGTTGCACAGCTTGTCCAGCTGGGCGGTCGAGACGCCCGGCTTGACGTGCGGCGCGATGAAGGTCAGTACTTCGGCCGCCAGCTGGCCGGCCACACGCGCGGATTCGACCTGCTCGGGCGTCTTGATCAGGATGGATTTGTTGTTACGCTTGCGCATGCGGCGGCTTTCTGTGGGCGGAAGGGGCGCATGGTACCACAGGCGCCCATACCGCCTCAGGCCACTTTCGATTTGTCGAAGTGCGGGTTCTGGATCAGTCCCAGGATATTCCCGAACGGGTCGGCCAGGTCGGCCACGCGGATACCTTCGCCGACGTCTTCAATCTTGGAGTGAGCACTTGCTCCCAGGGCGACGATGCGTGCGACTTCCGCTTCGATGTCGTCCACGCCCCAGTAGACCTGGGTGCCGGCCAGGCCGGGCTTGCTGTCCGGGAGCAAACCAAGCTCGAAGCCGCCGATTTCGAAGCCGACGTAGAAGGGCTGGTCGAAGTAGGGCTGTTTCTGGAATACCTTGCTGTACCACTCCTTGCCGGCTTGCAGGTCGGGGGTGGGGTAGATGGCGGTGCGCAGGCCTTTGATCATGGTGTTTCTCCTCCATGGCGTTGTCGATGCCCGCATCTTGCCACGCCCGCCGCCAGCGCGATTGGATAAATGGAAACTAGCCGGGCGGTTTGGCGCGGCGCGCTGCCGCTTCCTGCGCATAGCGCAGGCGCAGTGCCAGCGCCCGTCGCCGACAATCTCGGCATAGCGGGTCGCGGTCTAACTCGAAGTACGAAGCCGCGTGCCTTCTGGCAGGAAAACGGATTTCCAGTGATAGCCGCGCTGTTGCCGAGGCTTAGGCAATTCGCGCTGGCGCTCCAGCCATTCACGAATGGCGAGGTCGGCGAGTGCGGCGGGATCGGCATCGCTGTGCTGGCCTTGGAATTCCAGCAATAAGCGCAGCGTTGGCGCGGAAAGCGCTATGCAGAGCGTCGGTAACATGGTCGTCTCCTTCGCGATAACCTTAGATTTTTGCCCTCAATTGGCCTGACCAAAGTTAGATTTTGGTAGATTTTTGAGTGACCTGTGCGTTAGACAAACGAATTCGCGAAAGTTCAGTAAAAATCTACCGAAATCTAACATTGGTCAGGCCAATTGGGGCCAAAAATCTAAGGTTTGCGCGACAGGCCGGGGAAGATCACCGGTTCCCGATATAGGCGTCGGGCGAAGTGCCGGCGAAGTCGTGGAAGTCGCGGATCAGGTGGGATTGGTCGAAGTAGCCGCTGTCGAGTGCCAGCGCGGCCCAGTCGTGGGCCGTGCGGCCCGGTGTGGCGCGCTGGGCCGCGAAGGCCGCGAGCGCGGCGTCGCGCGCAGCGCGGAAGCGGCAAATCCGCGCGAACAGCTTGGGCGACAGGCCGACGTGGTCGCGGAACTGGGCCGCCAGGTGCTGGCGCGACACGCCCAGGCCGGATGCCAGCGCCTCCACCCGCAAGGCGCCGCCGCTCGCTTCCAGCTGCGCCACTGCCTGCAGGGCAAGTGCCTGGCCGGCCGGCGCGCCGGCTGCCACGCGCGAGGCGATCGCGCTGGCCGCACGCGTGCCAGGGGAAGCGAGGGCCAGCCGTTGGTACAGCGCCTCGGTCAGCAGCGCCAGGCGTTCCGCATCGCTGCGTGCGACCGACCACAGCGCATCGCCCAGCCGGTCCGCTGCCGAGCGCCCCCACAAGTCCTGCAAGTCCACCTTGTCATCGGTGAGTGCCGCCAGCGGCAGCCCGGCCAGAAACAGCCCCGCGGCGCCGGCACGGAAACGCACCGCCACCGTGCGCAGCGGCCGGTCGGCCGGCACATCGAACCACGCGCTCATCATGCCGACGAAGTAAGCGGCGCCGCTGTCCTGCCACAGGATATCGGTGCGGTTGTCCGGCAGCACCCGGTGCGACACGGCCGGCTGGCCGGGCGGTGCGGCGGCCGACTCGGCCAGCCACAGGCAGTCGACCAGCCCGGCCAGCCCAGGCGGGGGCGGAAATTCCCGATAGCTCATTCTGACGCGCCCCACCAATGCATTGTTATAATGAAGGGTTCATATCCACCAATTTTAGCGCGCTCCATCATGCAAGAAAAATATAGTCCCGCCGACGTCGAACAAGCCGCCCAATCGCACTGGAAGGCGATCGACGCCTACAAAGCCGTCGAAAACGACCCGCGTTTCCCAAAAGGCAAGTATTACGCTTGCTCGATGCTGCCTTACCCTTCGGGCAAGCTGCACATGGGCCACGTGCGCAACTATACGATCAATGACGTGATGTACCGCTACCTGCGCATGAACGGCTACAACGTGCTGATGCCGATGGGCTGGGACGCCTTCGGCATGCCGGCGGAAAACGCGGCGATGGCCAACAACGTGCCGCCGGCGCAGTGGACGTATTCCAACATCGCCCACATGAAGGAGCAGATGGAGTCGATGGGCCTGGCGATCGACTGGTCGCGCGAAATGGCCGCCTGCAAGCCCGAGTACTACAAGTGGAACCAGTGGATGTTCCTGAAGATGCTGGAAAAGGGCATCATCTACCAGAAGACCGGCACCGTGAACTGGGACCCGGTGGACCAGACCGTGCTGGCCAACGAGCAGGTGGTCGATGGCCGCGGCTGGCGTTCGGGCGCGTTGATCGAAAAGCGCGAAATCCCGATGTACTACGTCCGCATCACCGATTACGCCGAAGAGCTGCTGGACTTCGTCGACAACAAGCTGCCAGGCTGGCCTGAGCGCGTGCGCATCATGCAGTCGAACTGGATCGGCAAGAGCACCGGCGTGCGCTTCGCCTTCCCGCACCAGATCAAGGGCGCCGACGGCCAGTTGATCAACGACGGCAAGCTGTTCGTGTTCACCACCCGTCCCGACACCATCATGGGCGTGACCTTCTGCGCCGTGGCCGCCGAGCACCCGCTGGCGGCCCACGCCGCCGCCGACAAGCCGGAACTGCAAGCCTTCATCGCCGAATGCAAGATGGGCTCCGTGATCGAAGCCGACATGGCGACCATGGAAAAGAAGGGCATGCCGACCGGCCTGTTCGTGACCCACCCGATCAGCGGCGAGCAAGTCGAAGTCTGGATCGGCAATTACGTCCTGATGACCTACGGCGACGGCGCCGTGATGGGCGTGCCGGCGCACGACGAGCGCGATTTCGCCTTCGCGAAAAAATACAGCCTGCCGATCAAGCAGGTCATCACCGCCGAGGGCCAGTCGTATTCCGACGAGGCATGGCAGGAATGGTATGGCGACAAGGCCGTGTCCGTGGTGGCCAACTCCGGCAAGTACGACGGCTTGCGCTACACCGACGCGCTGGACGCCATCGCCGCCGACCTGGCCGCCAAGGGCCTGGGCGAGAAGAAGACCACCTTCCGCCTGCGCGACTGGGGCATTTCGCGCCAGCGCTACTGGGGCACCCCGATCCCGATGATCCACTGCGCGTCCTGCGGCTCGGTGCCGGTGCCTGAAAAGGACCTGCCGGTCGTGCTGCCGGAAGACTGCGTGCCGGACGGCACCGGCAACCCGCTGAACAAGCATGAAGCCTTCCTCAAGTGCGACTGCCCGAAATGCGGCAAGCCGGCGCGCCGCGAGACCGACACCATGGATACCTTCGTCGACTCGTGCTGGTACTACATGCGCTATACCTCGCCGGGCAGCGATGCCGCGATGATCGACGCCCGCAACGATTACTGGATGCCGATGGACCAGTACATCGGCGGCATCGAGCACGCCGTGCTGCACCTGCTGTACGCGCGCTTCTGGACCAAGGTGATGCGCGACTTCGGCCTGGTGAAGTTCGACGAGCCGTTCACCAACCTGCTGACCCAGGGCATGGTGCTGAACGAGACCTACTTCCGCGAAGACGCTTCCGGCAAGAAGACCTGGTTCAACCCGGACGACGTGGCGCTGACCACCGATGACCGCGGCCGCCCGGTGTCGGCCGTGCTGAAGGCCGACGGCCAGCCGGTCAACCTGGGCGGCATCGAGAAGATGTCCAAGTCCAAGAACAACGGCATCGACCCGCAAGTGCAGATCCAGCAGTACGGCGCCGACACCGCGCGCCTGTTCACCATGTTCGCCTCGCCGCCGGAACAGACCCTGGAGTGGTCCGGCTCCGGCGTGGAAGGCGCCAACCGCTTCCTGAAGCGCGTGTGGAACTTCGGCTATGCCCAGCGCGAGGCGATCCGCGCCGCCGGCTCGCCGCTGGCCGCCGCCGCGTCCACCGACGAGGGCAAGGCGCTGCGCCGCGAACTGCACAAGGTGCTGCAGCAGGCCGACTACGACATCAAGCGCATCCAGTACAACACCGTGGTGTCGGCCTGCATGAAGATGATGAACACGCTGGAAGCGGCGAAAGCCGTGGAGCCGGCCGTGCTGGCCGAAGGCTACGCCATCTTCCTGCGCCTCTTGAACCCGGTGGCGCCGCACATCACCCATGTGCTGTGGCAGGAACTGGGCTATGCCGGCGACATCCTGGACGCGCCATGGCCGCAAGTCGACCCGGCCGCGCTGGAGCAGTCCGAGATCGAGCTGATGATCCAGGTGAACGGCAAGCTGCGCGGCAGCGTGAAGGTGCCGAAAGCCGCCGACAAGGCCGCCATCGAAGCCGCCGCCCTGGCCGAGGAAAGCGTGCGCAAGTTCATCGAAGGCACGCCGAAGAAGGTCATCGTGGTGCCGGGCAAGCTGGTCAATATCGTGGTGTAATAGGCAGATGACGACCACTTCGATTACCCGAGGCGCGCGCCGCGCCGTGCTGGCGCTGGCTGCGGCCGGCGTGCTGGCGGCCGGCCTGTCCGGCTGCGGCTTCCACCTGCGCGGCTCGGGCGGCAATTACACGCTGCCCTTCAACGCCCTGTACGTGGGCTTGCCGGAATCGTCGCCGCTGGCGATCGACTTGAAGCGCAATATCCGCGCCAATGGCCACACGGCCGTCGCCGCGCGCCGCGCCGACGCCGACGGCGTGATCGAAGTGATCACCGACCCGGAAAAGACCCGCACCAAGTCCATCCTGTCGCTCAACAGCAATGGCCGCGTGCGCGAATACCTGCTGAGCTACAACATCGTGTTCCGCGTCACCGACCAGGCGGGCAATGAATTGCTGGCGCCGACCCAGATCACCCTGGGCCGCCCGATCGAATTCAAGGAAACCCAGCTGCTGGCCAAGGAGCAGGAAGAAGCCTTGCTGTACAAGGATATGCAGACCGACCTGGTGCAGCAGATGATGCGCCGCATGGCCGCCATCAAGCCGGGCGCCCCGGCCGCCGCGCCGACGCCGTCGGGCGTGCTGCCCGGCGTGCTGCCGGCGCAGGACGTGACGCGCTAAGGCCCGCCATGCAGTTGCGCGCCGACGCCCTGGACGGCCACGTCGCCAAGACGCTGGCCCCGCTGTACGTGATCACCAGCGACGAGCACTTGCTGGCGTTGGAAGCGGCCGACAAGATCCGCCGCGCCGCGCGCGCGCAAGGCTATTCCGAGCGCGACGTGCTCACCGTCGAGCGCAACTTCAAATGGGGCGAACTGCTGGCCGCCAACCAGGCCATGAGCCTGTTCGGCGACAAGAAGCTGATCGAGTTGCGCATCCCGTCCGGCAAGCCGGGCAAGGATGGCGGCGCGGCGCTGCAGGCCTACGCCAAAGACCTGTCGCCCGACAACCTCACGCTGATCACCCTGCCCAAGCTGGACTGGCAGACGCAGAAGGCGGCGTGGGTGGCGGCCTTGCAGCAGGCCGCCGTGTACATCGACATCCCGGCCATCGAGCGCAATGCGCTGCCGGGATGGATCGCGCACCGCCTCGCCGCACAAGGGCAGAGCGCGGACCGCGCCAGCCTGGACTTCATCGCCGACCGCGTCGAAGGCAACCTGCTGGCGGCGCACCAGGAAATCCAGAAACTCGGCTTGCTGCACGAGCCGGGCAAGCTGACCCACGAGCAGGTGCAGGACGCCGTGCTCAACGTCGCCCGCTACGACGTATTCAAGCTGTCCGAAGCCATGCTCTCGGGCGACACCGCGCGCCTGATCCGCATGCTGGAAGGCTTGAAGGGCGAGGGCGAGGCGCTGCCGCTGGTCTTGTGGGCCGTCTCCGAAGAAATCCGCACGCTGCTAAAATTAAAGGCAGGCATGGCCCAAGGCCGTCCGCTGCCGGCGCTCCTGAAGGAATACCGCATCTGGGGCCCGCGCGAACGGCTGATGGAACCGGCGCTGCGCCGCATCTCGCTGCCCACCCTGGAGGCGGCGATGCAGCAGGCCGCCCAGGTCGACCGCATGGTCAAGGGCTTGCGCGCCAAGGCGTTCGCCGGCGACCAATGGGATGCCATGCTGCAGCTGGCACTGAAAGTCGCACGAGGTTAAAGTATGGACATCAAGCAGTACATGGAAGACATCGGGCGCCGCGCCCGCGCCGCGTCGCGCGGCATGGCACGCGCCGACAGCGCCACCCGCAACCGCGCGCTGGAACTGATCGCCGCCGCCATCGAGCGCGAGGCGGACGCCCTGCGCGCGGCCAACGAGCAAGACCTGGCCGCCGCGCGCGCGGCCGGCATGGCGCCGGCCATGCTGGACCGCCTGGCGCTGTCGGACAAGGCGGTCGCCACCATGGTGGCCGGCCTGCGCCAGATCGTCTCGCTGCCCGACCCGGTGGGCGAAATCTCGAACGTGAAGAACCGCCCGTCCGGCATCCAGGTCGGCCAGATGCGCGTGCCGCTGGGCGTGATCGGCATCATCTACGAAGCGCGCCCCAACGTGACGGTGGACGCGGCCGGCCTGTGCATCAAGAGCGGCAACGCCACCATCCTGCGCGGCGGCTCGGAAGCGATCCACTGCAACCGCGCCCTGGCGAGGCTGGTGGCCGAGGGCCTGTCCGGCGCCGGCCTGCCGGCCGACGGCGTGCAGGTGGTCGACACCACCGACCGCGCCGCCGTCGGCGCCCTGATCACCATGCCGCAGTACGTGGACGTGATCGTGCCGCGCGGCGGCAAGGGCTTGATCGCGCGCCTGATGGAAGAAGCCACGGTGCCGATGATCAAGCACCTGGACGGCATCTGCCACGTCTACATCGACGCCAAGGCCGACCTGGCCAAGGCGCTCGACATCGGCTTCAACGCCAAATGCCACCGCTACGGCACCTGCAACACCATGGAAACGCTGCTGGTGGCGCGCGCCGTGGCCGCCGAGGTGCTGCCGCAGCTGGCCGCGCGCTACGCCACCGAACAGGTCGAGCTGCGCGCCGACCCCGAAGCGCACGCCATCCTGTCCGCCGCCGCCTACCCGCACCTGGCGCACGCCAGCGAGGAAGACTGGGCCACGGAATACCTGGCGCCGATCCTGGCGGTGCGCGTGGTCGACGGCCTGGACGCGGCGATCGAACATTGCAATACCTGGTCGTCCAAGCACACCGAAGCCATCGTCACCGAGGATTACAGCGCCGCCATGCGTTTCCTGCGCGAAGTCGATTCCTCGTCGGTGATGGTGAACGCCTCGACCCGCTTTGCCGACGGCTTCGAGTACGGCCTGGGCGCCGAGATCGGCATTTCCAACGACAAGCTGCACGCGCGCGGCCCGGTCGGGCTGGAAGGGCTGACTTCCCTCAAATACGTCGTGTTCGGGCACGGCGAGATCAGAAAGTAACCGCATGCTCTGGATTAAAGCGCTGCATATCGTCTTCATCGTGTCCTGGATGTCGGGGTTGTTCTACCTGCCGCGCATCTTCGTCAACCTGTCGCTGGAAACGCCGGGGCCGACCACGGAGCGGCTGCTGACGATGGCGCGCAAGCTGTACCGCTTCACCACCATGCTGGCGCTGCCGGCGGTGGTGTTCGGCATCTGGCTGGTGGCGCTGCAGTACGGCGCGCGGATGCCGGGCTGGCTGCACGCCAAGCTGTTCGTGGTGTTCCTGCTGCTGGGCTACCACCACGCCTGCGGACGGCTGCTGAAGAAGTTCGAACGTGGCGCCAATACGCGCGGCCACGTGTTTTACCGGTGGTTCAATGAAGTGCCGGTGCTGATGCTGCTGGCGATCACCATCCTGGTGGTCGTCAAGCCTTTCTAAAACCGGTAAGGCGGGGCCGCAGCCGCTGGCCTTGGTGCCGCCCGGTGTCTGACCCTGCGGGTCAGACACCGGTTTACCGGTTTTGCTTTAAACAACGGATAAAAGGTCCCCCCAAATGCCATCCTATTTCTGCCCCTGCCCGCGCGGCCTGGAAGCCGCCCTGGCGGAAGAACTGACCGAGATCGCGGCCATGAGCCCGACCTTGAAGGTCCACAACCAGGTCCCCGGCGGCGTGCACGCCTCCGGCGACCTGTACGACGCCTACCGCATCAACCTGCACTCGCGCATCGCCTCGCGCGTGCTGATGCGCATGGGCGTGTGCCACTACCAGAACGAGAACGACATTTACGACCTGGTGCTGGCCCAGCCCTGGGAAGAATGGTTCGGCATCCACCACACCATCCGGGTTGACGTCACCGCCATCAAGTCGCCCCTGAAGTCGCTCGAATTCACCACGCTGAAAATCAAGGACGCCGTCTGCGACCGCTTCCGCGACATGTACGGCAAGCGCCCCTCGGTCAACACGCGCGACCCCGACATGCGCATTGTCGGCTTCCTCGACCAGCGCCAGTTCATGGTCTACCTCGACACCTCCGGCGAAGCGCTGTTCAAGCGCGGCTGGCGCAGCGAGACCGGCGACGCCCCGCTGCGCGAAAACCTGGCCGCCGGCCTGCTGCGCGTGTCCGGCTGGAAGCCCGGCGTGCCGCTGTTCGACCCGATGTGCGGCTCCGGCACCATCCTGTGCGAAGCCGCGCAAATGGTGCAAGGCATCCCGCCCGGCGCCCGCCGCCGCTTCGCCTTCGAAAAATTCCACGACTTCGACCCCGAACCGTGGCAACAGATGAAGACCGACTTCAAGCCCAACCCGTTGCCGGCCGAGCCCACGATTTTCGGCTCCGACATTTCCGGCGACATGGTCGCGATGGCGCGCCACAACCTGAAGAGCGCC
Source organism: uncultured Oxalobacteraceae bacterium (assembly GCA_965650885.1). Classification (GTDB taxonomy): domain Bacteria; phylum Pseudomonadota; class Gammaproteobacteria; order Burkholderiales; family Burkholderiaceae_D; genus Rugamonas. Next base: position 16,176 of record CBFGQI010000082.1, read on the forward strand.
GGCATCCTGTTCGAGGTCCCGCTCAAGCAGATCGAAGCGCAGCAAGTGCAAGCGCCGACCAAGGAGCCCGGCATCCTGCTGACCAACCCCCCGTACGGCGAGCGCATCGGCGTGCGCGGCGACGCCAGCCTGGAAGAGGACGAGCTGGCCAAGAGTTTCTACAGCGCCTTCTCCACCACGCTCAAGCAACGCTTCACCGGCTGGACCGCCTACCTGTTCACCGCCGACCTCGGCTTGCCCAAGCTGCTGCGCCTGAAGGAATCGCGCAAGACCCCCTTCTTCAACGGCGCCCTCGAATGCCGCCTGTTCCGTTTCGACATGGTGGCCGGCTTCAACCGCAAACCTGCCGGCGAGTAATTTTTGTCCACCCCGGGGTCAGGAACCAGAGCGGACATTTTTTGCGCAACGTCCAATTTTGTCCCCATTGGTTCCTGACCCCAGGGTGGACAAAAATGATGTCTGCGGGCGGGGGCGGTTGGGCGTAGAATCGCCGGATGCTTGCTACGCCCACGCCCCCGCCGCCACCGGACGCCGCTCCGCCCGCCATCCCTGCGCCGGAGGCGCCGCACCGGAAACCGCTGGGGCCCGGCGCGTTGGCCGCGGTGCTGGCCAGCCTGTCGATGCTGGGCCCGTTCTCGATTGACGCTTACCTGCCGGCGTTTCCCAATGTGCAGGCGTCGCTGCACGCCACGCCGCTGGAAGTCCAGCAATCCCTGACCGCTTACCTGCTGGCCTTCGCCGCCATGGTGCTGTGGCATGGCGCGCTGTCGGATGCCTTCGGCCGGCGCAACGTGATCCTGGTGTCGCTGGTGGCTTTCCTGCTCGGCACCGTGGGCTGCGCCGCCGCCCATTCCGTGCAGTACCTGTGGTTCTTCCGCGTGCTGCAGGGCGTGTCGGCCGGCGCCGGGGTGGTGGTGGGGCGCGCCATCATCCGCGACCTGTATGCCGATGCGGCGGCCGCGCGCCTGCTGTCGCTGGTCACCATGATCTTTTCCATCGCGCCCGCCATCGCGCCGGTGCTGGGCGGCTTCATCGTCAAGTATTCGGACTGGCGCACCATCTTCCTGGCGCTGGCCGGCTATACGGTGCTGCTGTTCATCGTGTGCTACCGCCGCCTGCCCGAAACGCTGCCGCGCGACAAGCGGCAACCGTTCAACCCGCGCTACCTGTGGCGCAATTACCGCGACATCCTGTCCTCGCCGCTATTCCATTTGAAGACGGGCGTGGTGGCCTTCAATTTCTGCGGCCTGTTCCTGTACATCACGGCCGCGCCGGTGACCTTGCCGAGCCAGCTGCACCTGGGGCCGGAACAATTCGCCTGGCTGTTCGTGCCGGCGGTGTCGGGCATTTTCCTCGGCGCGCTGGCCGCCAACCGCATCGCCGGCAAGACCAGTTTCGCGCGCCAGATCGGCTGGGGTTTCTGCTTCCTGATCTCGGCGGCCGGCATCAACCTGCTGTACCACGCACTGGCCGAACCGCGCCTGCCCTGGAGCGTGCTGCCGCTGTTCTTTTATACCTTCGGCATGTCGGTGGCGGCGCCCGGTGCCACGCTGCTGGCGCTGGACTTGTTCCCGCATATCCGCGGCACAGTGGCGTCGGTGCAATCGTTCGCGGTGACCTTGCTGGCGGCCTTGGTGGCGGGGGTTTTGGCCCCACTGGCTTCACATTCGCTATTATGGTTGGCGTGCGGCCAGTTGATGCTCACCCTGACGGGCCTCAGCCTGTGGTTGACGGCGCGCGTACTACGGCGCAAGATAATGCCTACTTGAAAATATTGTTATTAAAAAATAAATTACCATTAATAGTGTAGCGCTTTCTACAGAAATGCAACATATTGCCCTCAGAAATTTGTATTGCCATTAAGTTATAGTATATTTATGCTAATTTGCGCAGTGGATTGCAAGCCGGAATAAAGCCGGTAAACCCCCGCAATTCGAGGATTTGGACCAGTCTGATGCAACACCCCGACCAAGACATCCGCAATCGCTTGCTGATCGCGCGGCTGCCCGCCATGCCGCAGATCCTGATCAAGCTGATTGAGCTCCTGCAAGCCGACGATGCCGGCATGCCGGAGCTGGCTGCGCTGATCGCCAAGGATGCCGGGATGACCAGCAAGATCCTGGGCGTGGCCAACAGTTCGGCCTACCAGCGCCACAGCCGCACGGTCGGGCTGGAGCAAGCGCTGGTGTCGCTGGGCACGGACATGATCAAGACCCTGGTCATTTCGGAGTCGGTGTTCCAGACCTTTAATAATTTCCCGCATAGCGGCAGCACCGATTTGCGCGCCTTCTGGAAAGGCTCGCTGACCACCGCCGTCATTGCGCGCGACATTGCGCGCGTGCTCGATTATCCGCACGTGGAGGAAGCCTACCTGGCCGGCCTGCTGCACAACGTGGGCCGCCTGGCGCTGCTGGCCACCGCGCCGAAAGAATATGCCTACAACTTCACCGCGCGCGACGACGAGGAATTATGCGCGGTGGAGCAGCGCACCCTGGAAATCACCCACGCCGAAGCCGGTGCCTGGCTGATCGAGCGCTGGAACCTCGATTCCTTCCTGGCCGATTCGGTGCTGTACCACCATGAGCCGGTGCCGCGCCTGGAAGCGGCGCATCCCCTGATCCGCATCGTGCGCCTGGCGCACCAGTTGTGCTACCACGCCGAGACGCCGGAAGCGGCGGCCGACGCGGCGGCCCTGTGCGGCATCGAGGCCGACAAGCTGGACGCCTTCGTCAAGTCGGCCGCGCGCCAGGTGGCGCGCGCCGCCGAACACCTGGGCATCGACCTGGCCGGGGCCGACGAGATCCCGGCGCCGCCGGCCGCGCCGCCGGCGCCGGTCGACCCGGTGCAGGCGCGCCTGTCCGAGGAAGTGCGCAATATGGTGCTGGTGCAGGAAATGGGCCAGAGCTTCGCGCGCCAGCAGGGCGAAGCGGGCATGCTGGACGCCATGACCCGCTCGGCGCGCATCCTGTTCGACCTCGACACCACGGTGATCCTGCTGGAGAGCCCGACCGGCCACGCGCTGCAGGGCGCCGGCAGCGGCGAGGCGCAGCAGCGCCTGGCCGAGCTGGCGATCCCCCTCAACAAGCCGGGCGTGCTGGCCGACGCGGCCAACAACCGCCAGCTGGCCTTCGCCACGCGCAGCGGCGCCGGCGCCACGGCGGCCCTGGGCATCGTGGAAGAACAGCTGTTCCGCATCGTCGGCAGCGAAGCGCTGGTATGCCTGCCGCTGGTGGCCAACCAGCGCTGCCTGGGCATGATCGTCGGCGGCGTGGCCGCCTGGCAGGTGCCGCTGCTGCAAAAGAAGGCGCGCTTCCTGCAAGCCTACGCCAGCCAGGCCGCCAATGCGCTGGAGACCGCGCTCACCGAGCGTGGCCATGCGCGGCGCCAGGTGGCGCACGTGGCCGAGGAATACCGCGAAGCGTCGCGGCGCGTGGTGCACGAGGTGAACAATCCGCTGTCGATCATCAAGAATTACCTGTCGGTGCTGGACACGAAACTGGCGCGGCGCGAGCCGGTAGTGTCGGAAATGTCGATCCTGAACGAGGAAATCGACCGCGTCGGCCACCTGATCAACGGCCTGGCCGACCTGCAGCCGTCCGAGGGCGGCAGCGTGACCAATGTGGCGCGCGTGGTGGAAGACGTGCTGCGCCTGTTCCGCGCCACCGATTTCCTGCCCGCCTCGGTGCAGGTGATCACGCGCATGCAGGACGGTCCGCAGGAAATCGACGGCGACGCCGACCTGCTCAAGCAAATCCTGGTCAACCTGGTGAAGAACGCGATCGAAGCGCAGCCGGACGGCGGCCGCATCGAACTGGCCAACCGCGGCCTGGTCAACCGCGAACGGCGCCTGTACGTGGAGCTGGTGGTGTCCGACGCCGGCCCCGGCCTGTCGCAGGACGTGCTGGCCAACCTGTTTGGCGCCGTGAAGAGCAGCAAGGAAGGCAAGCACCACGGCCTGGGCCTGTCCATCGTGCACAGCCTGGTCAAGAAGCTGAACGGCATGATCAGCTGCCGCAGCGGCGCCAACGGCACCTCGTTTGAACTCCTGCTGCCGGCCCGCGGCAGCACCAGCCAGCTCGCCCCGGTGCAGGCGCGCGGCGTGGTGGATTCCGTATAAGGCCAGCATGAACCCGATCCTCCCGACGCCCCCGACCCATGCCCCGGAATTCCAGCCGCGCCTGCTGCTGGTGGACGATGAACCGCGCCTGCTGTCGTCGCTGTACGAGCTGCTGCGCGTGCAGGACTGCTACCAGCTGGTGACCGCCACCAACGGCGCCGAAGCCCTGGCCCAACTGAGCCGCCAGCAATTCGACCTGCTGCTGCTGGACCTGCGCCTGCCGGATATGAGCGGCCATGAGATCATGGATTTCGTCAATGCGCGCGAGATCGATTGCGACGTGATCGTGATGAGTGGCGAGGCCGGCATCGAGGCCGCCATCGGCGCCCTGAAGCGCGGCGCCTACGATTACCTGCGCAAGCCGTACAACCCGCCGGAGCTGCTCAAGACGGTGGAGAACGCGCTGCAAAAGCGCCGCCTGGCGGTCGACAATGCGCGCATCGCGCAGCGCCTGGAAAACTCGGAAAAGATGTACCGCTACCTGGTGGACAGCTCGCCCGACATCATCTACACCCTGAACCATGAAGGCTGCTTCACCTTCGTCAACGACCGCGCGTACCAGCTGCTGGGCTATGCGCGCGAAGAGCTGATCGGCCGCCACTACTCGGTGCTGGTGCACGAGGAAGACCAGGAGCGCGCGCGCTACGTGTTCAACGAACGCCGCGTCGACGAGCGCGCCTCGCGCAACGTCGAGCTGCGCCTGAAGTGCAACAACAGCGCCGCCGGCGACCGCACCTTCAACAATACCCTGATGACCATTTCCCTCAACGCGATCGGCATGCACGTGCCGGGCGAGGAAGTGGCCACGCACGAATTCTTCGGCACCTACGGCGTGGCGCGCGACATCACCGACCGCAAGCGCGCCGAGGAAATGATTTCCTACCAGGCCTACCACGACATCCTGACCGACCTGCCCAACCGCATCCTGTTCAAGGACCGCCTGGGCCTGGCCGTGATCCAGGCCAAGCGCAAGCTCACCGAGCTGGCCGTGATGTTCATCGACCTGGACCGCTTCAAGCTGGTCAACGACACGCTGGGCCACGTCAAGGGCGACGAATTGCTGCAGCAGGCCGCGCGGCGCCTGAAGGAATGCCTGCGCAAGGGCGACACGCTGGCGCGCCATTCCGGCGACGAATTCACCATCGTGCTGCCCGAGCTGCGCGACCGCGCCGATGCCAAGGCCATCGCCGACAAGTTCCAGGAAGTGCTGCAGGCGCCGTTCGACCTCGATGGCCACGTGGTGCACATCTCGGCCTCGATCGGCATCGCGGTGTACCCGAGCGACGGCGACTCGATCGAGGAGCTGCTGCGCCATGCCGACATCGCCATGTACCAGGTCAAGGCGCAGGGCAAGAACGGCCACAGCTTCTACCACGCCTCGATGCAGGACATGTCGCACCAGAAGATCGCGCTGGAGCAGTCGCTGCGCAAGGCGCTGGAGAACAACGAGCTGGAAATGTACTACCAGCCGCAGGTCGACATGGCCAGCGGCCGCATCATCGGCGCCGAAGGCCTGATGCGCTGGAACCATCCGACGCGCGGCCTGCTGTCGGCCGGCGAATTCCTGCCATTCGCCGAGGAAAACGGCTTGATGCTGCCCATCTCGGACTGGATGATCGGCGCCCTGTGCCGCGACGTGCTGCTGTGGAACGCCAATGGCGCCGACAATATCCGCCTGTCGCTGAACCTGTCGCCGCAGTACCTCGACCGCGGCGACTTCTTCGAAAAGATGCGCAACGCGCTGGCGCGCTACCAGATTTCGCCGTCGCAGATCGAGGTGGAGATCACCGAGAACATCTGCATCCGCAACCCGCAGTACGCCATCGAGCAGCTGAACAAGCTGTGCCAGCTGGGCGTATCGGTGGCGATCGACGATTTCGGCACCGGTTATTCCTCGCTGTCCTACCTGCACCGCTTCCCGATCCACACCATCAAGATCGACCAGAGCTTCGTCAAGGAGATCCACGACGAGCATGGCCA
>CBFGQI010000083.1:0-22126 GCA_965650885.1 uncultured Oxalobacteraceae bacterium
GCCGTGTTCCTGCCGGTGAAATCGGTGGGCGTGATGGGCGATGGCCGCACCTACGACTATGTGGTGGCGCTACGCGCCGTGCAGACCCAGGACTTCATGACCGCACACTGGGCGCACCTGCCGCATTCGCTGCTGGGAAAGGTCTCCAACCGCATCATCAATGAGGTGCGTGGCCTGAACCGTGTCGTGTATGACATCAGCGGCAAGCCGCCGGCAACCATCGAGTGGGAGTGACAGAATATTAACTGTCATTGCCTCGGATAAGTAAATAATGGCTCCTTTTGGGAGCCATTATCTTTTGATTCCTCGTTGATCAAGAGGCGCGTCAAACCCGTCCCCTCAGGGGCGGGAAGGATAGCGCCTGCTAGGGTTGCGTTTGCCTGTCGGCCAGGCCTTCCAGTATTACGGAGGTCGCCGACGCCAGGACCTTCTCCCAGGCCGCGTCCTTGAGCCGGAAGCCATCGTTGCGCACGCCCAGCGTTAGCACACCGTTGAACATTCCCCAAAGCGCAGTGGCCATTGCGGCAGGGTCGATGTCGGCGCGCACCTCACCGCAGGCAATCCCTTCCCGCAACGCCTGTTCCAGCTTTGTGTTCTGTTCGGCGACCAGCGCTATCAGGGGCTTGGCAGTTTCCAAGTCATCGGGCGGCGAGGCCAAGAGCAGGAACTGGATCGGTTGTTCAATCGCAAACCGACGATAGGCCGCGCCAACCCGCTGGATGCGTTCCAGCGGCGACCCCGGCGTTGCATACGCCGCATCCATGTGCCGGCGGTTCTCGAGCATGGCTGATTCGGTCGCGGCAGCCAGCAGGGCGCCTTTGCCCCCAACCCGGTTATAAACCGTCTGCGGCGCTACGTCGGCACGGCGTGCAACTTCCTCCGCGCTGAGCGCTGCGATGCCGCCTTCAGCGAGGATTTGCGAGGCGATCTCGATGATAGCGCGGCGCATGTCCTCGGTGCGCCGTTGAGTACGGGTGAGTTTGGCTTCATTCATAGCTTGACTATAGCATACTCCAAGTATAGAGTTAACTCCAATAAATGGAGGCAACTCTAATATTGGAGGCTAACCAAAATGACCACTCGTTCGGAAATTCACTTCCCATCGCAGGGTGAGCGCTGCGCCGCATGGTTGTACCTGCCGCAAGGCGGGCGACCGGCACCCATCATTGTGATGGCCCACGGTCTGGGCGGGGTGCGGCAGATGCGGCTGGACTCCTATGCCGAACGTTTCCAAGCCGCTGGATATGCTTGCCTGGTTTTCGATTATCGGCATTTCGGCGGCAGCGAAGGAACGCCGCGCCAACTGTTGAATGTCGCAAAGCAGCAGGCTGACTGGCGTGCGGCCGTCGAGTTCGCGCGCGGGCTGGCGCAGGTCGACGGGCGTCGTGTGGTGGTCTGGGGGACCTCTTTCGGCGGTGGGCACGCCGTCCATACTGGCGCCAACGTGGAAGGAGTCAGCGCAGTCATCGCGCAATGCTTGTTCACCGATGGCCTAGCGTCGGGGCTGGCGATGAATCCGATCACCTCGCTTCGCGTCCTGCCGCTCGCCATTGTCGACCAGTTGCTGGCCTGGGCCGGCGCCAAGCCGATCATGGTCGATACCAGCGGCGCTCCATGCTCGGCCGCGCTGATGACGGCGCACGATTGCCTGGATGGCTACCTCAAGCTGGTACCGCGCGGTCTACCGTTTCAGAACCGTGTTGCCGCACGCGCGGCGCTGCAGATCATGGCCTACCGTCCCGGCAAGCTGGCCCGCCAGTTGCCCTGTCCCGCCCTGTTCTGCGTCTGCGAGCACGACACCGTCGCACCGACGCGGCCCACGCTCCGCCATGTCCGCAAGGCGCCGCGGGGTGAGGTCAAGCTCTACGGGGAAGGGCACTTCGACGTCTATGTCGGGAAAGGTTTCGAGAAGGTGGTGGCCGACCAGATCGAATTCCTGCACCGCCATGTTCCTATCGCTAACCAAGAAAGTACATGATGACTTACGAATTGAATGACAAAGTGGTGCTGATCACCGGCGCGGCGGGTGGCATCGGTGCCGCGACTGCTCGCGAACTCTATGCTCTCGGTGCGAGTTTGGTGCTGACCGATATGCAGCAAGCCGCTGTGGATGAACTTGCAAAAGAGTTCTCCCCATCTCGGGTGCTGCCTGTGGCGCTTGACGTCACCGACGCCGCGGCAACGAAAGCTGTCGTCCAGAAGACGATCCAACGCTTCGGACACCTGGATGTGGTCTTTGCCAACGCTGGCATTTCGTGGCGCAGTGGCGCCTCAACTATCGCCAGTTGCGACGAGGCCGAGTTCGAGAAAATCGTAGAAGTGGATTTGCTTGGCGTCTGGCGCACGATTCGCGCGGCGCTGCCGGAGATCATTCGCAGCAAGGGCCAAGTCCTTGTCACGTCTTCCGCATACGCTTTTCTCAATGGCGTGGCGAATGCACCTTATGCCGCATCGAAGGCAGGGGTGGAAATGCTTACACGCTGCTTGAGAGCTGAGTTCGCATATGCCGGCGCAACGGCCAGCGTCGTCTATCCCGGCTGGACGGCCACGGCCATCGCAAAGGTTGCCTTCGGCGGAAACGCAACCGTGACAAAAATGAATGAGACTGGACTCCCAGGGTGGCTGCGTCGGGCCATTCCCGCCGAGCAGGTGGCACGTGCGATTGCGAAAGGTGTGCAGGATCGCAGACCCCGCATTTACGCGCCATGGCGGTGGGTTCCATTCTCACTCTTCCGGGGCATCTTCGGCGTACTGACGGACGTCATTCTGAGTCGGCACAAAGAAATGCATGCACTGATCCAGCAACTCGAGGCTGAATCACAGCGCTGAGAAAAGATCCTGGCCCACGCCGACCACACCAAGGAGAATGAGATGCCCCACTATGATTTGATCAGCCGCGTCGTGGCCATCACCGGTGCCACTGGAGGGCTCGGCAGCTCCCTCGCGCACAAGCTATTGGACAGGGGGGCGCGGCTGGCGCTCTTCGACCTGGACCAGGCGGCCGCCACGCGGCTGGCGCAAGAGCTCGGCGGAGAGCAGCAGGCCAGGGCCTGGCGCGTCGACGTCCGCTCCTTCGAGAACCTGCAGGCGGCGATGGACGCTGCTGCCGCGCACTTCGGGCGCATCGATGTCGTGATTGCCAATGCGGGCATCGATGAAGTGTCGCCCATGGCTACCATGCATCCGGTCGCCTTCGATCGCGTCATCGACGTCAACCTGAACGGGGTCTGGCGCACGCTGAAAGCCGGGCTGCCCCATGTCGCCAGGCAGCACGGCTACCTGATGGCCATTTCCTCGATGGCGGCGTTCGTGCATTCGCCGCTACAGGCCCACTACACGGCCAGCAAGGCCGGCGTCTGGGCCATGTGCGACAGCATCCGCCTTGAAGTGAAGCACCTGGGCGTGGGCGTCGGCAGCGTGCACCCGACGTTCTTTCACACGCCCATGATGGACCAGGTCCATGCCGATGCCGCCGGCGTCAAGCTCTGGGGCGGCAACAAGGGCGGGCTGTGGCGGATGATCTCGCGCGACGAGGTTGTCGATGGCGTGATCCGCGGCGTCGAACGGCGCAGCGATATGGTGGTACTGCCGGCGCAGAACGCCTTCATTGCAAAGGCCCCCGGCTTGTTCCGCAAGGTGGCGGAAAAACTCGGTTTCAAATCGGCCGACATCGTCGAGGCCATCACTTTGGCCGAGAGAACTGCCTTGCGTGCGTAGTGCTCGCCGATACACATGGGGAAGGCGCGATGGCGATTGCGGAAAAGCTGCGCCAGAAAGTCGCAACCGAGCATTTTCCAGGCCCCCGGCAAGTGACGATCGGCGTGGGCGTTGGCGTCCCGCATGCTGGCGACGACAACCAGGAAGCCTCTGTGCGCCGGGCTGACACGGCACTCTATCAAGCGAAGCGTGCCGGGCGCAACAGGGTCTGCTGCGAAGGACAGGACGGCCAGGGAGCCGGCAGTGGCCATGACAATCAGTAAGAAGCGGCGTGCGCTTCGCACTTGAGGGCCGCCCGGTGCCGGACCGGCTCAAGGCTTGGACAAAGGAAGCTGCACGCGTACCACGGTTCCCTGTCCGTCCGGCTTGCGCCGGATCTCGATCCTGCCGCGATGCAGGTCGACGATTTCCTGGACGATGGCCAACCCCAGCCCGTGGCCTCCCGGCGCGGCGCCGGGCAGGCGGTAATAGGGCGTGAACAGCTTGCCGATTTCCTGCTCCGGAATCGGCACGCCATCATTGGCGACGTCCAGCACGGCGCAACTTTCCCCGCGCGACACCGTCACCACTATCTCGCCATGCGGCGCTCCATGTTGGGAAGCATTGTCCACCAGGTTTTGCAGCAGCCGCCGCAATTGTGTCGGGTCGGCCCATACCCGGCAATCCTCCGCGACTTCGAGCGCAATGTTCTGGCCGCGCCGGTCCAACAGAGGCTCCATGCTGCCAATGACGTCGCAGCACAGTGCTTTCAGGGAGAGGTCTTGCATTTGCATTGGATCGCCGCCGGCTGTGATTCGGCTGAGCATCAGCAACTGCTCCGCGAGTTTGCTGGTGCGCCGGGCGCCGGCCATGGCCAGTTCGAGCGAGGCGGTGCGCTGTTCCGGCGTCGCGGCACGCAAGGCGTTCTCCAGGTGCAATTGCAGGGCGGCGATCGGCGTCCGGATCTCATGCGCGGCGGCATTCAGGAAGCGCTGCTCGCGCTCGAAGGCACCGCGAATACGGTCAAGCAGGTGATTCAATTCCGTAATGATGGGTGCCATTTCCACCGGGGTTTCCTGGAGGACGACTGGCTCCAGCGATTCCGGCTCCCGCGCCGCAATGCGCGCCGCCAGCTCGGACAGGGGCCGCATGCTGTGAAGGATCAGGAAGTTGACTGCCGCCAGCATCAACAGCCCGCCAATGGCCAGCGGTACCAGGATCGATTTGCCGATATCGTTTGACATTTCCTGTCGAACTTCATCCTTCTCGGCAGTCAGCACCCAGACCCGGCCGGACTGCAGGGCAAACACTTGCCAGTCGGCGCCCTCGGCGTGGTTTTCGGAATAGCCGGCACGCATCGGCGCCAGCGCCATCGTGGGCGCCGAAGCCGACTTGGCCAACAGCACGCCATCCCGGCTCCAGACCTGGAATGCGATCTTGGTCTCATAGCGGTGGCCGAACACTTCCGGTTCGTCGCTGGTGCTGGTCTCGAGTTCCTGCGGCAGCGCGATAACGATCGGCTGGGCGATCGTGGCATGTTCCAATTGTCGTGCGACCAGCGCCTCCAGCACGCGTGCCGATGTGGCCAGGCGCGCGCTGAACAGCTCATCGGACTCATGGCGCGCGACCGCGCGTGCGCCCATGCCGATGCCAAGGAAGATCAACAGCATGCAGAGCAAGGTTGCGGCCACCAGGCGCTGGCGCGTGGAATACGAATGGGTATTCATGCAGCCAGGTCACCCATGCGATAGCCGACCCCCCGGATGGTCTTGATGACGGTTGGCACGATCTTGCGCCGCAGATGGTGCACATGGACGTCAATGGTGTTGCTCTCCGCTCCCTCTCCCCAGCCGTACAGGGTTTCTTCCAGCTGGGCCCGGTTGAAGACGCGTTGCGGGTTCTCGGCCAGTTGCAGCAATAACATGAATTCCAGCCGTTGCAGCTCGACCGGGTGGCCTTGCCAGGTGGCGCTCAGGCTTTCCGGGTTCAATGTGAGCTGGCCGAGGGTGAGTTGATTGGTCTGGCGTCCGCTGCGGCGACGCAACAGCACGCGCAGGCGCGCCAGCAGCTCATCCAGCTCGAACGGCTTGACCAGATAGTCGTCGGCCCCCAGGTCCAGGCCCTGCACCCGGTCGCGCGTCGAATCGCGCGCGGACAAGACCAGCACAGGGATCGGGTTGTCGCCGTTGCGCACTGCCTTGAGTACCTCGGTGCCGTCCAGTGTGGGCAAACCGAGGTCAAGTACCATTACGTCAAATGGCGTGTGGCTCAGGGCCTGGATGGCGGCCGGGCCATCGTTGACATGTTCGACGGTGTAGCTGGCGCGCCGCAGCGCCGTCAGCAAGCCGCTGGCGAGCAGGGGATCGTCTTCGACTAAGAGGATCTTCAACGATGCAGTCTCCTTGTTACCTGCGCTTGGCGGCAATCTTCGCGAGTAACTGCTCGATCTCCCCGCGCCGGCCCTCGTCCGCCACTTTGCGGCCCGGGCGCGGTGCAGCCTGAAGCGCCTTGTTCAGGGCGCGCTCCGCTTCCGTGTAGTCGCCCTTGCGGAACAGGTAGTCGCCATAAAAATAATTCGGGTCGATGCCGTCGGGGTTGATTGCCAAGCCTTTCTTCAGGAATTCCAGCGCTTTCTTATCGTCGCCAAAGCCGATCGGCCAGCCCGGCACCTGGTAGTACAGCGAACCAAGGCTGGTATAGGCCGAACCGGACAGCGCGTCGGGGTTGATCGAAATCGCTTGCTCCAGCGCTTTTTTGGCGTTCTTCACGTGCGATAGCGCACCCAGCCCGCCCTTGGCGCCGGCATAAGTTGACTCAATAATACCGTACCAGATGAGCACATCGGCACTGCCTGGATTACCGGCGACGGTCTTTTGTGCTTCATTTACCAGTTGTTCGTATTGCGCTTCCTGGGCCGGAGCCGGGGTCTTGTAGCGGATTTGTTCCCATTTCTGTTGCAGGTTGCTGACTTCTTCGGGCACGCCGGCAAAGGCGATGGAGGCCGGCAGCAGCAAGGCAACGGCGAATTTGGCGATGGAATGCATAATGAATGGCTCCTTTAGGGCTTATTTGGGCAGGTATTGGCGAATCACGGCCAGTTGTTTGCGGATGGCGTCGTCCGGCAGGGACGGTAGCAGGCGGTTCAGCAGGACGAAGAAGCTTTCCTTGCGCCCCATCGTGGCTTGCCAGGCATTCCCCGCCAGGAACTGGGCGAAGGCGGCCGCCACGGCTTCCGGCGAGTCTTGCGACGTCCCCAGTGCGTTGTTCATGGCGTTGACTTCGGAACTGTTGATGGCGGTCTGCGTGGCGCGCGGGGCAAAATAGCGTACCTCGATCGAGCTGTCCGACAGCTCACGGCGCAGCGCCTGTGAAAACCCCTTCAGGCCGGCTTTGCTGGCGCCGTAGGCCACGAAGCCCGGATAGCCGAGCAGTCCGAATACTGAGCCGATGTTGACGACCTGCGCTGCCGGCGCCTCGTGCAACAGTGGCAACAACTGCCGTGTCAGGAGCATCGGGGCCAACAGATTGGTGTCCAGCATCGCGCGGATGGCTTCCGGCGACTGGGTCTCGAAGCTGTGGAACTGGCTGATGCCGGCATTGTTGACCAGCAGGTTGATGCCGCCGGCCGTTTGCGCCGCCTGCGCGATGGCGGCCAGCGTCGTGGGGGCGGTCAGGTCGCCGCATACCACCTGCACGTGATCGCCCAGTTCGGCGCGCAATGCGGCGAGCGGAGCCGGCTGGCGCCCCACCAGGATCAGGACTTCGGATTGCGGTGCGAGGCGGCGGGCGATGGCGGAGCCGATGCCGCCGCCCGCCCCGGTCAGGACGGCGCGATAGCGTTGCGGGATGCGTGCTGACATGTCAGACCGCCTGTTCGAGCTGGTCACTGCCATGCGGCAGGCTGCGGAAAACGTCGCCGTACAGCTTGTACATCATGCGCGCCACATGCAGTACTGCTTGCTGGTCGGTATCGCGTTCGAGGCGATTGACCAGGCCTTCGAAGAAGGCGACGTGGCTGACGTCCAGGCTGCCGTGCGAATTCAGGTAACTGAAGGCCGCCGGCGGAAGGCCAAGGGCGCCACGCAAGGTGTCGGCGGCGTGCGTCGCGAGGGCGATACTGGTGCCTTCGAGGACGTGCACCATCCCAAAGAAGCCGACCGGGTTGCCGCGGTCGATCGTGTGATAGGCGTAGGCGACCATCAATTCGGTGCTGGCATGCGGCTGGCTGTGCCGCACCGCGTCGGGATCGCCACCGCAGGCAGCGATATCGGACAGGATCCATTCCTGGTGCCCGACTTCTTCCTCGATGTATTCGGCAATGGCAGTGCGCAGCCATTCGTATTCGGGGCCGAGGCGGCTGCCGCATGCCATCAGCAGCGGCACCGTGTGGCGCACATGATGGTAGGCTTGCGTCAGGAAGGCGATGTACTGCGCCGTGGTGGCTTGCCCGCGCAGTGCGTCCTGGATGATCGGGATGGCAAACATTTGCTGGCGCTCGGTATCGCTGCCAGCTTTCAGTGTGTCGAAAAAGCTCATGCGGGTTGCTCCTGGTGGTCATACAGTGAAGCGATCAGCGCAGCATGCTGCTGCTGGATCGCGGCGCGGCGCGGACGGCCGTTGGGTGTGGCTTGGCCGTTGGCCGGCGTGAAAGGCGGAACGAGGGTCCAGCGCCGCACCTGGGCGTAGTCGGGCAGTTCCTGGTTGGCCAGGTCGACAGCCTGCTGGAGCTGGTCCAGGGGGACGCTTGGCTTAGCCGGCACCAGGAGCGCCGACAGCCATGGCATGCCATCGCCGACAACGAGTGCCTGGGCGAACACGCCGGTGCCAACCAAGGCTGCCTCCGGCCATTCCGGGGACACGTTGCGGCCGAAGCCGGTGATCAGGATGTCCTTCTTGCGGCCATCGATGTGCAGGTAACCGTCCTGGTCCAGGTGCCCCAGGTCACCGGTGGCGAGCCAGCCTGCGGTGGCGGGCGCCATGCCGAGGTAATGCGCCAGTGCGCCGCCAACTTCAATCTCACCATCGGCGGCGATGCGCACCGGCCGGTGCGGCAAGGGTTTGCCGACGCTGCCGCTGCGTTCGCTCCCGGGCAGGTTCAGCGCCACCACCGAGCAGCATTCCGACAAGCCGTAACCTTCGAATACCGGCAAGTCGCGCGCGCGCGCTGCGGCCAGCAGCCGCGCCGGCACTTTGGCACCGCCTACTGCGACAAAACGCAGGCTGGAGGTGCGGGCATCCCCGGGCGCCATGACGGCGAGCATGGCCTGCAGCATTTGCGGCAAGACGATGATGCTTTGCGCCTGGTAGCGCGCAATGGCGTCCAGGCAGCGCCGCGCGTCAAACTGGCTGGCGCCGGCCATGCCGATCTCCGCCAGCGGCGGGCAGATCGTGGTGGCACCGCTCAACATGGCAGTGTAGGGGCCGGCGATGTTCTCGAGCAGGACCGCAAATGGCAGCAGGCACAGGTGGCGTTCCAGCTGCAGCGGTGCGACGCCTTGTTGCAGGGCGCGCGCCAACTCCCATTGCTGGGCGGCGGAAAGGCAGACGCCTTTCGGCGCGGCCGTGGTGCCGGAAGTAAAAGTGACCTTCTGGATATCGGCCGGGCCTGGCGGAGCCGACGCTGCCGCAGCCTGATACAGCTGTAACGGACCGCCGCAATCGAGCGGGTCGCCGAAGCCGAAAGCGCCCAGTGGCGCGCCGGCGGGCGCCAGCACGGCGCTGGCGCCACTTTCCCGCAGTACGTGAGCCCATTGGGCCGGCGTGAAGAACAGTGGCAGCGGCACCAGGGTCAGCTTCAGCTCCTGGGTGGCCAGGTCGACGGCCAGCCACTCAGGGCTGTTGTCCGCCAGGATTGCTACCGGCGCATGGGGAGCGCGACGTGCCTGCAGGGCGGCGCGCACGGCGGCGACGCGCGCCGCGAGGGCGGCGGCATCGAGCGCTGTGCTGCCGTCGCTGAGGACGGGGCGCCCGGCAGGAAAAGCATCAAGAAAGTTGTGTGTAACCATAGTGGATATCGCCAAACATGACCTTGGGGTGGGTGTCGTAGTAGCTGCCCCAGCGCTGGCCGCCGTCTGGCAGGCGCGTGGGGTCGGCAGGCGCCAGCACATGCGGTTGCAGGCGCAGGCGGCTGAAGGAATTGAGCAGGCTGACGGTGGCGGTAAACACCACCCAGCGCAAGCCAAGGCTGTTCAAGAGGTGGGTGGTGCTCACGATCAGGGAACGCGCAGCGCCAGGGTGGTGCGCAGCCAGGTTCCCGACTTCGACAATGCTGGCGCGATCAATCGGGCTGCATGCATGCGCGCTGATCGAAGCTTCAACAGGCGCATCGAGATAATGTTCAAGGAACAGTGGCCCAAGCGCTGCCGGCGTATAGCCAAGCGCGGCAACCCAGCGCCCATCCTTATCGCGCACGCCGAGCAGTACTTCGCTGAAATGGCTTACTTCGGCGCCGTAACTGTCGCGAAACGAATCGGCAATGAACGCTTCCAGTTCGCGGCGGTTGGGCGCGCCACGGGGGAAATGTTCAATTCTGCTAACTGCCTTCGGATGGCGAGCGGGCCCGGTTGGCAGTTCTGCATTGGCGCTCAGCATGGTATCCCTCAATTACTTCTGTTGGGATGACTTTATGCAAGGAAGATTATCCCTGGATTAAGCGCAGGAAAATCCACGCGGCGCTCCGCGCTATACTCGCGCATCCTTCTACTGACAACCATGAATCCCGGTATGGGAAATGCACATGTCCTGCCGCCTGATGACCAGGTCAGTTTCCTGGATTGGCCCAGCGCCGGTCCGCACCCCCTGCAAATGGCGTATGTGCGCTTCACGCCTGCCGAATTTGACGTGGGCTGTTTCGGCTTGGCGGGCATCGACCGCCCAGCCCAGATCACTGCTTCCGTGTTGAAGCGCCAGGCGGAATTCTTCCATGGCCGCTTGTGTGCTCGGGCGGCAATGCGGCTTCTTGGCATCGAAGATCGCCAGGTCGCGATTGGTCCTATGCGCGAGCCGATCTGGCCGGAGACAACCGTTGGCAGCATTTCCCACGCAGCGGGAATTGCGGCGGCGATTGCACTGCCTCGTACGGCGGGATATCGCGGGGTAGGGATCGACATCGAAACGGTGTTCGATAGCGCGAAGGCGCTTGCGGCGCGTGCCGTGGTGGGCTGCGCCAGCGAATTGGACTGTCTGGCGGACTTTGAAGCCGCGCTCGGAAGATACCTTCCATTGACACTGCTCTTTTCCGCCAAGGAAAGCTTCTTCAAGGCGGTGCATGGCGTCGTGGGACGCTATTTCAACTTCGACGCCATCGAGCTGGAGAGCCTGGATCCGGCCGGCCGGCTGATGCACTTGCGTGTTTGCGAAACCCTCAGTCCCGAATGGCGGCAGGGTGCACGTTGCACGATCCGTTACCAGGCGCTGGACGTGGCCCACGTTGCGACGCTGTGCGCGTGGTGACCCCACCACGGGGCAGTGAAATATCATAATTACAACTAGCGGAAATCGTACTTTTTTTCAACTGAGCTCGCGCGTACCCTGTCTCTTTGCTGATTTGGCAATCTTGCCGCTTGGTCAGGGGAGACGAATACATGACACAGGCACTGAAGGCCCGGCACCTGCTGGGCTACGGGGTCGCCGACGCAGGCCAGGCGCTGATCGGAACGCTGGTCGGCTTCTACCAGCTGTATTTTTTCACCGATGTCATGCGGCTGCCGCTGGCGAGCGTGGCCGGACTGTTCCTGATGACGAAGGTGCTCGATAGCGTGAGCTATCCCTTGTTCGGCCTGATGGTGGACCGCCTGGCGGGACGCACCGGGCAATTCCGGCGCTGGCTGGGCTGGCTGATCGTACCGGCATTCCTGTCTTCGGCGCTGCTGTTTGCGTTCGACCGTAATTGGGACACCGGCACCCGCGTCGCCTATGCCTATTGCGTGGTCAGCGTGTTCGTGCTGGTTTCGGCGCTGATTTCGGTGGTCTATACCGGACTGATCTCGTCGATCGCGTCCCTGGCCAGCGATCGGGCGCGCCTGTCGACGATGCGCTTTGTCTGCGCCTTTGGTGCCAGCACCGTGGCGACGCTGTCCATCAAGTACATTGTCGATGCGGCCGGGGGCAAGGACAGCGGCGGTTTCTACTATGTGGCATTGGTGTTCGCATTGACCGCTGCGCTGACCATGTACATCACTTACGCCTCGATCACCGAGCGCATTGCCACGCCGGCGGCAGGCAATCCGGGCAACATGCTGGCGGGCTTGGGCACCATCTTCAGGAACAGGCTTTTTCTCGCCCCTTTGCTGGCCACCTTGTTTACCGGCGTGTTCGTCGCCATCAAATCGCAGACGACCTTGTATTACATCACCTACGTGATGCGGCGCGCCGATATCGCCAACTTCATGCTGGCGGCAGGCACGGTGTCGTGCGCGGTCGGGGTGGCGCTGGTGGGGCTGCTGATCAACCGCATCGACCGGCAAAAGCTGTACCTCGGGCTCATGACGGGCAATGCGCTGTTCATCGGCCTGATCTACCTGTTTGGTGAAGGCGACACTGCCCTGATCATCGGCAGCCATTGCCTGAATTCGCTTCTCGGTGGCGCCTGCGCACCCCTGATGTTTTCGATTTATTCCGACGTGGTGGATTACTTTGACCATGTTGCCGGCCAGCGCTCGCCGGCACTGATCAACTCCCTCGCGATGCTGGGCGGGCGGCTCGGCGGCTCGCTGGGCATGGTGCTGGCGCCGCTGGGACTGGCTTACTTCCACTATCAGCCGGATGCCGTGCAGTCGGCAGCTTCCCTGCATGGCATCACCCTGATGTTCACTCTTGTGCCGGCGGGCTTCGCGCTGCTGTCGGCAGCGGCCATGGTGGTCTATAACATCACCAACCAGCAGGCGGAGGCGAGGTCGGAGCGCCTGGCCAGGGCGGGCCTGGCATGAACGGCGCACACATCGTCGAGCGCCTGGTGTCCGGCGCGCAGCAGGCGCCGGATGAACTGGCCTACATTTTCGTGGGTGACAGCAAGGAAGAGCGCTTGACCCGCGCGCAATTGTACGCAAGCGTGCGGCGGATTGCCGGCAACCTGCTGCGGCATTGCGCCCCCGGCGACCGCGTGGCCATCCAATTGCCGCAAGGGGCGGCTTACGTGACGGTGTTCTGGGCATGCCTGTTCGCCGGGCTGGTGCCGGTGCCGCTGTATCCCTCCGCGAACCCGGAGGTGCGCCGCAGGCTGGCGGGGATACTGGCCGACAGTGGGGCCAGCTTATCGGTTTACGAGGTGGCGGACGGCACTGGCGGCCAGCTCGAGATGGCCGCCCTGATGCTGGATGGGCCTCCCGCTGCCATGGCATGCCTGGCACCGGAATCGCTGGCCTACCTGCAGTACAGTTCGGGTTCGACCGGTGCGCCCAAAGGTGTCATGATCAGCCACCGCAACATCATGGCCAACCTGGCCATGCTGGCCGAATCGGCATCGGTGCGCGCGGAAGACGTATTCGTGAACTGGCTGCCCCTGCATCACGATCTCGGCCTGGTGAATACGGTGCTGTTGCCGATGGCGACGGGCAGCCTGTCGGTGATCGGCACGCCCTTGTCCTTCATGCGCAATCCCCTGTCCTGGCTGGACAGGCTGTCGCACTACGGCGGCACCATCTCCGGCGGGCCCAATTTCGCCTACCAGGCCGTGCTGGATCGGCTGCGCAGCCGGCCCGGCCGCGGCGCAGCCTTGCTCGCCACGCTGGACCTCAGCCGGTGGCGGATCGCATTCAATGCCGCGGAGCCCGTGCAGGCGGCCACGCTGGAAGCTTTCGCAACCGCCTTCGAACCGGCCGGCTTTGCCGCGGGCTCCTTCTTCGCGGCCTATGGCATGGCGGAAGCGACCGTTTTCGTGTGCGGCGCGCCATGGAACCCCGACCGGGAAGCGCTACAGGCCCCGCATCAGGCCCGGACCGTCGCCTGCGGCGCCGCCGACGGTCGGGACCTGGTGGTGGTCGATGCCGACGGCCAGCGCTTGCCCCCGGGCGCGGAAGGAGAGATCTGGATCCGTGGTCCGCATGTCAGCGCCGGCTATTTCGGGCGGGCCGACGATGCGCAGTCGCCGTTCCACCGTTTCACTGCCGATGGCGAAGGACCGTTTTTTGCCACCGGCGACAGCGGCCTGGTCGAAGGCGGCCAGCTGTATGTGCTGGGCCGCATCAAGGACATCGTCATCCAGAACGGCCGCAATATCTACCCGGCAGACGTTGAGCAGGTGGTGCAGGACGTCCTGGCCGGCGATTCCCGGTATGCAGGCATTGCGCTGGTGGGCAAGCGGCAGGGTGGAACGGAAGTGCCCGTAGTGGTGCTGGAGGCACGTTCCCGCGCCCCATTGACCGACCCGGAGCTGGCGGCCAGGATTTCGTCGCGCGTCTTTGAAGAACAGGGCGTGCTTCTGGATGAGATCGTGATGGTGGCGCTGGGTGGCATCCCGAGGACTTCCTCCGGCAAGGTGCGCAGGCAGGCCCTGGCCCAAGCCCTGGACGCTGGCCAGCTTCCTGCGCAAGCCTTGTTGTCGCGTGGGGAAGATGACGAGGGTGAAGCCGCGGTTGACGCCGCGCTGGAGGCGCGTCTGGCGGCAGTGCTGGCGGCGCTGACGGGGCAGGTGGTGGACCAGCCGCACCGGAGCTTCTTTGCTTACGGCATTTCCTCCTTGCAGATTGCACAGCTGGTGGTGGAGCTGGAGGAGCACTTTGGCGCCGCCCTGTCGATCAAGGATGTGTTCGAGCACCCGTCTTTGCGGCGTTTGAGCAATCTGCTGTGCAGTTGGCGTCAGGCGGAGGCGCTGCCGCCCCCGGCCACGCAGGACCGGGCCGTACTGTCGGCCAACCAGCAATTGATGCTCTCGATCGAGGGCTGGTCGCCCGGCAATCCGGCCTACCATTTGCCGCTGCTGCTGGACTTCGATGCCGGTATCGATCCGGCGCGGCTGGCGCGTTCAGCGGAGCAGGCGCTGATGCGCCATGCGATCTTGCGCACTGCCTACCCGCCCGGGCGGGAGGGCGGTTATGCGCCGCAATTGCTGCCGGCGTCCGGATTCAGGATCCCGGCCGAGCGGGTGGACGGTTCGCGGCGCGGCAACCAGCTGGATGCGCTGATTGGCCGCGCCTTTGACCTTGGCAGCGGCTATCCCGTGCGCGGCCAGGTGCTGACCGGCGGCGCCGGCGAGGCCGTCACATTGGCCCTGGTGTTCCATCACATCGCTGCCGATGGCTGGTCGCTGCGGCTGCTGGCGCAACAGATCCTGGCGCGCTATGGCACGGGAGACGCGCCGCAGCCGCAGGAAGAGGCCGCGGTGGCCTGGTCCGTGCGCCCGGTCGCGGCCGCCAGCTACCAGTCTGCGCTCGCGTACTGGAAGGACAGCCTGGCCGGGTTGCCCGACGTGCACAACCTGCCGCTCGATGGCGCGCGGCCCGCTGCGCATGGACGGGCGGCAGCCGGCCGCCACGCGATCCGGCTGGACCCGGGAGCCGTGCAGGCGCTGCGGACGCTGTGCGCAGGGCAGGACGCCACCCTGTTCAGTGGCGTGCACGCCTTGCTGGCCCTGGCGCTGGCGCGCTTCGGCAACCAGGCGGACATCGTGCTGGGCACGTTCCTCGCTGGGCGCGACACGGCGGAGCAGCGCGCGCAGATTGGTTTCCAGGCGCAGGCGGCCTTGCTGCGCACACGGCTGGACTTGGACTCGGACATGGCCGGCCTGATTCGCGATTGCCGGGATACCCTGCTGGCTGCCCGCGAGCATGCCGTGGTCGGCTACCTGGATTTGCTGCGCGAGCTGAAGCCGGTGCGCGATCCCAGCTACAACCCGCTGTTCCAGATCAGTTTGAATTATCACGACTACGGGGCGGCGGAAGTGCAGCATGGCGGGCTCCGCGCACGCATCCTTGCCGTGGCTGCCGCGGTGGCGCGCTACGACTTGTCCGTGGATCTCTACCCCGATGCCGGCGGCTTGCGCATCTGTTTCGAATACGATACGGCGCTGTTCGGACACGGCACGATCGTGCGCCTGGCCGACTTCTGGGAGCGCTTGCTGGCCAGTGCGCTGTCGATGCCAGGCATGCCGGTAGGACGCCTGCCGGGGCACGATCTCCCCGCGCCGCCAGCGCCGCCGGACAGCGAGGTGTCGCTGTATGAACGCGTGCGCGCGGTTGCGGCGGCCAATCCTAGGGCTGTCGCGGTCCGCCACCAGGGCAAGGGCCTGACATACCGCGAGCTGTCCGACGAGGTGGACCGGCTCGCGCAGGAGCTTGCACGGTTCGCGAGGGCCGGGGACCGCGTGCTCATCTTCATGCACCGCACCCCCGCCTACATGACGGCGATACTGGCGATCCTCAAGCTCGATTGCACCTATGTGCCGCTGGATCCCGACTATTACCAGGATGCGGTCGCCGCGCGCATCCGCTTCATCGGGCCGGCCTGCGTGCTGGTGGACCAGGCGACGCTACAGGCCTTGCCGGCCGCCGAAACAGGGATTCCGGTGCTGGCGGTGCCGCCTCCAGGCGAGCACAGCGCCCGGCCGCTGCCGGCAGCGGTGCCGGGGCTGGCGCATGGCCGCCATCCAGCCTATATCCTGTTCACTTCCGGCAGCACGGGTTCGCCGAAGGCAGTCAGCATGGGGCATGCCGCGCTGGACAACCTGATCACGGAAATCAGCGCCACCATCGACCATGCGGCGCCGGTGGTGCTGAATTATTCGTCGATTGCCTTCGACATGCACTTTACCGAAGTGTTTACCGCGCTGTTGAATGGCGGGACGGTGGTGCTGGCGGATGCGGCGATGCGGCGCAATACGCTGGCACTACTGGGCTTGTTGCGCGAGGAAGGCGTCACCTTGCTGAATCTGTCTTACCCCGTGCTGTGCGAATTGGCAATGGGCGCCGACCAGGGCGGCGTGCGCTTGCCGGCCCTGCGCATGGTGCTGTCGACGGCGCAGCAACTGAAGATCACGCCCGGCCTGCGCAGCTTTTTCGCACGGCACCCCGATGCCCGTCTGTTTAACCACTATGGCCCGACCGAAACCCACGTGGTGACCGTGGCAGCGCTCGGCAACGAGCCCGACAGCTGGCCGGACGTGCCTGACATTGGCAAGCCTATTCGTAACACGGCTTGCTTCGTGGTCAACCCCAGCGGCCTGCCTGAAGTGCCTGGTGCGATCGGCGAGCTGTACGTGGCCGGGGTGCCGCTGGCCGGCGGATACCATGCGAATGCCGCCATGACAGCACAACGATTCGTGCAGCTCGATATCGGTGGCGGTAAGGTGCTCAGGGCATACCGCACCGGGGATTTCGTCCGTATGCGCCCCGACGGTTCCCTGCAGTATTACGGCCGCAAGGACCATGAAGTCAAGATACGCGGCCTGCGTGTCGACTTGAGCGACATCGAAGCGTCCATCCAGCGCTGTGACGGTGTGGCGCAAGCCGTGGTAACGGCCCGGCAGCTCGGCGCCGGTACCCAGATCGTCGCCTATGTCCAGCTGGAGGGCGGGAGCGGCTCCACCGCAGCCACAATCGAAGCTGGGCTGCGGCAGGCTTTGCCGAACTACATGGTGCCGGACCGCCTGGTACTGGTCGACGCCTTCCCCTTGAACCAGAATGCCAAGATCGACCTGTCACGATTGCCGCTGCCGCCGGACCCTTCCGGGGAGCCGGGCGAAGCGGCCCAATCGGTCCATGAGTCGGCCATATTCGCGATCTGGTCCAAAGTGCTGAAACATGATGGCTTTGGCCGCCATACCAGCTTCTTCGAAGCCGGCGGCGATTCATTGGCCCTGATGGCGGTGAAGCGCGAACTGGATGTGCGCTATGGGCGCGATATCGACCTGGTGGAAATCTACGGCAGCCCGACCATCGCCAGGCTGGCCGGCCTGGTGGGCGGAACGGCCCAGGCGGAGTGCGCCAGCTCGGCGCGGCAACGCCGCAACCTGAATATGGCAAGGCGGCAGCGCCTGGCCCTTGCGAAAACGGAGCAACTGGATGGACGGGGATCATAGTCTCGATATAGCGGTAATTGGCGTCTCCTGCGAATTCGGCAGCGCCGCCGACATCAGGCAATACTGGGAAGCGATTGCCGGTGCAGACACGCTGATCCGTACCATGGATTCGGCGGAGCTGCGCGCGCGCGGCGCGCCGCCGGAAGGACAGCACGGCATGATGTGCCGCATGGCAGCCTTGGGCGACATTGCCGCTTTCGATCACCGCCGGTTCGGCGTACCCGCGCGCGATGCCGAGATCGCCGATCCGCAATTGCGCCTGATGTTCAAGCACAGCAGCCTGGCGCTGGCGTCGGCCGGCTGCGACCCGGCCCTGCATGAAGGGCGCATCGGCCTGTTCGGCAGTGCCTCCACTTCCTCGGAATGGGCCAACCAGGTGCGCGCCAGCCAGAAGGAACAGGCGCTGACGCTCCACGAGATGAGTTATGTCGACCGTGATTTTTACATGACGCGGCTGGCATACGGCCTGGGGCTGACCGGGCCGGCGGTCCTGGTGAACACAGCGTGTTCATCGTCCCTGGTCGTGGTGCACGCCGCCATCCAGTCCCTGCTGGCCGGAGATTGCGACATTGCCCTGGCCGGCGCCTGTTCGCTCAGGCCGTTCTGGGGCGGCTACCCGGTGCAGGAAGGCGGCATCTTTTCCCCGACCGGTTCCTGCATGCCATTTTCGGCGGACGCGGACGGCACCGTGCCGGGCGAGGGCGCGGCATTCCTGGTGCTCAAGCCGCTTGACGCTGCGCTGGAAGCCGGCGACCGCATTTTCTGCATCGTCAAGGGCAGTGCGGTCAATAATGACGGCGACGACAAGCCTGGCTATGCCGCCCCCTCGGCCGCGGGACAGGCAGCGGTGGTGGGCGCCGCCTTGGCCGCGTCCGGCATCGCGCCTTCCCAGCTCGCTTATGTGGAATGCCACGGTACCGGCACCCGGCTTGGCGACCCGGTTGAAGTTGCGGCGCTGGACCGGGCATTGCGGCGATGGGGAAAGAACGATCGGCTGCACATCGGTTCGGTCAAGGCCACAATCGGCCACACCGATGTGGTGGCCGGCATTGCCGGCTTGATCAAGGCGGCGCTGATCCTGCGCAACCGTACGATACCGCCGCAGCGCATGACGGGCGACCTGAATCCTTTGTGCAAGTTCCATGAAACCTTGTTCCAGCTGGCGGAGCAGCCCATGGCGTTGCAGGCCGGCGTGCCGCACTGCATCGGCATCAGCTCGTTTGGGGTAGGGGGCACCAATGCCCACGCCATCATCGCCGGCGGCAGTGCGGATTTTCCCCTGGGCCTGCCGGAGCCGGCGACGGCGGCGTTGCCGAGGTTCGACAGGATTCTGCTGCAGCGCCACCTCCAGCAGGCCGCAGCGGCAAGCGCGGCGCCGCCGCAGGCGCGTCCAGGCGGAGCGCAGGACGAACCGGAGTTGCTGACGGGGATCATCGACACCATGAGGCAGCATGCCGGCAGTAGCAAGGTCCAACCTGAAACGCGCCTGCAAGACCTCGGTATCGACTCGATCGCGGTGCTCATGATCACCGAGGACTTGCTGGCACGTTTCGGCCGCACACCGACGCCGGCGCAGTTCGTCGAATTGAAGACGGTCTCGGACCTGGCCCTTGCCATGCGCGCGCCGGCCGGCAGTGCGGCCGCAGCCGGCGGACCGCAGCCGGAGGATATTCCCGGCGAATCACCGCTGGCGTTCGGACAGCGCCGCTTCTTTTATCCGCATGTAGCGAATCCGCTCACGGAGAGCTACGCCGCGGTATTCCGCCTAGGCGAGGGCGTCGCGCCGCATGCCGTGAAAGGAGCGGTGGCACGGACCATCCTGCATCACCAAGCGCTACGCTCGCGCTTCGTGCAGGATGTGGAGGGGCAATGGCGCGTCCATTACGGAGATTATCCTGCCGACGGCTATTTCAGCGTGGTGCAGCGGGAGAACTGTGCGAAGTTCGATGCCGAGGCCTATTGCCGGGACGCCCTGGGCGCCATCGAATTTACCCGCGCCCCCCTGTTCTTCGCCCATATGGTCAGGTTTGCGGACGGGCCGCCGCTATTGATCCTGTTCAGTCATCACGTCATTTATGACGGTTATTCGCTCAATATCGTCTTCCAGGACCTGCTCACGCATTTCAAGGCCGGTTCCAGCGGCCCGCCGCCGGCAACGCCGGTGTCGCTGTACGTGGCGGCACAGCGCGATTGGTACCGGCGGCTGGACCAGCAGGCCCAACACGCCTACTGGAGTAAGCCCGAGTGGCGTGCATGCCGCCAGCTGCCGGTCGACATGGCCGATCGGGGCGTGGGCGGCCTCACCGCCGACGAGGCGGAACACCGCCGTACGTTCGACGCGGCAACGAGCGCGGCGCTGGTCAAAGGGCTCAAGCAGCGCAAGATCGCCATGCTCGATGCAATCATTTATGCGGTCAGCAGTTTCTACCTGGGTGAGGCCGGCGGCGAGTGGATGCAGTTGTGCTGCCCCTTCGGAGGACGCTCCGAGACCATCGGCACCGAAGGACAGGACTACTCCAGGACGGTCGGCTTGCTGGCGTTGAATGGCTTGCTGCTGATACGCCAACCGGACGGCGCAAGCGAACTGGAAAAAGTGATGGACATCAAGCGACAGCTGGCTGACATCCCCGGCAAGGGGACGGCCTATTTCATCGAGGCGTGCAATCCGGCGCCAGGGTCCCGGGAAAAGCGCGCGCTGATGCCGGTATATGACCGCCAGGTCGGTGTCAACTTCTTCGGGTACGAAGGCTTCGACACGGCGGCCGTTGAGGCGGGCCAACCGGAGTTCCTGCGCGAATTCCAGGTAATGCCGCCCGGGCTGGCGCGCTGGTACCGGCTGGACCTTGATTTTGGATTCGCGAACGGCTGCTTCTCGGTTGGCTGCCGGTATGCCAGCACCCAGTATCACGCTGCCACGATTGCGCGGCACGTGGACCATATTGCCGGTTGCCTGCTCGCGGTGGCCGACTGCGGTTAATTTCACCCAAGTTTTTCAGGAGGATGTTGGATGTCGTTGATTTCGAATACAAGTGCACTGGGTCTTGCGTTCCCACTACTGTTCTCGCCTGTGATGGCGCAGGAAGTCACCGTGGCCGGCGGCAAGGTCGCCGGTCTTGCGATGGCTGACGGCAGCACAATCTTTTACGGCATCCCCTATGCCGCGGCGCCCACCGGCGAAAACCGATGGAAGCCGCCGGCGCCTCGGGCTCCCTGGAATGGGGTGCTGGATGGGCGCAAGCAGGCGCCAGCCTGTGTTCAGGGTGATGTCGGCTGGAACCAGGGCTTCATGGCCGGCGCGCAGGAGGACTGCCTGACCGTTTCCATCCGTACGCCGGCGCATGGGACGAAGGCAAAGCTGCCCGTCCTGGTGTACGTGCACGGCGGCTCGAATGCTGCGGGTGGCGCCGGCAGCCTCGCTGAAGACGCCATACACCGCGAGGGCATTGTATTGGTCAGGGTGCAGTATCGCTTGGGCGCTTTCGGCTTCTTGGGACTGGATGCCCTGCGCGCGGAAGACCCGCACAAATCATCGGGAAACTATGGTTTGCTCGACCAGATCGCCGCGCTGAAATGGGTGAAGGCGAACATTGGCGCGTTCGGCGGCGATCCCGCCAGCATCACGGTCAGCGGAAATTCGGCCGGCGCAACCGATGTGCTGTTCCTGACCTATTCGCCGTTGGCAAAAGGCCTGTTCCAGCGCGCCATCCTGCAGTCGCCCGCCCCGGGTGCGCCGCGCACGGCGGCACACAGCGAGGCGATGGGCAAGGTATTGCTGGACCGCTTGAAGCTGCCGCATGGCGCCGACGGCGTGGCTGCCCTCAGGAAGCTGTCGGCCGAGGCAATCAACGCCGCCGCCCAGAACCTGCCGACCTCACCCGGGGTGGATGTGAGCTTCACGTGGGAGCAGCAGAATATCGACGGCTACGTGCTGCCGGACAGTTACTCCGATGCCTATGCCAAGGGCGCGGGGCGGGGCATTGCGGTCATCATCGGCTCCAATACGCAGGAGCTGGGAGCGGAGCGCAAACCGGAGGCGGCGGATGCGCTGGTGAGCGCAGCGTTTGGCGCGCGTGCCGTGGTGGCGCGGCCACTGTATGGCTATCGGGACGGCAAGGCACCCGAGGCTGATCCTGTGCTTGGCAGCGTGCCGACGCAGGTGATGACCGACATGTGGTTCCGTTGCCCCGCCCATTGGCTGGCGCAGCGCATGGTGAAAGTCCATGAGGGCGTCTGGCGTTATGAATTCGGTTTTGGGGCGCCCGGCGCGGGCAAACCGCCGGAGCATACGACGGAGATGAACTATGTCTATCACGCGGCACCAGCGGGCGCCCTGGCTGCCGGCTGGCCGCCCGTGCAGCGCTACTGGGCGAACTTCATCCGCACCGGCAATCCGAACGGCCCGGGGCTGCCGCATTGGCC
>CBFGQI010000084.1:0-22077 GCA_965650885.1 uncultured Oxalobacteraceae bacterium
AGCTCTGGCAACCGGACATTTGCGTCGCAAATGTCCGGTTGCCAGAGCTGACCCCGACTTTCAACCAAATAGGTCGTCCAGCCCGGCGGGACGGGTGCCGGCCTGCGGTTTGGCGCGGCCTTTGCGGCCGGTGTATTCCTCCTCGATATTGTCGCGGTAGAAGCTCCACGCGCTGCCCGAGGTGGACAGGCGCTGCCAGACGTCGCGGGCGACACCATCGTAGTCGATGGCGCTGCCGTCGTCGAATTCGACGCGCAGCGTGCGCGCGCGCTCGTCGTAGCCGATGGCGCGCAGCTTGCCTGCATTGATGCGTTTCATGTCCATGTCATAGTTCCTTTCCCTGAAAACGTGCCACCAGCGCGTGGGCTTCGGCGAACATTTGCGGCTGCTCGCCCGCGCAGCGCGCGCGCTCGGCGGCGATGCGGCGGCGGTTTTGCTCCACGTTCTGCGGCGTCAGCACCATGCCGAAGCTCCCGTCCGGCGTGCCGGCCAGCATGCGCCGCATCATCTCTTCACCCAGCGCGGGCTTCTGGTGGCCCGCCTCCCAGTACCAGCGCGTCGACCGCCATTCTCCCGGAGCGGGGATCGCTTCGCAATTGAATTCGCCAAACCCGCTGAAATCATGCACCACGATGCGCGCCTGGGGATAGCGGGCGCGCGCCGCGTCGGCGGCTTCCAGCACGATGTCCTTCCATTCGTCGAACAGCGGCCACAGGCCGCTCGCTTCGTATAGCGCCAGCAATTGCGCATGGTAAGCGTACACCAGCAGGTGGATTTCAACGCCGGGATTGTCGCCGGCAGCGGCTTGCAGCAGGGCATGCAGCTCTGCGCGCAATCCGTCGCGGTCGAGCCCGCCGCGCACCTTCTTGACCAACGTCGCCGCGTTCTCTTCCGCCCGTTGGCGGAAAATCTTGTAATAGCCGTCGTAGCGCGCGAATTTCCGGTACTGGTTCAATGGGTTCAGGCCATGTGCCGTCATCGTTTCGGCTTCGCGGTCACCCTGCATGGCCAGGGTGGTGGCGGCATCGCGCAAGGCATCGAACGAGAACAGGGTTTCGAAGCGCCAGACCCAGCCATTGCCAGGCAGCTGCGGGGCGCGGGCCCCGCCTTTCTGCCCTGGCGCCAGCAGGGCGTCATGGAAATCGAGGCCGGCAATCACACGCACCGGTTTGATGCCCAGTCCACGCAAGTGCCGTAACTGCCCAACCGCCACCATGGTCCCGGTACCGGCCAACCCCAGGTTATACGCGCCGCCGCCCAGTTGCGGACTATCGGGATCGAAACCGACTTCGATGCGCGAATTGCCGACCAGGAGCTGGGTCGCGGCCATGCGCTGGGCCGCGGCCAGCTTGATCTCATTGCGGAAGCGCTTCGGCACCGGCTTGGCGTCGTTCCATCCCGGCTGGCGCAATACGCCGTACTGGTCGTAAGGATCGGCCAGCACGACCAGCGCGACCACCAGCAGGAACCCGGCCAGCATCGCCAGGCCCAGCTTACGCAAGTAATGCCGGTGGAGGAAGTCGGACATGGTCAGAATTGGAAGTAAAGAAATTCGCTTGGCCGCGATAGCGCGAGCAGGCAAACCACCGCCAGCATGCCCGTGGCCAGCGCTGCGCGCGGTGCGGGAAGCCAGGCCAGGCGCGGTGGGGCCGCCGTGCCGTCGTGGTCCAGCCCAGGCGCGAAGCGGTGCATGATCTGCTGCGTATTCGGCGCGCAAAACGCGACCAGCGCGGCCACCGCCACCCAGCACCAGGTCTCGATGAACTGGGTGGCGCCGCCCAGCGTCCAGCGCACGCCCAGCTGCGCCAGCGCATCGCCCGCCGCCCCCAGCCGGATGCCGATCGCGTCGGGCAGCGTCACGCCATGCTGTCCCGCCATGCCGGCCGCGATGCGCAAGGCGGCTGGCAAGTCCGGCGCACGGAAGAAGACCCAGGCAAAGGTCACGGCGAGGAAAATCAACGCCCAGGCCGCGCAGCGCCCCGCCCTGCCGCCATCGCCCCAGCCAAGGCGCATCCTGAACAATTGCCAGGCGTGCGCGGCGACCAGGTAGATGCCATGCAGCCCGCCCCACAGGACGAAGTTCCAGCTGGCCCCGTGCCACAGGCCGCCCAGCAGCATCGTTACCATCAGGTTGGCCTTGGCGCGCACCGCGCCGCAGCGGTTGCCGCCCAGAGGAATGTACAGGTAGTCGCGCAGGAAGCGCGACAGGGTCATATGCCATCGCCGCCAGAATTCCACGATATCGCGCGCCTTGTAGGGCGAGTTGAAGTTCAGCGGAAGGTGTACGCCAAACATGCGCGATAAGCCGATCGCCATGTCCGAGTAGCCGGAAAAATCGAAGTACAGCTGGAAGGCATAGGCCAGCACCCCGCCCCAAGCCACCAGCAGGGAAGGTTCGCCCGGCGCCGCGAACAAGCCATTGGCGTAAGGCGCGAGCGTGTCGGCCAGCAGCGTTTTTTTTGCCAACCCGATGATGAAGATGGTTGCCCCCACCGAGAAATTGTCGGCACGCGGCACGGCATTCCGCGGGTCGGCGAATTGCGGCATCATTTCCTTGTGGTGCAGCACCGGCCCCGCCACCAGATGCGGGAAGTAGGTGACGAACAGCAGGTAGTGGATAAAGCGACCTTCCTGCACAAAGCCGCGCGCCGTATCGACCAGGAAAGCGATCTGGGTGAAGGTGAAGAAGGAAATCCCGATCGGCAGCACGACCTGCAGCACCGGCGCCTGCTCGCCCGTCAGGCTGGAATAAAAGAAGTTGGCGTACTTGTAGTAAGCGAGCAACAGAAGGTTGCCGGCAATGGCGCCAGCCAGCCACCAGCGGCGCACCCGGCCCGCGGCACGGCGGATAACGAGCGAGCAAAGGTAGTTGGCGGCGATGGATGCCAGCAGCAGCGGCACGTAGCGCACGTCCCACCAGCCGTAAAAGAATAGCGACGCCAGCGCCAGCCAGGCGATGCCCCACGACGGACGGCGGCGCGCCAGCAGGAAATAGCCGGCCAGCGTCAGCGGCAGAAAACCCAGCAGGAAGCTGTAAGAGTTAAACAACATGATCGCTTGAACCCCATTTGGCATGGCCGGGAGTGCAAGACGATTATGTTGGAATATTGCTAACGGTGTCGCACGATACTGGACAGTTCGACGCGGCCGCGCGGCACGCAGGCTTAGTATTCGATCGCTACTTCCTGGGCGCCGAGGCCCTGCTCCAGGGCGACTTTCAGCGCGTCCGATGGCGCGACACGCCAGTCGTCGCCCAGTTGCAGCACGCAGTCGATGCCTTGCGGCTGGACCCGCATCGACACCGGCAAGCCGTATTCGTCGCGGTGCGGGCCGAGCACTTCGGCCAGCTTGGCCGATGGCACGGCTTTCGGCAGCGCCAAGCCGATCTGGCGGCCGAACTGGATGCGCGCAGCCGTGATGTTGTACACCTTTTCCGCCGAAATGCGCAGGCCGCCGGAGAAGCGGTCTTCCGACAC
Organism: uncultured Oxalobacteraceae bacterium; assembly: GCA_965650885.1. Lineage (GTDB taxonomy): Bacteria > Pseudomonadota > Gammaproteobacteria > Burkholderiales > Burkholderiaceae_D > Rugamonas. The sequence continues at coordinate 3,477 of CBFGQI010000084.1, forward strand.
CTTGCCCGTCACGCACAGGAATTCGTCTTCCTTGAACATATGCTTGTTCGGCTCGAAGACTTCGTTGTAGACGGTGACTTCGACCACGGCGGTCTTATCGTCCAGGGTGACGATCAGCAGCTTGCCGCGCTGGGTCATCTGGGTGCGGATGCCGGAGATCACGCCGCACATCATGCGCGGTTCGCGCGAAGGCTCCAGTTCCGACAGCTTGGTGCGGGCGAAGCGGCGCGCTTCCTGCTGGTAGGAGTCGAACATGTGGCCGGACAGGTAGTAGCCCAGCGCGATCTTCTCTTCCGCCAGTTTTTCGCGATCGGTCCAAGGGGTCGCCTGCACGTAATCGGGCGGCGCCACCAGGTCGGAATCGTCGCCGCCGAACAGGCTGACCTGGTTGGCCGACTTGGCTTCCTGGTCCGCATACTCCATGGCGAAGCCCACCGAGGCAAACAGCACGGCGCGGTCGACGCCGAAGCAGTCGAAGGCGCCGGCGCGGATCAGCGCTTCCACGGTGCGGCGGTTCATCTGCTTCTTGTCGACGCGCTTGCAGAAGTCGAACAGGCTGGTGAACGGCCCGCCCGCTTCGCGCGCGGCGATGATCGCTTCGATCGCGTTCTGTCCGGCGCCTTTCACGCCACCCATGCCGTAACGGATCTTGGTGGCTTTCTTGCCCGGTTCGCCGTCCGGGCGGAAGCGGTAGGACGACTGGTTCACGTCCGGCGGCAGGATGGTCAGGCCGCACACGTCGATGGAATCCTCGACCAGGATCTTGACCTTCTCCGTGTCGTCCATGGCCAGCGACATGTTGGCCGCCATGAACGCGGCGGTGTGGTGATGCTTGAGGTAGGCCGTGTGGTAGGACAGCAGCGCATACGCGGCCGCGTGCGACTTGTTGAAGCCGTAGCCCGCGAACTTTTCCATCAAGTCGAAGATCTCGTCTGCCTTCTCGACGGTCAGGCCGCCGGCCTGGGCGCCCTTGCGGAAGATTTCGCGGTGCTCCGCCATCTCTTCCGCCTTCTTCTTACCCATCGCGCGGCGCAGCATGTCCGCGCCGCCCAGCGAGTAGCCGCCGATGATCTGCGCCATCTGCATCACCTGTTCCTGGTACACCATGATGCCGTAGGTTTCGGACAGGATGCCCTCGGTGCGCGGGTCGGGGTAGTCGAACTTTTCGCCGTGCTTGCGTTTGCAGAAGTCCGGGATCAGGTCCATCGGGCCCGGACGGTACAGCGCCACCAGCGCGATAATGTCTTCGAAGCGGTCGGGACGCGCATCCTTCAGCATGCCCTGCATGCCGCGCGATTCAAGCTGGAACACGGCGACGGTTTTCGCCTTGGTCAGCAGCTCGTAGGTCGGGCGGTCGTTGAGCGGCAGCTTGGCCAGGTCGAAGTCCTTGGCGCCTTCCGGATCGAGATCCTTGATGTAGTTGACGGCGCGGTCGAGGATGGTCAGCGTGGTCAGGCCCAGGAAGTCGAACTTCACCAGGCCGACCGCTTCCACGTCGTCCTTGTCGTACTGCGACACCACGCCGGCGTCGCCGCCCTGGGTGTACAGCGGGCAGAAGTCGGTCAGCTTGCCCGGCGCGATCAGCACGCCGCCGGCGTGCATGCCGATGTTACGGGTGATGCCTTCCACCTGCTGCGCCAGGTCGAGCAGCTGGCGCACTTCCTCTTCGTTTTCCTGGCGCTCTTTCAGCAGCGGTTCTTCTTCGATCGCCTCGGCGATCGAGACCGGCTTGCCCGGCTTGAACGGGATCAGCTTCGACACGCCGTCGCAGAAGTTGTAGCCGAAGTCCATCACGCGGCCCACGTCGCGGATCGCGCCTTTCGCCGCCATGGTACCGAAGGTGGCGATCTGCGACACCGCATCGCGGCCGTACAGGTCCTTCACGTGCTGGATCACCAGTTCGCGCTTTTCCTGGCAGAAGTCGATGTCGAAGTCGGGCATCGAAATACGTTCAGGGTTCAGGAAACGCTCGAACAGCAGGTTGTATTTAAGCGGATCGAGGTCGGTGATCTTCAGCGCATACGCCACCAGCGAGCCCGCACCGGAGCCGCGGCCCGGGCCGATCGGCACGCCATTGTTCTTGCCCCACTGGATAAATTCCGCAACGATCAGGAAGTAGCCCGGGAACTTCATCTTGATGATGGTGTCGTTCTCGAACTTCAGGCGCGCCTCGTAGCGCGGGCGTTCCTTCTCTCGCTTCTCGGGATCGGGGAACAGCTGGACCAGGCGCTCTTCCAGGCCCTTCTGCGTTTCCGCCACCAGGAATTCGTCGATCGACATGCCCGGCGTCGGGAAATTCGGCAACTGCGGCTTGCCCAGCGTGAGCACCACGTTGCAGCGCTTGGCGATTTCCACCGAGTTATGCAGCGCGGCCGGCAAGTCGTGGAACAGCTCCGCCATTTCCGCTTGCGTGAGGAAGCGCATCTGCTCATTGAAGCGCTTGACCCGCTTGGCGTTGGCCAGCATTTCGCCTTCCGCGATACAGACGCGCGCCTCGTGGGCGATGTATTCATCCTGCGACAGGAACTGCACCGGGTGGGTGGCCACCACCGGCAAGCCAAGCTTGGCCGCCAACGCGACGGACTGGCGCACCTGCACTTCCTGGTTGGCCTGGCCGGCGCGCTGGATCTCGACGTAGAAATGGCCGTTCGGGAAAATCTCGGCCCACTTCTGCGCATTGCGCTCGGCCTGGTCCAGGTTGCCGGCCTCGATCGCCTGGCCGATATCGCCGAAGTGGGCGCCGGACAGGGCGATCAGGGCGTTGGCGCCGCTCTCGCCCGGCAGCAGCGGGTATTCCTTGTGCGGCAGGTTGCGCAGCCATTCCTCGCGGATTTCGGCGCGGCCCTTGTATTGGTTGTTCAGCCATGCTTCCGACAACAGTTCGCACAGCTGCAGGTAGCCCATGCGGTTCTTCGCGAACAGCATGATGCGGTGCGGCTTCTCGCGGTTTTCTTCGTTGGTGATCCAGGCGTCGACGCCGACGATGGGCTTGATGCCTTTGCCGCGCGCCGCCTTGTAGAAGCGCACCATGCAAAACATATTGGCCAGGTCGGTCACGGCCAGGGCGCCCTGCTTATCCTTGACTGCCGCCTTGATCATGTCATCGATGCGCACCAGGCCATCGACAATCGAATACTCGGTATGGACGCGCAGGTGAACGAATTGCGGTCCTACGGGCGCTGCGGCTGGCACGGCGTCGGCTGGCTGGTCGATTGTCTCAAGGCTCATGTGGCGGGCGGATGTCTGGTCGAATATCCGCCTATTTTAACGCTTGAGCTGCCTATGCTCCTATTCCACAAGCTGCAGGCCCGCCTGCCGGGCCGCCGCTGCCAACTGGCGGTCAAAAGTTGCCAGCGCCGCACCCTGGCGCAAGGCCAGGTCAAGGTAACAGGCGTCGTATGCCGTCAGCCCGGTGCTGTGGCCGCGCATGAAAGCTTGCCGTCCCAGCACACCCGGATCGGTCCTGTCTGTCGTGATTGGCAAGCAATACAGGTGTTGCAGGAAATTGGCAGCCCCGGCCTCACTCAAGAGTGTCCGCCGGATTCCAACAAGCAAGCCGTTCGCCACTTCCAGATGCCATAGCGGCGGCACCTGAAACTGCCAGCCAAGCGTCGGTTCAAGCAGCCGGTCCGCAAGTTCCCGCTGGCCCAAGGAAACCCGCTCAAAAATCCAGGCCAATGCCATGGAAGCGTCGAGCACGACATTCACTCACGCCCCTCGCGGATCATGGCCGAGACTTCGTCGTCGCCCACACCCTTGACCTTCGGAAGCTTACGCAATGCTTCCATGGCCAGCCTGGCGTCGGCCAACGGATTCGCCTGTGACGGCACCAGGTCCGCCACTGGCTTTCCCCGCACCGAGATCGTATATCGCTGCCCTTCGCTGACGCCGCGCAAGAGCTCCGAAAACCTTGCCTTAGCGTCAAATGCACCGATTTCTTTATACATGAGCCGCCCCCGATGAACTAGTTTGTTGCCTAGTTCAGTATAGGACGCGCCATAATTGCTTACAAATGAGCCGGCTGCAGCTGCGCAGCAAGGCTAGAATCAGCCTTACCAATCCACCTTGGAGAAGATGATGAAAATTGTTGCTGCTGCCGTCCTGATGTCCGCATCGCTGCTGGCCCACGCGGATACCCCTGAGCAGTTGGCCAAGTCGAAGAGCTGCTTCGCCTGCCATGCCATGGCGAAAAAGCTGGTCGGGCCATCCTTCAAGGACGTGGCCGCCAAATACAAAAACGACAAGGGCGCCGAAGACAAGCTGATCCTGAAGGTGCTGCAGGGTGGTTCCGGGGTCTGGGGCGCGGTGCCTATGCCGCCCAACCAGGTGACCGACGCCGAAGCGCACCAGCTTGTAAAATGGGTGTTGGCTCAGAAGTAAGCACTAACCTGGGGCTGGCGCCGCATCATGAGCGCCAGCTGCCCTCGACCGCCAGTTTTCCACCTGCCCACACCTGGTAGTTGCCCCCGGCTTCCGCCAGCCGCAATTCCGCCTGCGAACCAAGCTCGACCGGAGCCTTGAAACGTGCGGAAATCCCCGTCAGGCGCCTGCCCTCCTGCCGTTCCAGTTCAGCGCAAGCCTTGCCCACCGTGTGCATGCCGTGGATGATGGGCGTTTTCATGCCCAGCAAGCGCGCAGACCACGGCCACAGGTGGATCGGATTCCAGTCGCCCGAGACGGCGGCATAGCGCCGGCCCGAATCCGCTGTGAGTGACCACTCACCCGCCTTCAAGCCATTTGGCTGCGGCGCGCCCGCCTGGCCGCCCGGCGCACTGCCGCTGCGCGTGTCCGATCTGGCGCGCTGCTTGCCGCGCACCGCCAGATAACGGCTGCGGCATTCGAAGATGGGCGAACCTTGTTGGGTACCCTCAGTCAGCAATTCACAGAATTGCGCGCCGCTCTTGGTCGGCGCCCCCATCACCACGCGCGTCGCCAATTCCATTGGCTGGTTGCGGTCGGGCTGCCCAAGTTCCGCCAAATCGTTCTCGACATGGACCATTCCCGCCACCCGGTGGGGAAAGGCTTGCCCCAACAGCGTCGCCAAGTGGGCACGTTGGGTTGGCAGATAGTAGAACGAGACGGGCAAGGCATCCGGTGCAAAGCCAAGCAGGGCGTTATACCGTGCCAACTGCCGGGCATCGATGCGGTCAAGGCGGAAAGTGGTGGCAATCTGTGGCGGCGCCTCTTGCGCGCTGGCGCCCTTGAACAAGGTGCGCAGCAAGGTCAGCGGGCCGGCCGACGGGAGGGAAGGAAATGTTGTCATACCCATCATTTTGCCTGATTCCGCTCTTGCTGGCTAAGCCATCATTGCCGCGATAACTGCCGCGATGACAATGCAGGCCACTCCACGGAACCAGTTTCGCATTTCACGGACGTTTTCGCGGCGCCATTCTTCGAGCCTGCGGTCATACTCGATCCGCCAAGCGTCCAGCTTGCCATCGTTCTCTCTCCGCCATGCTTCAAGCTTGCCTTCAATATCTTTACGGAAGGCGACGTTGCGGTCAGCTTGGACCTCAGCTTGCGCGCTCAAATACTGCGCCATTTCCGCTTTGACAAGCATGGAAATCTTCTCAGGCAGTGCGTCAACTGTCTGCCTGAGCAATTTAAGCTCAACCGAAAGATCCAGCACCTGTCCCTCCAGCTTGGCGATCCTTGATTCGTTGTCCGGAAGATTTTGACCTGGCTGGTGGTGTGGAAGTTCCATAGGACCTCAGAAAAAGAACTGTGTTCCCACATTGTTCGTCACTGAGCCGTGAGCGCATTGATCGCGCGCAGCCAGATACGATAGCGCGCCACCTGAGCTGCGTTATCTGCCCAAAATTTGGGCATAAGGCCGAGTGCGGCTATAATATTGGCTGTTCCGGTTTTAACCTCACTCCAACCCCATGCAAGCAACCATTGAAAGCGCGCCTGCAACGCTCGGCGCGGCACCAGCCGTTTACGTCAACATCGCAGCGTACAAATTCATCACGCTCGACAACCTGCAAGACTTGCGTCCGCAGTACCAGGACATCTGCGCCCGACTGGGCCTGAAGGGCACCATCCTGCTGACGCCGGAAGGCATCAATATGTTCCTGTCCGGCACCCGCGCCAATATCGACGAGTACCTGGCCTGGGTACGCAGCGACGCACGCCTGGCGGATCTGGAAGTGAAGGAAAGCCTGTCGGCCGAGCAATCGCACCGCCGCATGCTGGTGCGCATCAAGAAAGAAATCATCACCATGCGCATGCCGCTGATCAAGCCTGAGGAAGGCCGCGCACCGCATGTGGAAGCCAAGACCCTGAAGCGCTGGCTGGACCAGGGCCACGACGACAATGGCAAGCCGGTGGTGATGGTGGAGACCCGCAATGATTACGAAGTCGATGTCGGCACCTTCAACAACACGGTCGATTACCGCCTGAAGAAGTTCACCGAGTTCCCGGAACTCATCGAAAAGCACAAAGCCGATTTCGAAGGTAAGACCGTGGTGACTTTCTGCACCGGCGGCATCCGCTGCGAAAAGGCCGCGATCCACATGCAGAACATTGGCTACGACAATGTGTACCAGCTGGAAGGCGGCATCCTGAAATATTTCGAAGAAGTGGGCGGCGCGCACTACACGGGCGACTGCTTCGTATTCGATTACCGCACCGCGCTGAACCCGCAGCTCGAGCCGACGGAAACGACGCAATGCTTCGCCTGCCGCGCCGTAGTCACCCCGCGCCAGCAGCTCGCCCCGGAATACGTGCCCGGCAAGTCGTGCCCAGCCTGCTTCGGCAAACATTAGCCCACCGGACTTTTTGTCCACCTCGGGGTCAGGAACCAAAGTGGACAAAAATTAACCTGCTGAGTTAAATGTCCACTTTGGTTCCTGACCCCAGGGTGGACATTTTTCGCTGCTTTGCTAATGCAGGGCGGCGTTCAGGTCGAAGTCGAGCAGGCTGTCGCCGGTCAGCCAGGCAGGCCATTGCGGTAATTGCCAGTTGCCGTTGCAATCGGCTTGGTAAAGGATGTGCATCCACTGGCGCAAGGCTTCTCCGCGCAGGGGGAGCCGATAACTTGTCTCCGCTTCGTTGCGGAATGTCAGCAAGGTCCCCTGCTCCATCTGTCCCACATCGACGGATGTGACCAGCAGTGTCTCCGCTTGTGCATCGGCAGCAACCCTTTCGGTGCGCTCCAGGGTATCGCGCGCTGCTTGCTGGGCGAACTCCTGCAGCGCATCGCGATGCTCGCGCAATTCCGACGCGAACTGCGCATCCAGTTGCTGCAGTAGTACGGGGAGCAGCAAGCCCAGCATGCGGCGGGTCAGCCACAGCACCACCTTTTGGCCATCTTCCGTCAATCCCGCCACGCGGATGCGGTCTTCGGATGCAACAAATTCCGTTGTGACCCGTTTCAATACCGTAGACATAATCTCCCCGCTTACGACCGCGCCCGCGTCCCGGAGGGCCTGCCGCCATGGGACACCAGCTCGGCCGGGGCGGCGGCGCCGTAGCGGCGGCGCAGGCGCAGGAAGGGTTCTTCGATGGCGCTGTAGCTCAGCGACGATATCGCCCACGTGGCGCCATACGCCAGCAGCAGTGCCAACGCGACGTCAAGCTTGTAGATGCCGGTGAAAGCGGGCAGCTGGAAGTACGTCACCAACAGGTGCAGCATCGCCATGTGCAGCAGGTAGAAGGAGAAGCTGATCTTGCCGCCATACGTCAGCACCTTCTCCAGCACGGCCGGCAGCTTGCGCTCGAACGATACCCAAGCGAGGATGAAGCCGCTCCAGGCGGCCGCTTCCATCAGCGACCAGTAAATCCAGAATGGGTTGTGCGTGTCGGCGATGAACTTGCCGTGGCGCGACTGGAGCCAGGCATTGCACAGCACGACGAACGCGGCGATCGGCACCAGCCATGGCGCATGCTGGCGCAGCGCGCCGGCGTGGCGGGCATACAGCAGTGCAGCCAGCATACCGATCAGGAATTGGTCGAAACGACCGACCAGGGTGCTGAAGTACATCAGCGTGCTCTTTTCATTCACCGTGAATGCGGCGAGCTTGAAGAACACCATCAGCGCCAGCAGCTTCCACAGGTACCTGGCGCCCTGCTCCATCGTGAAGCGGGCCAGGAAGGGGAATACCATGTAGAACGCGAATTCCACCGAGATGGTCCAGGCGGCGCCGGTGATCGGAGTGTACGAAGTCGGTGCCAGGCCCAGGTTGGTGGTCAGCACGTACAACACGTCCTGCGGCACGAATTTGTCGCGGCCAATCGAGATCGCCACCACGAAAATCGTCAGGAACAGCGGCAGGATGCGCAGGCAGCGGTTGCGCAGGAAGGGGCCATAGTGGATCTCCTTCTGCACCAGCGCAATCTGCATGAACAGGAAGCCGGACAGGGTAAAGAAAAGCCCGACACCGGTATGCCCTTCGGTCACCAGCCCAAGCCAGTGGCTTTGCAGCTGCGGCAAGCCTTGCCCGCGCGCCTCCAGGTAGAAGTGGAAGACAAAGACCAGCGTGGCGGCCAGCCAGCGTAACTGGTCGATGCGCGGGTTGTAGGCAATGTTGAGCGATTTCATGGGGCACAATTATACGGTGCCCGCCCGGCCATTCCCACGGCCGCCGTCACAAGGTCTTGAGGGCCCGGAGTATCGGCAGTTTCTTGTCCACGAACTCCCGTGCATAATTTTCCATCTCGGCCAGGCAGGCGGCGGGATCGGCAATCGTTTCGCCATTCCTGACCAGGCGCTGGCCTTGGGAATCGAGGATCTTCCAGGCATAGCTTGCCAGGGCCTCGATGCCCTCGTGCCCTTCGGCGACAGCCTTCAGGAACAGCTCGGAGAAGCGGTCCACCATGATGGCGCCGCCCGTGACAGGGCTGGCCAGATAGGGAATCTCCGCGGTCGAGCGAGCCCTGGTTTCGATAAACGTATTGAGCTTGCGCGTGGTCTCCTGGCATTGGTCGGCAATCGCATCGTCCTGGGCAAAGGCCAGGTTGCCGAGTCCGCTCAGGAACATGATCGCCTCCGATACCATGTTGAGCGTGATGCCCCTTGGTGCGAGCGCCTGTGCGATCTCCCCCAGCGCGTGCGGCCGGTGATCCGACAGCAATTCGATGACGGGCTTGTAGATCGACTCGGTGAGGGAAAACTCATTGCCATTGATGGTGGATTTGAGGGCAATGCTCTGCGGATGCTTGACCAGCACTACACGCACCTGCGCCTTGCGTTCATTGATCTCCAATGGCGCCAGCTTGCGCAAGCCCTTCACCCAGTAATCGCGGCGGAACTGCTGGTTGACCATGAAGTCGCGCACCGTTTCGCGGAACATCCGGTCCGGAATCGATGCCAGGAAATTCTTTTGCTCGGTACTCAGGTTGATCGGGTCAAAGTGGTCCAGGTAGTGGGCGGAGCAGGCAAACTGCAATTTGGCAGCCTCCAGCCATTCGCCCATCGTGCTGAAGTGCATCGGCATCCAGTCGCGGTTGAAGTACTCGTGCGCCAGGTAGTTGCGGTTTTGCGTCTGCAAGGTTTCCAGCCGGTGGGCTATCGACGGGTTGGCGCGGGCGAAGGCGGGCTTGGTGTCCAGCAGGGCCTTGGCGAACTCCAGCGAGTCGTTGATTTGCTTGACGATGCCGCCGCCCTCGGCGGCCTGGCTGCGCGCATGGGTGGCCAGCAGATGCCGCATGGGGGCGAAGGTGGCCCAGCCTGGCAAGGTGTTGTAGCTGATGTAGAGGACTCCGCCGACCTTCAGCTTCCGGCGCAGGAACTCGACGATGACCTGGCGGTTCGCATCGGACACCCAGCTCCAGATGCCGTGCAAGCCGATAAAGTCGAAATCGGGCAGGTCGGTGCGCTGCAGGAATTCGTCGAACGCTTCGTCAAACAGCTGCGCCCTGCCCCCGGCCTGGCCGGACATCTCGCGCGCGAACGCGGCCTGGCTGGGATTGAAATCCGTACCATACCAGCGGGTGACCGATGCGGCCGCATGCATATTGGTGCTGATGCCCTGGCCGAAGCCCAGTTCGCACGCCACCCCAACTTCCGGACTGGCAAGGCCGGCGTTCAGGAATGCCATCCTGATCCGCAATGGGTTCAGCTCTTCATAGTACCCGTGGGTGTAGTCGATATCCGCCACATAACCCGCACTCCAATCTGCCATACGCTGACCTCCTGGATCGTCGACCAAATTCGCAAAATATTATCGTATTCCTAATTTTTTGAGATTGGGACCACTTTCAATCGTGCGGCGAGTCAGTTGGTCGCCCTGCAATGTCAGCCGAAGTGGTGCACGAACTGCTGGAATTGCTCCTCGACGAAGGCTGCATATTTGGCCAGTTCGGCCGGGCCGTCCGGGGTTTGCCAGTCATTCTTCCAAGTGACGCTTTCCCCTTGGGGCAAAGTCATTTGCGCCATCACTGCGCCTTGCTGTTCGTAGGGCTGCGCCAAGCCCCAGTAGAAGTCACGGCGGTAATTGCGCCGGACATTGCCGAGGCCAAAGTCGACCAGCAAAGCTTCGTCGATGATGCACACGGCATGTCCCTCGATCTGGCCGGGCTTCGCATACCCGGGACTGCCGAGGTTGAAGTTGACCCCGTTGCCCTTGATCTCGACATGGCAGGATTCGACGCGGGCCTTGAAGCCATAGGCTTGCGCCACCCGGCACACCAGGGACGACATGAGGAAGCAGGCACCGCCATAGTTATGCAGGTAGAGCCAGCCGATATCGTAAAAATGGTCGTACATGGTGACGGCCAGGTGCTTCAGGCGGGCGTCCGGCGTGGTGACCAGCAGCTGTTGCTCGCGCAGGTCCTTGCGCGGGATGAACTGGCTTTCGAACTGGATCTGGAACTGTTTGAGCAGCTCGACGAATTTCGCCGTCAACTTGATGTGGACTGCATCGGCCGGGCCGCCTGGCAGCACATTCAGCAGGCCGGCTTGCGCCATGGCGGCCACATGCTCGCTGATCGCGGCTTCACTGTGCGGCAATGCACCATAAGGCACCGACAGCTCGGCCTGTCCGCCTTCGATGAAATCGTTACTGATCTTGAGGAACAGGTCGTAACCCGCCAGTGAACCCGATAACGGGATGTGCTGAACGATCCAGTTGCGGACGACAGCTTCCCCCTGCAACAGGGAGGACACGCGCTGAATTTGCATGGGGCGCCTCCTTTACAATTCAAACGTAAGAGTTTCACTTATTTCCGTGGTGAAACTCAAGCGTGCGCTAGGTCACGAATCGTTAAATACGTAAGAAGATGTAACAGATGTCCATACAACTGTAGCAGGCGTTTACATCTCGTCAATACTTTTTAGCCGAGCCCACGCTCATCGCCCCCGTAGGCATTCTTTGCCAAAGATCAACGTCGGCATTTCTTACGCATGCAACCATAGGCTCTCGCGTCAACCAGACGAACGGAGCCCGCCGTGGACAATGCCCTGCTCAGCTTCTTCCAGCAAGCCAAGGATCTGGTCACCGACAACCGCCCGTTGCGCTTACGCCTGGCGCACCCCACGCAAATGCTGGACGACGTGCTGCTGCCGCAATACGTGCAAGGCAGCGAATCGATCTGTGGCAGCGTTGAATTCCGCATCCTGTGCGTCTCCCTCGACGCCTTCATCCCGCTGAAAGAGCTGATCGCGCTGCCGGTGGCAGTCGATATCGTCACCGACCGCGGCGACTTGCGCAGCATTTGCGGCATCGTCACCGAAGCCCGTGCCGGCGACAGCGACGGCGGCCTGGCCAGCTACCAGCTGGTCATGCGCGATGCACTCTCCATCATGGAAAAGCGCACCAACACCCGCGTCTTCCGCAACAAGAACGAAGTCGAGATCGTTCAGGTAATCCTCGACGAATGGCGGATGAGCAATTCCATCATCGGCGGCTGCTTCAACTACGAGATGGACGATCTGTTCGCGTGCCAGAAGTATCCACAACGCGAATTCACCATGCAATACAACGAATCCGACGCCGCCTTCATCCGCCGCCTGCTCAAGCGCCGCGGCATTGCCTGGTACTTCCGCTCCGACGGCGCCGAATACCCGGCCCATACGATGGTGCTGTTCAACCATCCGGACAGCCTGCCGCCCAGTGCCGCCGGCACGATCCGCTACCACCGCGATAACGCCACCGAAGAACGCGACACCATCACTTCCTGGTGCGCCGTCCGATCGTTGCAGGCTGGCTGTGTCTCACGTTTCAGTTGGGACTACAAGAGGCAACGGACTCCTGACCTCATGAGCACTCTCGCTCGGAGCAAGACGGATCAAGGCCCGTATGGCAAGGCGCTGGCTGCGAGCCTGGACGATTATCATGTGCAGACGCCGCACGCCGGCGACGACTACGATGACCTGATCCAGCTTGGCCAGCTGGCCATGAAGAGGCATGTGTACGAAACCAAATGCTTCCATGCCAAAGGCACCGTTCGCGACCTGGGTGCTGGCGAGACGTTCTTCCTGGAAGGGCATCCTGAAATTGATAAGCATGCGGGCGATGAACAGAAGTTCATCGCAACTTCGATAGAGCTGGAGGCATCGAACAACCTGCCCAAGGCAGTCGCCGACCGTATGCGACGGATTTTCGTACGGATGAACTGGCCGCCTGGTGTATCGCCGGAAGTGGTCTCCGGCGACCAAACGCGATTCAGGATACGAATCGCAGCGGTGCGCGCTGGCATCGACATTTTGCCTGCCTTCGACCCACGAGCCGATCTTCCGCAGGTACCCATGCAAAGCGCTACGGTCGTGGGGCCTGAGGGGGAAGAAGTCTACTGCGACAAGTTGGGCCGCGTTAAGATCAGGTTCAAGTGGACGAGGGATGCCGATCATGCGCACGCGCAGGGTTTGGGTGCGGCCGATCGGGAATTCGACTCCGCATGGGTGCGGGTTGCCAGCAATTGGGCCGGGGACTACCAGTGCGGGAACCTGACCCTTCCACGAGTTGGCAGTGAAGTGCTCGTAAGCTTCCTGGCGGCAGATCCAGACAAGCCAGTCATCGTCGCGCAACTTTATAACCAGTCGGCGCAGCCACCTGGGCTGAGCCCTGGCGGTGGGCTTCCCGGCAATCGATACCTCAGCGGAATCAAAAGTCGAGAGATCAAAGGTGAACGGGGAAACCAACTTGTACTCGACGACACCGCCAACGAGATCAGCGCGCAGCTGGGAAGCGACCATGCCGAGTCGCAGTTGAACCTTGGCTTCTTGACGGAAGCCCGGAAAGGTGGCCATGGCGAACATCGCGGTGACGGCGCAGAGCTGATTACGCAAGCAAGCGTTGCCATAAGAGGAGTAAAAGGCGTCCTCATGACGGCCTTCCCGGGTTCTCCCGCGAGCACCAGCCAGCTCGAACGCTCGGAGCTGAACCAATTGCTCACAGATTGCGAAGCACTGTCAAAGGCACTGGCCGAGTATGCCGCTGCGCATCGTGCGCTCGCAAGTGAAGCCGCTCCGCTGACTGAATTGAAGAAGGCGGCGCAGCAATGGGATGGCGAGACCGGAAAGCCAATCGTCGCGATTACCGCGCCGGAAGGCATCATCCAAGCTTCCGGCAGCGGCATGGCCAGTTACGCAGCGGCGAACCTGGACCAGGTGGCCCAGAAAAACCTGCAGTTCGCAGCAGGGAAACGCTGCTTGCTCAGCGCCGGTAAAGGCATATCGCTCTTCGCTCACGCTGATGGAATCCATCAGATTGCGCATAAGGGGCGCGTCCTGATCCAAAGCCAGAGCGATGGCACGGACATCAATGCTTCCAAGGACCTGACCTTGACATCCAGTGAAGGAAAACTGGTAGGCATGGCGAAGGAGATCGTCCTTGTGGCCGAAGACGGATCATTCCTGAAAATTGGCAATGGCATCACGATCGGGACGAGCGGCACGATCAACTATCACGCATCAAAACATCCGTTCAAAGGCGGCAAGACAATGCGCGCCTCGTTGCCCAAGTTCGAAAGCGGCGGCACCAATTTGCGTGTCGTCACGGCCTACGAAAAGGGAACGCCAAGAGAGACCGTTGCGCCAAACAAGAAGGTCAAGATAGAGCATGACAACGGAAATGTCGTCGAGGCCAAGTCAAACTCCGCTGGCAAAACCAGCACGATGAGCAGCGATGAAATGCACCAGGTTGTGGTGACTCCCCTTGAGCCTGAGGAACGCTAGGAGCCATCATGCCATTTTCCCCCGATAACCAATGCAATCGAGATGCCCGGAGTGGCCTTTACGGGCTAGAGCCAGAACACGAGGTCAAGGTCAACATACGCCACCAGCTGCCAGCGAACGTCATCCTCGTTCACGGGGTCAATGACATTGGAACGAGCTATGAGGCAGTTGAAGCCGGCCTGTGCGAAGGGCTGACGAATCGGCTGGACCGCGGCGAGACCCCTGCCTCTTATCGGCTCCCTACTCGTGAAGACAGAGAAAAGGTTCATCCCGATCCGGATGCGGTGTTCTACAGACGCAAGGTAACTGAGGAGACCTTTTCGCCAGTGATTCCCTTCTATTGGGGATATCGTGAAGTTGGAAAAAAGGCGTCGACCAGGAACGGTCAGCGTGTAGATCGCTACGGAAATCGGCTAGACAAAGATTTAGCAAAAGGCGGTGGCCCGTTTGCCAACGCTACAAGCAGCATACCTGATATGTGGAACCGTGGAATTGGCACTTTTGGCGAGCAAATGGGCGACGATCCGATTCGGCCGATACGCGAAACGCCAGGCCGCATGTACATGGTTCTGGCAGCAATGCGGCTCGCAGCGCTGGTGGGCATTATCAGAGATCGCAACAAGGACGACGTTGTGAACATCGTCGCCCATAGCCAGGGTTGCATGATCTCCCTGCTTGCGCAGGCCATCCTGCTCGAGCAAGGGCTCGACCCAGCAGACACCCTGATTCTTACACATCCTCCATATGCGCTGGACGACAGCTTGGGCTTCATCTGGAGACTGGCCAGATGGTGGAAAGGCAGCAACGGTATCGACCAGGCAATGGAGCCCTACTATGACCTAATCGACAGCCCGCAGACCTTGCACGCGAGACTCCAAACATTGGTGAACATTGTCGGCGCGGTCTCGAAAGGCGGAGAGAAGCGCGCGTCCTCACCGGTATTCAGCTCGCTGAAAGAAGAGGGACACGATGGAATCGTTGGCAAGGCCTGGCGCGCCGAAGCTGACCGGGACAATCGGGGCAAGGTCTATTTGTACTTCTGCCCGGAGGATATGACCGTTGCGCTGACGGCCGTGAAAGGAATCGGATGGCAAGGTGTTCCCGACAAAATTGAAGGCCGCCAGGTTGACCGCTCAAAGAAGTCCTGGCTGAGTGGCGGAAAACGGGGAACATTACGCAACATCGTGCGTCATCCAATGCGGGAACTGGGCGAACGGTTCTACCAGCGGGTCTTCACTGAGAAAATGCGAGGACCGGATGGCAATCCAAAGCCAGAACTCATTGGCACCGGACGCCACGACTTCATATTGCGGCTGGAAGATGAAGACGACCACGCCCATGTTTCCTCCTCCAGCAGGGACTATCGATCGCAACTGCCACATCATAACGATAAGTACACGCAGCAGAACAAGGTCGAAGAGCATCGTCCCCCCTCGGTTCGCGACATCAATGCTGAAGCCCTCCCGAAAGCAGTTCATGCCGACCTGCGATCCGGCGATCACTTCCTGCCTGGCAGCCCGGAACTTGAGGGCGCGAACATCCGCGAGAAGGACCGCGATGGCCCGCTCGAACGCGTAGACCCGATTGATAGCGCGATTGCGACTGCGGGTAACGACGGTATCCAGACTACGTGGCTGTTCGTACCGGACTCGGATGCAGGGAGAATGGAAGATGTCTTTCTGGAGCCCAGTCCCGCGCCAAAGCAATTTGACGGACAAATTCAACTGCACAACAGTCAAAAGAACGAGCTGACGGCTCGCCTCAACAGGGGACGAACCGGCGAACCACAATACGTAGTCAGGAATGTCTACCTCTGCCTGGACCCGCACTCGCGGTCGACAAAGGGCATCGGCTATCTGGTCGAACACGACGAGCTTCCCGACCAGGCCAGACTGCGCTGGCAGAACTCCTTCACACCGAAGTCATATCACAGCGCGATCATTGGTAGCAAAGCCAACCACCGGGATGTGACTGCATACGATGTTTCGATTGGAGGCGGAAAGTCAGTGACCAATAAAGACTTCTGCGAGTTCTTATGTGCAGTCGCAGATTGGCGCATTCCTGAGACATTGACTGACTCCGCTGAGCAAGAATCTATCGTGAACTGGAATGACTTCCTCTTCTCATTTTCAGAACAGCTGGCGAAAATTCGACCGATTTGGCAAGACCTGATCGTTGCAAACAAGGTGTACTACAACACAGGAATATTGCCGGAAAAGATGCCACTTATCGGCCAGTCTCTTTTCAGTTTAATTGTATGTGAGGCGACGGACGGTGCTTACGGGAGTTGAAATGAAACTTGAATTGAGAACGTTCCAACAGATTCTACGGATGGGGGTCTTGGTCATGATTGGTATAGCTATTGGACGAGAGGCGTTGGCCACAACTCCATCAAAATCTCAACTTCATTGCGGTGGCGATGACCATAAATGCGAAACCCTTGAAGTGCTCAGTCTTGGTGTTACTTACGACAAGTTCAGGCAAGGGAATCTTTGGAACGCGATTCGTTCAGGCACAGCGTTCGCACCATTACGTGAATTCGATGAATCTATAGAACCATGGTCGAAATTTGAGAAGATGGGAAGGTCGAAGAAACGAGCAGCCGATGCGTTCGAAAATGCAGTTGCAGTCACGCCTATGTACTGGGGAATGCCTTCGATGTATGCGAGTGTCCCCTATCCAGCAAGCCGATCGGACGATGCAAACAGGACATTCTTAGGCCTCACCGGCAGCGCTGAAGTGAATGGATTCTCGTGGCACCTATTTGTAGCCAGCACAACGTTGCTATCGTCGACGCCGGATAGGCTTGTTGAAACTGCATTTCAGTTTTTTGACGACCACCCAGACGTTCCTCTACTGTTCGTATCGGCGGTGGACAGCCCTTACATTCACGACTCCCGGGCCGTGCCAAGTACACTGCGGAATTTGCGTGACGGGCGTTACGTCGTTCAATTGCCAGACTCGGCGGTGGTCTTCGTCTTCGGCCGTCGAGAGCGCGTGGATCGTCTTCGCAACTTTGCTTGGGAAGACAAGGACAATGATTTCGGCCAGAACAAGATTCGAATGGCATATTATGAGCTGCGAGGACAATTGGCTAAGCCTGACACGTATAACAATCGACATCTTTCAGTTGAGGAATGGCAGGCTGAGAGCGCCCGCCTTGCAGCGCGCAATGACATTCGATCCGGATGGGGTACCAGTCGTTTAAGGAACGGCTGGACTCCGTCACCGTGGTTCCCTGTCCCTTGGAGCACTTCGCAGCTTGCGGCATTCGATCGTTTACCAACCCTGGGCTACGTCCATCGGCCAGTGTTCGTTAAATGGGAGGATGCGGAAGGTAAGCCCGCTGATTCGGAAGAGCAGCGCATCCTACTGATGAAACGTGGACTTGATGAGGCGCGCCAGGCACTGAGCGCGAACGGAAAGTCAGAATTTCCCACCAGGATTATCGCGGCGACGGAAAATAGAGTCGAACGCTCGCTAATATTGCATAAGGCCTTGAATGCCCAAAAGGCTGAAGGTGGGCCCGGTTACGAGATCACAAATAAAACAAAGTTCATCGATACCGACAGAAGGCTCGGCAATACCGGCTCAGCAACCTTCTTCATGCAGGCGGCAATTGGAATAATGGGCAGCTACCGCGAGGGTGGCGTCAGCGCGGCCATCAACATGCGCGATCCGAACGGCGCGAGCATCATGTTAATCAGCCCGCCATCTGACGAACTTCGGGCAAAGCAGCAGCATCCTTCGGGCGGCGATGTTTTCCGCCATAAGGTGGAGCCTGCCTACGATCCAGAAGTTTACAAACAATAATTCGATCCCGCTGGAGGGCATGATGGGAAAAGCTGTCATATGCAAGGGCGATAAAACCTCCCACGGCGGTGTGGTGATCCAAGGTCTGGCCTGCGCCACCATCGAGGGCCGCCAGATCGCGTGCATCGGGCATAAGACTGTTTGCCCGCAATGCAAAGGCTCTTTCCCCATCATCGAAGGTGCGGGGAATCATTCGTTCATGGGACTTGGCACTGCCGTCGATGGAATGAAAACCGCTTGCGGTGCGAGTTTGATCGCTTCCCAGACCAAGGTGACTGTTGAATGACGGGGATGGGGGCGGGGATGGGAAAACCGGTAAACCGGTGTCTGACCCGCAGGGTCAGACACCCTTCTGTTACTCGAAGTAGGCGGCGGTGAGGCGGACGTCGTCGGCGGAGAGCGATCCGGAGCCGGCGCGCAGGCGCAGGCTGGAGAGCAGGTAGTTCAGGCGGGCCTGGGTCAGGTCGCGCTGGGCGGTGTACAACTGGCGCTGCGCGTTCAGCAAATCGAGGTTGATGCGCACGCCACCCTTGATGCTTTGCTCGGTCGCGGTGACCAGCAACTTGGCCGATTCCACCGCCTTCACCAGCGCTTCAATGCGGGCCACGCTGCTGACGGTGGCGTTGTAATTGCGGCGCAATTCCACCAGTACCTTGTCGGTCTGCGCTTGCA
>CBFGQI010000085.1:0-22059 GCA_965650885.1 uncultured Oxalobacteraceae bacterium
CGCGCAGGGTTACTTCAGGTAGACGCCGCCGCAGAGGATCAAGTCGTCTTCCGGCACGCAGTACATGGTCTTCGGTTCGATCTTGCCGCTCACCGGGTTGTTGAATTTATAGTCTTGCCAGAACGGCGCTTTCTTCTTCGCCATCTCGACGCGCTCCTTGACGAAGGCCTTGCCGTCGACGTCCTTCAACTCCATCAGGTTTTTGCCGATCATCTTGGTGTTGGCGCCGTGGGCGCGCACCACGCCGTCGAGACCATAGGCCACCAGGTACAGGTCGCGGTCAGTGAACTGGCCATCTTTCTTGTCGATTTCCGCGAACGTCTTTTCACGGCCGTTAGCCTTCAGGTAAGCGATGGCTTTCTTCACCATGGCTTCGGCTTCGGGCTTGGTGACCACATCCGCAGCGGCCGCGTAGGGCGCTGCGCCCGCCAGGGCGGCGAGCAGGCAAATGCGAGCAAACATGGGAGCCTCCTGTAATGGAAGGATGAGCCCCCATGCTAGCACTTTAGGCGGCGCTAGTGTCGCGTGGCGCCGACAGTAATTCCTTCATGCGCGCCAGGCGTTCGCGTGGCGACAGGATTTCCGTTTCCTTCGGCGGCGCATCGCCTACATCGAGCGCCATTTCAGCGATAAAGCGCGATACATCGCACTGCACATGTTCGCCGCCGCGCTTGCGTTTTTTGCACCAGGTGAGCTGCAAGGTGCGCTGGGCGCGCGTGATCCCGACGTACATCAGGCGCCGTTCTTCCTCGATACGCTGGGCCAGCAGCTCCACCGGCGCATCGGGATCGCCCTTGTGCGGCAGGATGCCCTCCTCGACGCCGACCAGGAAGACGTGCGGGTACTCCAATCCCTTCGACGCATGCAGCGTCGACATGCGGATCGCATCGGGCTCCTCGTCCTTCCCTTCCAGCATGGACATCAGGGCCACCATCTGGGTCAGTTCCAGCACGTTCTTTTCTTCGCCGTCGCGGTCCTTGCCGCCGCGGCCGCGGTCCTTGAGCCAGTTGACGAAATCCAGCACGTTTTGCCACTTGCCCTGGGCGGCACGCTCTTCGAAGGAGTCGTACAGGTAGTGTTCGTAATGCATGCCTTCCATCAAGTCGTCCAGCACCTGCGCCGCGTTATCGCCGCTGCCCGACGGGCCGGGACGGGTGGCACGCGATTCCAGCTCCAGGATGAAGTTGCAGAAGTCCTGCAAGGGCCGCAGCTGGCGCTCGTTCAGCACAGCTTCGATGCCGCCCTTGAACACGGCTTCAAACAGCGAGCATTGCCATTTGCCGGAGAACGATCCCAGCGCTTCCAGCGTGGACTGGCCGATGCCGCGGCGCGGCGTGGTGGCGGCGCGGATGAAGGCGGGATCGTCGTCCGGGTTGGCCATCAGGCGCAGGTACGCCATGATGTCCTTGATCTCCGCCTTGTCGAAGAAACTCTGGCCGCCCGAAATGGTGTAAGGGATGCGTTGCGTGCGCAAAGCCTGCTCGATCACGCGCGCCTGGTGGTTGCCGCGGTACAGGATGGCGTAATCCGACCACTTGTTCTTGCGCTCGAAGTGGTCGGCCGAGATCATGATCGCCACCTGCTCCGCTTCCTGTTCCTCGTTCGGCATCGAATGCACCTTGATCGGTTCGCCGATGCCCAGCTCCGACCAGAGCGATTTCTCGAACAGCTTGGGGTTGTTCTGGATCACCGCATTGGCCGCCTGCAGGATGCGGGTGGTGGAGCGGTAGTTCTGTTCCAGCTTGATCAGGCGCAGGTCGGGGAAATCCACCTGCAGCAGCGCCAGGTTCTCCATGGTAGCGCCACGCCAGCCGTAAATCGCCTGGTCGTCGTCGCCCACGGCGGTGAACATCGGCTTCTTGCCCAGGCCCGTCACCATCAGCTTCACCAGCTCGTACTGGCAAGTGTTGGTGTCCTGGTATTCGTCGATCATCAGGTAGCGCAGGCGGCGCTGCCATTTGTCGCGCACCGTGTCGTGGTTGCGGAACAACTCGACCGGCAGGCGGATCAGGTCATCGAAATCGACCGCCTGGTAGGCGGCCAGGGTGGCGATGTAGCTGCCGTAGATGCGCGCCGATTGCGCCTCATCCTCGGTCTGCGCCTGCTTGAGCGCCTGCTCAGGCGTGACCAGGCCGTTCTTCCACAGCGAGATATCGTTCTGGATGCGGCGGATCAGCTGCTTGTCGGTGGTGATGGCCAGGTCCTGGACCAGCGAATAACAGTCGTCGCTGTCCATGATTGAAAAACGGTCTTTCAACCCCAGATGGTTGCATTCCTGGCGCAGGATGCGCACGCCGAGCGAGTGGAAGGTGCACACCGTCAGCAGCTTGGCCTGCTTGGGCTGCTTCAGCATCTTGCCGACGCGTTCCTGCATTTCCAGCGCCGCCTTGTTGGTAAAGGTGAGCGCGGCGATCGTGCGCGGGTCATAGCCGCGATCCTCGATCATATGGGTAATTTTTTGCGTAATGACGCGCGTCTTGCCTGAGCCGGCCCCCGCCAGCACTAGGGCAGGGCCGTCGAGATAGAGCACGGCTTCGCTCTGTGGGCCGTTCAGGCCGAACTGGGGTGCATTGGACATCCCGGCATTGTACAGAATATAGTGGTATCCATCCTCCAAATGAGCGCCCAAAACAGCAGGCAGAAGTATTATGAAATTTGAACATTTGATAGAAGTGAACGACCTCCTCAACCCGCTGATGGATACCATCACCCATCAGCAGCTATGGCGCGGCCTGGTGCTGCGCGCGGAGTCGCCCAAACTGTTCGTGCCGCACCTGGACGAAGTGGAAATCGGCGCGCGCACCGAGGCCGGCTTCAGCCGCCGCCTGCGCTACGGTGAAGTCGTGATCGAAGACAATGTGGTGCTGCATGAGCCCTTCATCGTGCGCTACGACGTGCCGGCGCAGAAGGACATCAGCGCTTCCAGCCTGACCATGACGATCGAGATGCCGCAGCCGGAGCGCCTGTACGTGCGTTTCCAGTACGACGACGGCCATGACGCGGCGACCGACGCCGCCAACGCCATGTACGACGATTTCCGCCGCTCGGCTTACCAGGAATCCGACATCGACACCATCCGCGTGCTGCGCGAACTGGCCAGCCAGGGCCGCCTGGATTCGACCCTGAATTAACAGCCGGGCGTGCAGTCCGGCACCGGCTTGGGCGGAGGCGGCGGTTTCTGCAGTTCTTTTGCCAGGTCGCGCAAGGCGGTGCGCAAGCCTTCCTCCACCACCGGGTGGTAGAAAGGCATGTCCAGCATCTGCTCGACCGTCATCCCGGCCTGGTGCGCCCAGGCCAGCAGGTGCCCGATATGTTCGGCGCGCGGCCCCACCATCTCGGCGCCGAGGAAACGGCCGCTGCCATACTCCGCATAGACGCGCAGCAAACCTTTATTCTGGCGCATGACGCGGCTGCGTCCCTGGTCGTCGAAGCTGACGGCGCCGATGGCGAAGTGGTCGCGGCCATTGGACAGTTCCTTGTAGCCCTGTCCCACCGTGGCGATCTGCGGTTCACTGAAAGTGATCGCCAGCGGCGTACGGCGCAAGCCGGGCTTGACCTCGGGGTAGCTGGCGGCGTTGGCGCCGGCGATCCTGCCCTGGTCGGCCGCTTCCGGCAGCAAAGGCAGTTCGGCGCTGGCATCGCCGGCAATGAAGATGCCGCTGTCGCCGCATCGCATGGTGTGGCGGTCGAAGTGGGGCACGCCGTTCCTGTCCAGCGCCAGCCCGGTGCGGTCCAGGCCAAGGCCGGAGACGTTGGGCTTGCGGCCGGTGGCGACCAGCACGTAGTCGTATTGCTCGACGCGTTCCCCGCCTTGCGCATCGCGCGAGCGCAGCTGCAGTCCTTCCTCCGCGCGCTCGATGGCGGCGATCTCGCTGCGGAAACGCAAGTCCAGTTCCTCGCCCAGCGCCTGCGCAGCGGCAGCCAGCACGTGGGGATCCTTCACCTGCGCCACGCTGCTGGAGCGGGCGAAAATCGCCACCCGCACGCCGAGGCGGTGCAGCGCCTGGCCCAGCTCCAGCCCGATCACGCCGGCGCCGATGACGGCCACCGAGCGGGGCAGGTCGGCCCATTCGAACACGGCGTCGCTATTGATCACGCGCGGGCCGGCCGCCGCCCACTGGTGCGGGATGTCCGGTGTCGAGCCGGTGGCGATGACCACGGCGCGCGCCGCCACTTCGAGGTCGGCGCCGATCTGCAGCCGGTCGGGGGCGGTGAAGCGCGCATGGCCGTGCAGCTTGTCTTCGGCCGGCATGGCGGCGACATTGTCCAGCACGAAGCCGACGAAACGGTCGCGCTCACGGCGCACACGCGCCATCACGGCTTTGCCGTCGACGTGCACGCCGGCGGGCTGGATGCCGAAACCCGGCGCTTCGCGCACGGCATGCGCCGCCTCGGCCGCCGCAATCAGCAATTTGCTCGGCATGCAGCCGACCCGCGCACACGTGGTGCCGTGCGGGCCATCTTCGATCAGCACCGCGTGTTTGCCGGCGTTGCGGGCGGCCCGGTAAGCGCTCAGCCCTGCCGTGCCGGCCCCGATCACCGCCACATCGCACTGGATGGTGTCCATCTTGCCTCCTACAGTGTTAATGCATTAGTATGGCTTATCTTTCCCTGCCTTTATAAGCATACCTTATGGAAAATCTGGACTACCGCGCGCTGGCGGTGCTGGATGCCGTTGCCAGCCATGGCAGCTTCGACAAGGCGGCCAATGCGCTCGGCATCAGCCAGCCCGCCGTTTCCCAGCGTATCAAGACGCTCGAGGATGCGGTAGGCAGGCTGCTGATCGTGCGCGGTTCGCCGGCCGAAGCGACCGGCCTGGGCCAGCGCCTCATCTCGCATTACCGTAACGTCAAGCTGATGGAGGCGGCGCTCGACATCGACCTCGGCCACCAGACCAGCATGCCTGAAATCGCGATGGCTGTCGATGCCGCCAGCCTGGCGAGCTGGTTCCCGCTGGCGCTGCGGCCTTTGCTGTCGCCGCCGCGCTGCCAGCTGGACGTGGAGTGCGCGGAACGCGAAGTGGCGCTGCACCTGATGCGCGAAGGCGCGGTGTTCGGCTGCGTGGCCGCGCGCGCGGAGCTGCCGGCGCCGGCGGCGGCCGGGTCGTCCGCCACGCCCTTGGGGGCCATGCGTTATGTGTGCGTGGCGGCGCCGGCTTTCGCCGGGCGCTGGTTCGGGGACGGCTTCAACGCCGATGCGGTGGCGCTGGCGCCCGCGGTGGTGCATGACCGCGACCTGATGGCGCGCTTCCTGGCGCGCGAGGCTGGGTACCTGCGGCCCTTCCCGCACCACACCCTGCCGTTGTCGACGGCCTTGAACGATACCTTATTCGGCGGGCTGGCCTATGGCTTGCTGCCTTACCTGCAGGCGGCGCAGGGCTTGTCGCAGGGGGCGCTGGTGGATTTGCTGCCTGGGCGTTATATCGACGTGGAGCTCGATTGGCACGCCTGGGAGCTGGACACGCCGTTTACGCATGCGCTGACGGAGCAGATCGTGGGGACGGCGCGGCGCTATCTGGTGCAGCCCTAGATATCGACCGGGTCGACCTCGAGCGACCATTTGACGCGGGTCTTTTGCTCGCGCAGGGCTTGCATCCACGCCTTCAGGAATGCCTGCAAGGCTGGGCGCGAGGTCGATTCGACCAGCAGCTGCGCGCGCTCCATATTGTGCACGCGTGCCATGCTCATCGGGATCGGATCGTTGATGGTGATGCCCTCATGCCGCACCAGGTCGCGCGCCCCGCGCAAGTAGTCCAGCGCATCTTCCAGCTGCCGCGCTTCGGCGCGCAGGATGGCCTGGTACAGGTAGGGCGGCAGGCCGGCCACTTCGCGCTCGCCCAGCAAGGCATTGGCGAAGTAATCGTAATCATGCGCGACCAGGGCCGAAAATAGCGGATGCTGCGGATAGCTGGTCTGCACCAGCACCTCGCTTTCGCTGCCGCCCGCCCGTCCGGCACGGCCCGCCACCTGCATCAGTTGCGCGAACAGGCGCTCGCTGGCGCGGTAATCCTGCGAGAACAGCGAGCTGTCCGGGTTCATGATGCCCACCAGGGTCAGGTTCTTGAAGTCGTGTCCCTTGGCGACCATTTGGGTGCCGACCAGGATGTCCACCTCCTGCCGGTGCACGCTGTCGAAGGCTTCCTGGGCGCTGCCCTTGCGGCGCGTGCTGTCGGCGTCGATGCGCAGCACGCGCGCTTGCGGGAACAGCTCCTGCAGGCTTTCCTCGATGCGCTGCGTGCCGCGCCCCAGCGGCTGCAGGTCGATATTGCCGCACGTCGGGCAATGGCGCGGGATGCGCATCTCCAGGCTGCAATGGTGGCAACGCAGGCGGTAATCGGACTTGTGCAGCACCATCGAGGCGGTGCAGCGCTTGCATTCGCTGACCCAGCCGCATGACTCGCAGGTGATCACCGGCGAATAGCCGCGCCGGTTCAGGAACAACAGCGACTGCTCGCCGCGCTCCATGCGCAGCCGGATCGCCGCCACCAATTGTTCCGACAAGCCTTCCTGGCCGCGCCGGCGCGAGGTGTCGATCAGCTTCACCGAAGGCAGCACCGCCTGCTGCACCGCGCGCTCGCGCAATTCCAGCTTGCGGTAACGGCCTTTGAGTGCGTGATGCCAGCTTTCCAGCGAAGGCGTGGCGGAACCCAGCACCACCGGCACCTGCAGCTGGTGGGCGCGCCATACGGCCAGGTCGCGCGCCGAATAGCGCAAGCCCTCCTGCTGCTTGTAGGAGGGGTCGTGCTCCTCGTCGATGACGATCAGCTTCAGGTGCGGCAGCGAGGCCAGGATGGACAGGCGCGTGCCCAGCACGATGCGCGCCTTACCCTCATGCGCCGCCAGCCAGTGCAGCATGCGCTCGCCTTCCGACAAGCGGCTATGCAGGGTGGACAGCATGACGCCCGGGAAGCGTGCGCGGATGTTCGATTCCAGCTGCGGGGTCAGGTTGATTTCCGGGACCAGCACCAGTACCTGCCCTTGCGGTTCGCGCGCCAACACCCTGGCGCAGGCTTGCAGGTAGACCTCGGTCTTGCCACTGCCCGTTACCCCGTACAGGAGGAAGGGGGCGAAGCCCTCGGCGCCGGCAATCACGTCAACGGCCGCCTGCTGGCCGGGATTCAGGGCGGGCGCGCTGGCGGGCGCGGGGTCGTGCGGCGCCTCCAGCTTGGCCAGTTTCCTGATGGCGCGGTCGAGCGCGACCGTGCTGGCCACGCGCAGGTTTTTCGGCAAGCCGGGCAAGGCGACCTCGCCCAGCGGGCGCTGGTAATACTCGGCGGCGAATCCGGCCAGCGCCAGCCATTGGGCGGACAGCGGCGCCAGCTGGCGGCGCACGGCGAGTGCCTCTTTGAGTTTCTCTTCCGGAACGTCCGTTTCTTCCAGGATACCCACAATGAGGCCGACTACTTCGCGCGGGCCGAAGGGCACCATTGCCAATTGTCCTACAAGCGGGCGGTCTGATTTTTCGCAATGCCAGCGGTAATCAAAGACCGCGTTCAGCGGCGTATCGAGGGCGATTCGGAGAATGCAGTGCGCCATCCAGGCCTATCAATCGTTGGTTTTTCAACTATCCACAGAAACTGGGGATAACTTTGTGAACAAAGGGGCTGGAATCCTGAGCAAGCACTAACCTCAAGCTTGCTATCTTTGAAAACTCAGCAAAAACACATTATTTTTACTGTTTAAATTCAACCACTTACGATATGCGCCCTAGGAGAGCCAAGAAGCGCATATTTTTCCGCGCGCTGTGCATAAGTGCGCTATTTAGGGACCAGATTTTTGCCGAAATCAAGCTTTTTTTGTGATCCCGGCGATGAAAAATGCGTCTGGTGCGTCACAACATCGAGCCAGACATTGTACACAGGCGAGCGCCGCTAGGTTTGTGTTTGCGCAACTGTTTTCGCCACCGAAAATCTTAGCGATTTATCATGCGACGCAACATGACCCTAAGACAAATCCTACAAATTCCTAGTAAGTGCCGGTTTACTAAGTACTTTTGGCTTTTTTCCACAGTTTTTGTGGATAACTTTGTGGAGAATGGGCCAACAAGCTAGCTTCCCGCTTGGGATAAGGTTTACAAAAGCCCAAACCTTGCCCAAACCGCCAATTTTTTTATGCTTATGAATCAATAACTTACAACATGCGCGAGAGGGAAGGATTTCCGGCTGCCTGTTATTTCCGCAGCAAAAAAATTTGTGTATAAGTCGCTCCTGCCCGAATTAAAAAAGGGCGCCGCAGCGCCCTTTGTTGGCAGACTACAGGAAATCAGGCGCCGCGCAGCTGGCGGCTGTAGCTGTGGACCGTATCGACCAGCACCGATACCGATTCCGGCGGGGTGAATTGCGAAATGCCGTGGCCCAGGTTGAAGACGTGGCCGGTATCGTGCGAGCCGTAGCTATCCAGCACGCGGCGCACTTCCGCGGCGATCTGCTCCGGGTTGGCGAACAGGATGGCAGGGTCGATATTGCCTTGCAGGGCCATCTGGTGGCCGACCAGGGCGCGGATCTTGCCGATATTGGCGGTCCAGTCCAGGCCCATGGCATCGGCGCCGATGGCGGCAATTTCCTCGGCCCAGTGGCCGCCGCCCTTGGTGAAGACGATGGCCGGGATCTTCACGCCATCCTTTTCGCGCTTCAGCAGGCTGACCACCTGCTGCATGTATTTCAGCGAGAATTGCTGGTAGGCGCCGTCCGCCAGCGCGCCGCCCCAGGAGTCGAACACCATCACCGCCTGCGCGCCGGCATCGATCTGGGCGTTCAGGTAGTCGGCCACCGCACGGGCATTCACGTCCAGGATGTGGTGCATCAGGTCGGGGCGGGCATACATCATCTTCTTGATGGTGTGGAACTCGCGCGAACCCTGGCCTTCCACCATATAGGTCGCCAGCGTCCACGGGCTGCCGGAGAAACCGATCAGCGGCACGCGGCCATTGAGCTCGGTGCGGATCTGGGTCACGGCCTTGAACACATAGTCCAGCGAGCCGGCCGGCGGCAGCTGCAGCGCCTTGACGTCATCCTCGGTGCGCAGCGGACGCTCGAATTTCGGGCCTTCGCCTTCCACGAAGTACAGGCCCAGGCCCATGGCATCGGGCACCGTCAGGATGTCCGAGAACAGGATGGCCGCGTCCAGCGCGTAGCGGTCGATCGGCTGCAGGGTGACTTCGGTCGCCAGGTCGGGGTTGGTCGCCAGGCCCATGAAGGAACCCGCCTTCTGGCGCGTCGCACGGTATTCAGGCAGGTAGCGGCCGGCCTGGCGCATCAGCCACACCGGGGTGTACTCGGTCGGCTGGCGCAGCAGCGCACGCAGGAAGGTATCGTTCTTCAGCGGGGCGAATTGTGGCATGAAAGACAATCTAAAGCGTGGTGAAAGGCGTTATTATCGCATCCCTGCCCTGTATTCATGCGTTTTGGAGCATCCATGACATCGACCTCCGCCGCGCCGTTTGGCGCCTGGCCTTCACCGATCAGCGCCGAGATGGTCGCCGCAGGCGCCACGCCGCTGTCCTCGGTCGTGCTGGACGGTGACGACATCTATTGGCTGGCCGGCCGTGCAGCCGAGGCGGGACGCACCACCATGATGCGGCGGCAAGGCGCGGCGCCGGCGCGCGAGGTGACGCCGCAGCCCTTCAACGTGCGCAACCGGGTACACGAATACGGTGGCGGTGCCTATGCCGTGGCCGGCGGCACCGTGGTGTTCTCGCACCACGCCGACAACCGGCTGTACCGCATCGCCGCCGGGACAGCCGGGGCCGCCGCTGAAGCATTCACCTTGCCCGGCCGCCAGCGCTTTGCCGACTTCGTGTTCGACGCCACGCGTGCGCGGCTGATCGCGGTGCGGGAGCAGCATCCGGAAGATGAAGGCTCGCATGAGCAGCCGGCGAACACGATCTGCGCGGTCGGGTTCGACGGCGTCGAGCGTGTGCTGGCCGCGGGGAGCGACTTCTATTCTTCGCCACGGCTGTCGCCGGATGGGCGGCACCTGGCCTGGCTGTCGTGGGACCATCCGCGCATGCCCTGGCAGGGAACGGAACTGTGGGTGGCGGAGCTGGAGGCGGATGGCAGCCTTGGCGCGCCGGTGCTGGTGGCGGGCGGGCCGCAGGAGTCGGTCTGCCAGCCGGAATGGTCGCCGCAGGGGGTGCTGCATTTCGTGTCCGACCGCAGTGGCTGGTGGAACCTGTACTGCGTGCGCGCAGGCGCGCGCGGTCCCGGCGCCGACGCGGTGGAAGCGCTATGCCCGATGGCGGCGGAATTCGCCACCCCGCACTGGACGTTCGGCAATGCGCTGTACGGCTTTGGCGCCGGCGGCGAAATCGTATGCAGCTATATCGAGCAAGGCGTCAGCAAACTGGCCCGGCTGCGGCCCGGCAGTACTGTGCCCGAGCCGATCGCCACGCCCTACCAGGAAATCCGCGAGCTGCGCGTCGGCGACGGCTACGTGGTGGTGCTGGCCGGCAGTCCGGTCATCGCGGCGGAAATCGCCCGCATCGACCTGGCCAGCGGGCAGCGCGAAGTGCTGGAACGCTCGATCGCAACGCTGCCGGAAGCGGGCTACTTGTCGGTCCCGCAAAGCATCAGCTATCCCAGCGCGGCCGGGCGCACCGCCTACGCCTTCTTCTACCCGCCGGCGAACCAGGACGTGCGTGCGCAGCAGGACGGGAAGCCGCCGCTCATCGTCATCAGCCATGGCGGCCCGACCGGCATGGCGTCCAGCACCCTGAGCCTGAAGACGCAATTCTGGACCAGCCGCGGTTTCGGCGTGCTGGACGTGAATTACGGCGGCAGCACCGGCTTCGGCCGCGCGTACCGCGACGCGTTGCAAGGCCAGTGGGGCGTGGTCGACGTGGACGATTGCATCGCCGGCGCGCGCTACCTGGTGGCGCAGGGCCTGGCGGACGAGGAACGCCTGATCATCCGCGGCAGCAGCGCAGGCGGCCTGACGACGCTGTGCGCGCTGACTTTCCACGACGTGTTCAAGCTCGGCGCCAGTTATTACGGCGTGTCCGACCTGCAAGGACTGGATGACGATTCCCACAAGTTCGAATCGCACTACAACGAATACCTGATCGCCCCCAAGCCGCACGCCGCCGCCCTGTACGCGGCGCGTTCGCCGATCAACCATACCGGCCGCCTGTCGCGCCCGATGATCTTCTTCCAGGGCCTGGACGACAAGGTGGTGCCGCCGCAGCAATCGCAAGCCATGGTCGACGCCATGCGCCAGCGCGGGATCCCGGTGGCCTACATGGAACTGGAAGGCGAAGGCCACGGCTTCCGTAAGGCCGACACCATCGTGCGCACGCTGCAGGCGGAGCTGTACTTTTACCAACGCATGTTCGGCCTGCACGATCCCGCGGCGCCGGCGCCTGTGGCAATCGGATGAGCGATACCCTGCTGGCGGAATTCGAAGCGCTCGAACAGCCCGAAAAAGCCATCCTGGCCCTGCTGGCACTGGTGGGCGACCCGGTCGGCCGCACCGCCATCCTCGACCACATGGTGGCCGCCGGCGTGCACGACGCCGGCGGCCAGGCGTTCACCGCACTGACGCTGGACGACCCGCTGCTCAAGCTGGAACGCCTGGCCTTCACCAGCGCCGTGATGGGGCGCGGCTATCTCTGCAACGCGCGGCTGCGCTGGCCGGCCATCCGCGCCGCCATCGGCGCCCACCTGCTGGACGATATCTGCAAGGCGTATGAGGCGCTGAACCCGATGCGCCAGAACTGGAACGGTGCTTACGAACCGCGCAGTTACCGTCATGGCGTGGCGCGCCTGCGCATGGCGCTGCTGCGCGGCCGCCCGCCGCAGGAGGTGATGCCCCTGCTGTCCGCCTGCATGGTGTGCTACGAGGCGGCGCAACTGCATCCGGTGGTCGACATCTTCTCGCGTCCCTTCGAAGCGGGCATGCTGCTGCTGGTGCACCCGGCCTTGCAGGACGACGTGCTGATGCTGCTGGTCCAGCATACCCAGCGCGAGCCAGGCCTGGCGCCGCTGGTGCGCGGCTATGCCGAGCGCCACGTGCAGCGCCGCCAGGCTGCCGGGCAGGACGTCAGCGCCGCGCTGCGGCTGGCGATGGCCGAACACGCCATCCTGTGCGGCAAGCTGGCCGATGTCGCGCGTTACCTCGAGGGGATGGAAGGCGCGCTGGCGCAATGCTTCGCCAGCGCCGTGCTGGTGCTGCGTGGCGACCTGGCTGGCGCTATCAGCGGCTTCGAAGCTTCGCTGAAGGCGATCCGGCGCGAGTCCGGCAAGCGCAAGCACCTGTTGCAGGGCATTGCCGGCCATCTTTACGTCTTGGCGCTGCTGCGCAGCGGCGACCCGAAGCACTTGAAGTCGGCCGAGAGTTATCTCGACCTGGCGGTGCATGCCCAGCACAATGCGGACAGCGCGGTCTACCAGCAATTGAGCATGCTGCGCCAGATCCGCGCCGGAACCATGCAGGCCGAGCTGGTCACCCAGCGCGCGTGGGAAGCGCCGCTGCAGGCGCAGACCTTCCAGAGCATGCTGTATTACTGGCTCGCCCTGCCGCAGCTGAAGCAGCGCCGCGCCGAATTGCAGGATCTGTCGCAGGCGGCCCAGGCGGCCGGCTTCCTGCTGCTGGCGGCGGGCGCCGAAAGCCTGCTCGGCCATCTCGGCGACGAGGCCGCCGCGGCACGCGCTGCGGCGTGGCGCGAACAGCTTGGCTTTGGCGACATGGCGACCTGGTTCGAGCGGCAGGAAGCGTGGGAGCGCCAGCTGGCGGCCCTGATCAACCTGCAGCAGGGTGGCGCCGACAGCGGCGGCGAGATGCGCCTGGTATGGGTGATCAGCCATGGCGAGCGGCAGGGGATCGCGGAGATCGAGCCGCGCGAACAGAAGCGCGACCTGCGCGGCGGCTGGGGCAAGGGCCGCCCGGTGGCGCTGAAGCGGCTGCGCGACGATGCGGCGCAGATGGAATTCCTGACGCCGCAGGATCTGCGCGTGACCAGCGCCATCCTGCCTTCGCGCCAAGCCTATTCATCCGGCCTGCGCTACGACATCGACACCGGACAGGCCGCACTGGCGCTGGTCGGCCATCCGCTGGTGTTCTGGATGGACGCCCCGGATACGCGGGTGGAGCTGGTGGCGGGCGCGCCGGAATTGCTGATCCGGACCCACCAGGGCCAGTTGCAGTTGTCGCTGCATCCGTCCATCGACAACCTGAACGCCAACGTGATCGTGGTGCGCGAAACACCCAACCGCCTGCGCGTGGTCAGCGTGCAGGACGAGCACCGCCGGATTGCCGCCATCGTCGGCGACGGCCTGTCGGTGCCGCAGCACGCCAAGGAGCAGGTGCTCAAGGCGATCGGTGCCGTATCGTCCATGGTCACGGTGCAGTCGGATATCGGCGGCGGCGCGGCGAACGCGGAGCAATGCGACGCCGATCCGCGCCTGCACATCCACCTGCTGCCTTACCAGCAGGGGCTGAAAATGCAGATCCAGGTGCGCCCGCTGCGCGATGCCGGCCCGTACTACGCGCCCGGCGCGGGGGCGGAAAGCGTGATCGCCGAGGTCAACGGCCGCCCGCTGCAGGCGCGCCGCAGCCTGGCAGGCGAGCGCGACGCCGAGCGCCAGCTGGTCCTGAAATGCGAAGTGCTGGAACAGGCAACCGAGGAACACGGCGAATGGCTGCTGGGCGAACCTGCGCTGTGCCTGCAACTGCTGGCCGAGCTGCAGGCGCTGCCCGCGGATCAGCTGGTGCTGGCGTGGCCGGAGGGCGAAACTTTCCGCCTGACCAAGCCGGCCCATACCAAGCAGCTGCGCCTCAACATCAAGAGCAAGAAGGACTGGTTTGCCGCCAGCGGGCAGCTGGTGGTGGACGAGGACCGCGTCCTGGACCTGCGCTCGCTGCTGGACATGATCCGCGCCAGCAAGAGCCGCTTCATTGCGCTGGGCGACAAGGAATTCCTGGCGCTGTCGGAAGAATTGCACCGCCGCCTGTCCGAACTGGCCAACTACGGTGAGGATGACGACGCGGGCATGAAGGTGCACCGCCTGGCCGCCTTCGTGCTGGAGGAACTGGCCAACGACGTCGGCAAGCTGGAAGCGGACGCCATGTGGCGCGAGCATTTGCTGCGCATCGAAGCCAGTGCCGCCTATACGCCGCAGTTGCCAAGCACCCTGCAGGCCGAATTGCGCGACTACCAGCTGGCCGGCTTCGAATGGCTGGCGCGGCTGGCCCATTGGGGCGTGGGTGCCTGCCTGGCCGACGACATGGGCCTGGGCAAGACCTTGCAGGCATTGGCGCTGGTCCTGCTGCGCGCACCGTGCGGCCCGACCCTGGTGGTGGCGCCGACCTCGGTGTGCCTGAACTGGGCCAGCGAGGCGGCGCGCTTCGCGCCGACCCTGAACGTGAAAATGTACGCGACCGGCGAGCGCGAGGACATCGTCAGCAAGGCCGGACCGTTCGACCTGGTCATCACCAGCTACGGCTTGCTGCAGCTGGAGTCGGAACGCTTCACCAGGCAGAAGTGGCACACCATCGTGCTGGACGAAGCGCAGGCGATCAAGAACGCCGCCACCAAGCGCTCGCAAGCGGTCATGGCATTGCAGGGCGGCTTCAAGATGGTGGCGACCGGCACGCCGCTGGAAAACCACCTGGGCGAACTGTGGAACCTGTTCCGCTTCATCAATCCCGGCCTGCTGGGCAGCCATGAGCAGTTCAACCTGCGCTTTGCCGGGCCGATCGAGCGCCAGCAGGACCACCGCGCGGAAGTGGGCGCGCGCAACCGGCTGCGCCGCCTGATCGGGCCTTTCGTACTGCGCCGGACCAAGGCGCAAGTGCTGTCCGAACTGCCGGCGCGTACCGAGATCGTGCTGGAAGTGGACTTGTCGCCCGAAGAAACCGCGCTGTACGAATCGCTGCGGCGCGAGGCGCTGGAAAACCTGGCATCCATCGAAGGGCCGGCCGACCGCAAGTCGATGCAGATCCTGGCGGAGATCATGAAGCTGCGCCGCGCCTGCTGCAACCCGAACCTGGTGGCGCCCTCGCTGCGGCTCGAGTCGAGCAAACTGGCCGCCTTTGCGCGCTTGCTGGAGGGCTTGCTGGAGAACCGCCACAAGGTGCTGGTGTTCAGCCAGTTCGTCGACCACCTGTCGCTGATCCGCGCCCACCTGGAGCGCAACGGCATCCATTACCAGTACCTTGACGGCAGCACGCCGATGGCGGCGCGCAAGCAGGCGGTGGACGCCTTCCAGGCGGGCGAGGGCGATGTCTTCCTGATCAGCCTCAAGGCCGGCGGGGTCGGCATCAACCTGACTGCGGCCGACTATGTGATCCACATGGACCCCTGGTGGAACCCGGCCGTGGAAGACCAGGCGTCGGACCGCGCCCACCGCATGGGGCAACTGCGGCCGGTCACCATTTACCGCCTGGTGGCGCGCAACACCATCGAGGAGGGCATCGTCGAACTGCATGCCCATAAGCGCGAGCTGGCCGACAGCCTGCTCGACGGCAGCGACACCGCTGCGCGCATGACGGCGGAAGACATGCTGGCCATGCTGAATGAAGGCTTGCGCGGGCGTCCGCTATGAGTGCGATGGACACGGCACAGGCGCTGGCCTTCGTCGAACGGCACGGGGTGGTGCTGGCGTCGGCGCGCGGCAAGGTGCCGACGCTGACGGAAGCCATCGTCGGCGCACCGGTCAAGGGCAGCTGGTGGGGCCACCCCGAAGGCAAGCGCATCTTTGCCATCCTCAGCGCGGTGCAGGAGCACGAAGACATCCTGGTATGCCGCCTGCTGGCGGGCAAGCTGACGCTGGTGCACCGGCGCCTGTGGCCCGCCGTGGCTGCGCTGGCCGGCCAGTTGCCGGCAGCCGCCATCGCGCGCGTGCGGCAAGTGCACACGGCCGCCGGCAGGCATGTCAACCAGGAGATCGCTTTTCCACAATGGCTGCCGCCCGACGCGGCTGCGGCGGCCGCTGGCCTCGACCCCGACCGGGCGCGGGCCGTACTCGGCTTGTGATAATCTCGCACGCTGCACTAGCAAGAGGTTGAAAATGATGAAGACCAAGATCGCCCTCGCCGCGATGATGCTGAGCCTGGCCCTGTCGCCGGTCGACGCAGCGACGAAGGCAAAGAAATCCGGCGCGCCGGCCAAAACGGCGGTCGCGAAGAAGGGCGGCGGCAAGGGCAAGACTGCCAAGTCGTCCAAGTCCAGCAAGGGCACGAAAGGGAGCAAGGGCAGCAAATCCGGCAGCCGGAGCGGCGCAAAATCCGCCGCCAACGCCGCTACCCAGAAGGCGAAGAAGGCGCCGGTGGCGGCAGCCGCCAAACCCCTGCCGTCGGAACGCCGCCAGGACAGGTCGTTCGACAGCCAGGCCAACCAGTTCCTGGGCGCGCTGTGGCGCATCGATCCGGAAGCCGCGATCTCGGTCGGCAAATACGACACCGCTGCGCAATTGAGCATTCCCGACCAGGCGCGCCGCGACCAGCAGCTTGCCTTCATCGACGAGTGGCTTGATAAATTCGGCAAGATCGATGCCAAACAATTATCGCCCAAGCAGCGCACCGACCTGGGGCTTCTGCTGAACAGATTGAATGCCGACCGCTGGTACCTGACCACCTTCCGCGAGTGGGAATGGAATCCGGCGCTGTACAACATCGCCGGCCCGATCGACTTCGTGCTGAACACGGAATACGCGGCCAAGCCGCAGCGCTTGCGCACCCTGCTGCGCCGCATCGGCGGCGTGCCTTACTATTACGAGGCGGCGCGCAGCAGCATCAGGAACCCGACGCGCGAACACGTCAAGCTGGCGATCGACCAGGCGCCCGGCGTGCTGGCCGTGCTGTCCGACCTGGACAAGCAGGCGCAGGAATCGATCCTGACCGCCAACGAAAAAACGCTGTTCGCGCAGCGTATCGCCGCGGCGAAAACTGCGGTGGAAGCTTATGCCGCCTGGCTCGGTGAGCTGGACAAGTCGCTGGCCGTCAGCGGCGGCAGGTCGTTCCGCATCGGCAAGGAGTTGTACGAAGCGAAGTTCGGCTTCGACATCCAGGCCGGCAGCAATGCCGAACAGACTTACCAGAAGGCGCTGGCGGCGCGCGAGCAACTGCTGTCGAACATGGACCGCATTGCCGACGAACTGTGGCCGAAATACCTGGCCGGCACGGACAAGCCGTCCGACCGCTTCGCCAAGATCGGCATGATGATCGACAAGCTGTCGGCCAACCACGTGGCGCGCGAGGAATTCTTCCCCGAGATCCGCCGCCAGATTCCGGTCCTGCACGACTGGGTGGTGAAGAACGACCTGCTGACGCTCGATCCGAAAAAGCCACTGGTGGTGCGCGAAACCCCGGCCTACCAGCGCGGCGTGGCCGGCGCCAGCATCGAGGCGCCCGGTCCGTACCGCCCGCAGGACCGCACCTATTACAACGTGACCCCGCTGGACGACGCCACGCCGGAGCAGGCCGAGTCGACGCTGCGCGAGTACAACCACTGGATCCTGCAGATCCTGAACATGCACGAGGCGGTGCCAGGCCACTATGCGCAGCTGGTGTATGCCAACAAGTCGCCCTCGATCGTGAAGTCGATCTTCGGCAATGGCGCCATGGTCGAAGGCTGGGCGGTCTACAGCGAACGCATGATGCTGGAGTCGGGCTACGGCAACAACGAGCCGGAGATGTGGCTGATGTATTCGAAGTGGAACCTGCGCAGCGTGACCAACACCATCCTCGATTACAGCGTGCACGTGCTGGGCATGACGGAGGAACAGGCGATCGACCTGTTGACGCGCCAGGCTTTCCAGACCGCCGCCGAAGCGAAGGAGAAATGGCGCCGCGCGCAGCTGACGTCGGTGCAGCTCACCAGCTACTTCTCCGGCTACGCCGAAATCATGGAATTGCGCGAGCAGCGCCGCGCCGCCCTGGGCAGCAAGTTCTCGCTGAAAGACTTCCACGAAGATTTCCTCAGCTACGGTAGCGCCCCTGTGCGCGTCATCAAAGAGCTGATGCAGTAAGCGGTCTAAGCTGCTCCCATGCCCCGCGTGCGCCGCGGGGCGATTCTGCTAACCTGAATCAGGGAGTGGCCATGACCATGCCGATCCAGCTTGACACAGCTCAATATATCAAGCGCCTAGTTGAGGCCGGCATTCCGCGCGAGCATGCCGAAGCGCATGCCGACGGATTGCAGATGGCCCTGAGCCAACCCGTCGCCGGCGACGCCGACCTGGCTATCTGGCGCGCCGAAGTCCAGGCGATGTTTACCCGCCATGAAGCTGAGATGAAGGAATGGGTCATGGCGAAGCTGAGGCCGCTTTACTGGCTGCATGGCGTGACGATCGCCATGCTGGCGATCATCATGACCAAGCTCTTCCTTTAGTCGGCCTTCTCTTCCGGCGCCGTGGTGGCGCGCACGAACATGGGCGACAGCAGCACACCAATCTCAAACAGCAGCCACATCGGAATCGCCAGGGCGAACTGGCTGACGATATCCGGCGGCGTCACGATGGCGGCGATCACGAAGGCGGCCACGATGACATAGCCGCGCCACTCCTTCAACTTGGCGACCGACACCAGGCCCATGCGCACCAGCACCACCACCACCACCGGCACTTCGAAGGCGCAGCCGAAGGCCAGGCACATCGACATGACGAAGTCGAGGTAGTTCTCGATATCCGGCATCACCGAAATCGAAGTGGGCGAGACCTGGTTGATGAAGGCGAACACCTTGCCGAACACCAGGAAGTAGCAGAACGCCACGCCGGCCATGAACAATGCGGACGAGGAAATCACCAGCGGCGCCACCAGGCGCTTCTCGTGCGTGTACAGGCCGGGCGCGACGAAGGCCCACATCTGGTACAGCACCCATGGCAGCGCCAGGATGAAGCCGAACAGCAGCGTGACCTTCATCGGCACCAGGAAGGGCGAGATCACGCTGGTAGCGATCATCTTCGAACCTGCCGGCATGGCGGCGATCATCGGCGCGGCGATCAGGTC
Source organism: uncultured Oxalobacteraceae bacterium (assembly GCA_965650885.1). Lineage (GTDB taxonomy): Bacteria > Pseudomonadota > Gammaproteobacteria > Burkholderiales > Burkholderiaceae_D > Rugamonas. The sequence continues at coordinate 18,942 of CBFGQI010000085.1, forward strand.
ATAGACTTTTGCCGGGCCGAGGCCGAAGCCGATCAGCGCCGTCATCACCACGATGCCGATGCTGGCCTTGACCAGGCGGTCGCGCAACTCAACCAGGTGGCTGATGAAGGTTTCTTCGGCGGGTTCTTGTTGACTCATTTAGAAAAACGATGCGTTTTGGCGGCTGCCGGGACGGTGGCGCTTCATGCGCGCCGCGCCGGAGATGACGTGGGTGCGGACACCGGCTTGCTGCTTGTACCACAGCGGCACTGCCGAGTTGCGCACCACGCGTTTGCGGCGGAAATCCTTGGCCTTGCGGGCCATGTCGTCGCTGGTCGGGGTGTACAGGTCCAGCGCCGGGGTGGCGGCCGGCGCGTCGCCGTGGAAGGCTGATTCAGCGTCCGCCAATTCCTTGCCGATGGAATTTTCCACGTCGCTCTTGAAGGTGCTGGCGGCTTCTTCGGCCTGCTTGCGCAGGTTCTTCAGCTCTTCCAGCTCCATCTCGCGGCTGACTTCGGATTTGACGTCGTTCAGGTAACGCTGGGCACGGCCGTACAGCGTCCCGGCCATGCGCGCCACCTTGGGCAGCTTTTCCGGACCGATGACGACCAGGGCCACGACCCCGATGACGGCGATTTTGGTAAGACCGAGGTCGATCATCGCAACTTACTGCTTGGTCTTTTCCTTGGCTTCGACTTCGATCGTGCCTTTATCGGTCACCTGGGCTGGCGGCGGCGCTGGCTGGTCAGGCTTGTCTTCCTCGTTGCCCTTGACGCCATCCTTGAAGCCCTTGACGGCCTTGCCCAGGTCGGAGCCGATATTGCCCAGTTTCTTGGTGCCGAATACCAGCATGACGACCACCAGGACGATCAGCCAGTGCCAAATGCTCATAGAACCCATTACAAAACCCCTAAAAAAATCATTCGTTCGGACAGTATACGCGAAGCGCACCCTGTCATGTGCTTGTCATCTTTTCAAGTCCGCATGCCGCGCCATGGACGCGGGCCGCCGTACAGGTGCATGTGCAGGTGGTACACCTCCTGGCCGCCATCCGGACCGCTGTTGATCAGGGTCTTGTAGCCGCGGGTCGGCGTGCCGTCGGCGTCGTAGGCGACGGCGATATTATGCTGCTCAGCCAGTTGCGGCACCAGGGCCAGCATCTTGCCCAGCAGGGGTGCATGCTCCGCCGTGCAGTCCGACAAGGTGGACAAGTGCAGTTTCGGGATGATCAGCAAGTGTACCGGGGCCGCCGGGTTGATATCCTTAAACACCATCAAGTCATCGTCTTCATGCACCACCGCCGACGGGATCTGTTTCGCCGCAATCTTGCAGAACAGGCAATTTTCCACGTTTATTCCTTACGAGAGGCTTTTTCTTCCAGGCCGGACAAGCCTTCGCGGCGCGCCAGCTCATCGAGTACCTGCTGCGGCGACAAATTGAATTGCGCCAGCAGCACCAGCGAATGGAACCACAGGTCGGCGCATTCGTACAGCACTTTCGATGCATCGCCGCTGGCGCGGGCATCCTTGGCCGCCATCACGGTCTCGGTGGCTTCCTCGCCGATCTTCTTCAGGATGGCGTCGTCGCCCTTGGCGAACAGCTTGGCGACATAGGAGGACCCGGGGTCGCCGCCCTTGCGCGATTCGATGGTGGCCGCGACGCGGTCCAGTACATTGCTCATTTCTTCTCTTCCGCGTAAATCTCGGCCGGGTCTTTCAGCACCGGCTCGGTGTTCTGCCAGTCGCCATTCTCGAACTTGTTGAAGAAGCAGGAGTGGCGCCCGGTGTGGCAGGCGATGTCGCCTTCTTGCTCGATCTTGAGCAGCACCACGTCCTCGTCGCAATCGAGGCGGATTTCCAGCACTTTCTGCACATGGCCCGATTCCTCGCCCTTGTGCCACAGCTTCTTGCGCGAGCGGCTCCAGTAGACGGCCTCGCCCAGCTCCACGGTCTTGTAGAGCGCATCCCGGTTCATCCACGCGAACATCAGCACATCATTGCTGCCGGCTTCCTGTGCGATGACAGGCACCAGGCCATGCTCGTCCCACTTTACCCTGTTCAGCCATTTGGCTTTGGCGACACCATTCGATGCAATTGCGTTAGCCATTGTGAGTTCCCCGAAGTTTAAGAAAGGCGCACGGGTATGCCCTGCGCCGCCATGAATTGCTTGGCTTCCTGCACGGTGTGCTGGCCATAGTGGAAAATGCTGGCGGCCAGCACCGCGTCGGCATGGCCGAGCTTGACGCCGTCGGCCAGGTCCTGCAAGCCGCCCACGCCGCCGGAAGCGATCACCGGCACGTTGACCGCGTCGCTGACGGCGCGCGTCAAGCCGAGGTCGAAGCCGGACTTGGTGCCGTCGCGGTCCATGCTGGTCAGCAGCAGTTCGCCGGCGCCCAGTTCCGCCATCTTCTTCGCCCACTCGACGGCATCGAGGCCGGTCGCGTTGCGGCCGCCGTGGGTGAACACTTCCCACTTGCCCGGCGCCACGTTCTTGGCGTCGATCGCCACCACGATGCATTGGCTGCCGTGCTTCTGCGACGCTTCGTACACCAGTTGCGGATTGTTGACCGCCGAGGTGTTCATGCTGACCTTGTCCGCGCCCGCGTTGAGCAGGCGGCGCACGTCGGCCACCTGGCGCACGCCGCCGCCCACGGTCAGCGGGATGAACACTTGCGAGGCCACCGCTTCGATGATGTGCAGGATCAGGTCGCGGTTGTCGCTCGAGGCGGTGATGTCGAGGAAGGTCAGTTCGTCGGCACCCTGCTCGTCGTAGCGGCGGGCGATTTCCACCGGATCGCCGGCGTCGCGCAATTCGGTGAAATTGACCCCTTTGACGACGCGGCCGTCGGTCACGTCGAGGCAGGGGATGATGCGTTTAGCCAGCATATTGATTACTCGGAGAGTTCATCGGCGCGTTCCTGGGCCGATGCCAGGTCCAGCGTGCCTTCGTAGATCGAGCGGCCGCAGATCACGCCTTCGATGCCTTCGTCCTGCACCGCGCACAGGGCTTCCACGTCCTTGATGGTGTGCACGCCGCCGGAAGCGATGACCGGGATCTTCACCGCCTGCGCCAGGCGCACGGTGGCTTCGATGTTCACGCCGCCCATCATGCCGTCGCGGCCGATGTCGGTGTAGATGAT
>CBFGQI010000086.1:0-22036 GCA_965650885.1 uncultured Oxalobacteraceae bacterium
CAACCGGACATTTCGCGCAGCGAAATGTCCGGTTGCCAGAGCTGACCCCGACTTTCATGTTACTTGACGGTGACGTTGATGGTCTTGGACAGGCCGGGGCCGTAACTTTGGTGGGCGCCGTTGGCAAACTGCATGGTCAGCTTGTAGTTGCCCGGCGGCAGGGTGACTTCGGTTTCTGTCTGGCCTTTACCGAAATGCAGGTGTTTTTCATCGAAGGGAATCGATTCGCCAACCTTCATGCTGTCGGCGTTGATCAGCAAGTGATGGTGGCCGGTGTTGCTGTCCATGGTGCCGGCTGGCTTGACTTCCATGCCGGTCACGGCGAACTTGACCTTGAACGGGCTGCTGACCACTGCGCCATTTTTGGGCTCGGTAAAGTCCACCGATTGCGCCGCTGCGCTCCCCGCCAGCAAGGCCATCGTCATGGCCGCGAGAATCTTTTGCATATCCTTCTCCTATTTGAGTGGTGGTCCTGCGTACTTGACGATCAAGCCTTTCGGCCCGACCGCCCATCCGGCGCCGGATGCCGAAAAGCCAGCGGCGTTCAGTTTCGTTTCCTTTTCGATAATTGTCCAGTGTTTGCCGCCGTCGCGCGTGTAGCCCGAGCCCGCCAGGCCGACCGCGACGAACGTGCCGCCCGTGCCAGGCACCGGCACCACCGCCGACATGAAGCCGGTCGGCAGGATCTGCGCCGGCGACCAGCCGGCACCGCCATCGCGGCTGATGGCGCCATTCAGCGTCTCCAGTGCCGGCTCCTTATAATCGCCGCCCGCCGCCAAACCGTGCCCATTGCCGGCAAAGCCGACTGAAAACGCGCCCTTGCTGGCGGCGGCCGCCGGGATTGGCAGGGCCGCGGCTTGCCAGCTGTGGCCGCGGTCGACCGAGCGGAAAACACGCGCCTGCGCTGCGCCACCGGTGACGAACCAGGCGTCGCTCCGGCCGGCCACGCTCAGGCAGGTTCCGCTGGCAGCGAATGCTCCCTCTTGCGGCAACGCCGCCAGGCCGGCCGGCTCATTGACCGTCTGCCAGCTGTCGCCGCCATCCCTGGTCAACAGGATCTGGAAGGCGCCGCGTACCGGATCGCCAAACACGATGCCGTTGCGCGCATCCCAGAATGCCATGGCGTCCCAGAAGCCTTCCGGCTCCTTGTTCACGACCAAGAGCTGCCAACTCGCGCCGCCGTCGCGCGTGCGGTACATGCGTGAGGCCTCGCCCGGGCCGGCGCCCATGACGATCGCCGTGTTGGCGTCGAAGGCTTCGATATCGCGGAAGTCAAACGCCTCGGCACCGGGGACCGGCAGCAGGCTCCAGTGCTCGCCGTCGACCGTGCGCAACACCGTACCCTTGGCGCCGCTGGCCCACGCCACTTGGTCGCTCAGGACGGACAGTCCGCGCAGCTCGGCAGTAGAGTCGTGACGCTGCGGCAGCCAAGCGCGGGCGCTTGGCTGCGCGGGCGCGGCCGGTTCGGAGGGGTGCGACGGGGCCGAGCAGCCGACCAACGCAGCCAGGCCGGCCGATGCGGCCAGTGCGGCAAATGCCGCGCGGCGGAAGGCGCGCGCCATCAGTCGTGCTTGATGACGATGCTGGGGAATTTGCTGCTCATGTCCTTGGCCTTCTCGGCCACCTTGACGGCGACCTTGCGCGCAATCGCCTTGTAGATCGCCGCTTCCGGCCCATCCGGCTCGGCCACCACGGTCGGCTTGCCGGAATCGGCCTGTTCGCGGATCGCCAGCTTCAGCGGCAGCGCGCCCAGGAATTCCACGCCGAAATCGGCACACATCTTGGCGCCGCCGCCATGGCCGAAGATTTCTTCGACATGCCCGCAGTTCGAGCAGATATGGGTGCTCATATTCTCCACCACGCCCAGGATCGGGATGCCGACCTTCTCGAACATCTTCAAGCCCTTGCGCGCGTCGAGCAGGGCGATGTCCTGCGGGGTGGTCACGATCACGGCGCCAGTCACCGGCACTTTCTGCGACAGGGTCAGCTGGATGTCGCCGGTGCCCGGCGGCATGTCCACGATCAGGTAATCCAGGTCGCGCCAGTTGGTCTGCTCCAGCAATTGCTGCAAGGCCTGGGTCACCATCGGGCCGCGCCACACCATCGGTTCGTCCGGGTCGATCAGGAAGCCGATCGAGGACACCTGAACGCCATGGCCTTCCATCGGGTCCATGGTCTTGCCGTCAGAGGTGGTCGGGCGGCCGGAAACGCCCAGCATCATCGGCTGCGAGGGGCCATAGATGTCGGCATCGAGCACGCCTACCGCCGCGCCCTCGGCAGCCAATGCCAGCGCCAGGTTGACGGCGGTGGTCGATTTGCCAACCCCGCCCTTGCCCGAGGCCACGGCGATGATATTCTTCACGTTCGGCATCAGCTTCAAGCCACGCTGGACAGTGTGGGAAATGATCTTGCTGCCGACATTCAAGTGCACTTTGCTGCCCAGCGGCTGCAAGGCAGCCAGCACATTGGCGCGGATCGCATCGACCTGCGATTTGGCCGGGTAGCCCAGCTCGATATCGAGGCTGATTTCGCCACCCTCCACCTTCAGGTTGCGGACGGATTTGGAGGAGACGAAGTCCTTACTGGTATTAGGGTCGATTACTTGGGACAGTGCCGATTTGACGTCATCTACGGTGATACTCATGCAATTCTCCATTGGTGATGGCGCAGTCTAGCGCATCCGCTGGTAAAATGCTCTTTTTATCCACCTTACTAGCGCATCAATTATGACTCGCAAGCTGTTCGTCACCACTGCCCTGCCATACGCAAACGCTGCCTTCCACATCGGCCATATGATGGAGTACATCCAGGCCGACATCTGGGTCCGTTTCCAGCGAATGCAGGCCGAGGGCGACGGTTTGCGCGAAGTGCACTTCGTGGGCGCCGATGACACCCACGGCACGCCGATCATGATCGCCGCCGAAAAGGAAGGCATCACCCCGCAGGAATTCGTGGCCAAGATCGCCGCCGGCCGCGCCCAATACCTGGACGGTTTCCATATCGCTTTCGACAACTGGTATTCCACCGATTCGCCGGAAAACGTCGAACTGTCGCAAGGCATTTACCGCAAGCTGCGCGAAGCTGGCCTGATCCAGACCAAGGTGGTCGACCGTTTCTTCGACCCGGTCAAGGGCATGTTCCTGGCTGACCGCAACATCAAGGGCGAATGCCCGAACTGCCACGCCAAGGACCAGTACGGCGACAACTGCGAAGTGTGCGGCGCGGCCTACCAGCCGACCGAACTGATTAACCCGTTCTCGGTCTTCACCAACGCCACGCCGGTCCTGAAACCTTCCGAACAGTATTTCTTCAAGCTGTCCGACCCGCGCTGCTTCGAATTCCTGCGCGACTGGCTGAACACACCGGGCCGTTTGCAGCCTGAGATGGTGAACAAGGTGTCGGAGTGGCTGGGCGAAGCCGGCGAAAAGCTGGCCGACTGGGATATTTCGCGCGATGCGCCCTACTTCGGCATCCCGATCCCTGACGCGCCGGGCAAGTACTTCTACGTCTGGCTGGACGCGCCGGTCGGTTACCTGGCGTCGCTGAAGAATTACTGCGGCAAGAAAGGTATCGACTACGAGGCGCTGCTGGCCGATCCGGGCACGGAACAGATCCACTTCATCGGCAAGGACATCGTGTCCTTCCACCTGTTGTTCTGGCCGGCGATGCTGCAATTTGCCAAGCACCCGACCATCGACCGCATGAAAGTGGCGGTGCACGGCCACCTGACCGTCAACAACGAAAAGATGTCCAAGTCGCGCGGCACCGGCATTTCGCCGCTGCGCTACCTGAACCTGGGCATGAATCCGGAATGGCTGCGCTACTACCTGGCCTACAAGCTGAACTCCAGGGTCGAAGACCTGGACTTCACCGGCGACGATTTCGTGGCCCGTGTCAACTCGGACCTGATCGGCAAGTTCGTCAACATCGCTTCGCGCTGCGCCGGCTTCATCGCCAAGAAGTTCGACGGCAAGCTGGCCGCTGCGCTGTCCGCCTCGTCGCAGGAATGGATCAACAAAGCCCTGCTGGCTGCCGACGGCAGCGAGCGCCAGGCAGCCATTGCCGCCAATTTCGAATCGCGCGAATTCGGCAAGGCGCTGCGTGAAATCATGGAAATCGCCGACGTCGCCAACCGCTTCGTGGACGAGAACAAGCCATGGATCCTGGCCAAGGACGAGACCAAAGTAGCCGAGCTGCATGACGTCTGCACCGCTGCGCTGATCCTGTTCCGCCAGTTGACCATCCTGCTGTCGCCGGTGCTGCCGGGCGTTGCCGCCAATGTGCGCACCTTCCTGAACGACGGCGCCTACGCCTGGGCCGACACCTCCGTGGCCTCGGGCGCGGCATGGCAGCCAATGCTGGGCCGTACGATCGGCGCCTACAGCCACCTGATGACCCGCGTCGATGCCAAGATGATCGAAGACCTGTTCGACGCGCCGGCGCAGCAAGCCGCTGCTGCCGCAACGCCTGCCGCGGCAGCTCCCGCAGCCGCCGGCACCACCGATGCCGCCGCCGCGGCCGCCGGCGACATCGAAGCACTGGCACCCGAAATCTCGATCGACGATTTCGCCAAGATCGACCTGCGCATCGCCCGCATCGTCAACTGCGAGCACGTGGAAGGCGCCGGCAAGCTGCTGCGCCTGACGCTGGACGTTGGCGAAGGCCGCCACCGCAACGTTTTCTCCGGTATCAAGTCGATGTACAAACCGGAAGACCTGGTCGGCAAACTGACCGTCATGGTGGCCAACCTGGCGCCGCGCAGGATGAAGTTCGGCGTGTCGGAAGGCATGGTGCTCGCCGCTTCGGCAGCGGACGAGAAAGCCAATCCAGGCATTTACGTCCTCAACCCATGGCCGGGCGCCGAACCGGGCATGCGCGTACGTTAAGCATGGACATAATCGTTCGCGAAGCCAGCGCTGAAGATGCCTCACTGATCGCCGAGCTCACGCGCAAAGCGTGGGCCGGCAAGGTCAGCGTCACCTCCAGCGGACACCGTGAAACCGCCGTCTACGTCGCCGATCACTTGCGCGACGGCGGCGGTTTTATTTTGCTCGACGGCGAACACCCAATCGGCTCCGTGCGCTGGCTGCCGCTCGATGGCGATCCCGACGTGTGGGAAATCCTGCGCATGGGCGTGATCGCCGACTACCGCGGCACCAACCTCTCGCAGCACTTGCTGGAAGCCGTGATCCACCACGCCCTGGCCGCCGGCATTTCCGAACTGCGCCTGGCCGTGCGCAGCGACCAGCCCAAGCTGATCGACTTCTACACCGCCTACGAATTCACCCTCGCCGAAGAACTCGAATACTCGCACGCCAACCCGCTCGAACCACCCCCGCTGGTCATGCGGCGCCTGCTGAAGCACTGAGCGTCAGGTGCGCCGGCAGCCGCAGTAGATGCCAACGGCGACCGGAGCGCCGAGGGTGATAGCGGAAATGGCGTCCCACCAGCCGTCGCCAAGCAGTGCGGAAACCAAACCGATGCTGGTCGATATGCCGAGCGCAAGGGGTGCGCCCCATAATTTCCAGTTCATTTGGCGCCCCCTTCCAGTGCGGCGGCGGGAAGCGCAGCAGCGGCCGGTTCGGCGCCGGGCGCGCCTGCCGCGACGCCGCGCTTGAGCCAAAGGTATAAGCCGCTGCCGAGAACGATGATCGTGGCCAAGTCCAGCAAAGCCCACAGCAGTTTCATCGCCTGCCCGCCGTAATCGCCGAAGTGCAGCGGCTGCGAAATCAGCAGCGCCGTCAGGTACCACGGCAAATCGCGGTTGTCCGTGACTTGTGCCGTTTGGGCATCGACCAGCACCGGCTGGTACAACCGTGACGTCAGCGCCTGGTCGCCGCGCATGAAGATGCCGTAGTGGTGGGCGCTGGTGAACGGCGTGCCCGGGAATGCCACAAAGCCGATCTTCATTCCCGGTTCGGCGGCCAGCGCACGCCGCATCGCATCTTCCATGGATGCCAGCGCAGCCGGTGGCGGCAGGTTCCGGTAAGGCGCCACCATTTCCGCCATCTCGGTGGCTTGCCAGTATTTGAGCAGCAGATCGGCCCAGGTATTCACCATCCCGGTCGCGCCGACCACCAGCGCCCATACCAGCGTCACAATGCCCAGCAGGTTATGCATGTCCAGCCACTTCAGGCGCGGAGCACGGTCGCGGCGCACCGTGCCGAAATCGAGCTTGCGCATGAATGGCGCGTACAGCACCACACCCGACACGATGGCCACGAGCAGCAACAGCCCCATCAAACCGAGGAACAGCTTGCCCCACAGCCCGGCATACAAGTCCACATGCAGGTGGAACATCACGCCGAGGAAAGTGTCCTCGAAATTATGCTGGGCCAGCACCTTGGCCGTGCGGGCATCGACCGCCACCGGCTTGAAGTTTTCGTCGGTGGGATGGTCGCCCAGCGTCAGGTTCCAGATATTGGGCTCATCCGCCTCCTGCGACATGTACATCATGATCTTGCCGGGATAGAGCGCCTTGGCCGCCGCGATCACCTCGTCGATGTTGGCTTTGGGCGTGTCGGCCGGCATTGCCGGCGCTTCCGTCTCGTAGCCCATCGCATGGCTGATTTCATGGTGGTAAATCAGCGGCAAGCCGGTCAGGCACAGCAGCAGCATGAACACGGTGCAGACCAGGCTGCTCCATTTGTGGATCCACGCCCAGCGGCGGGTGGCTTGAGGACTCATCGGCAGTATGTAAATTAAAGTAAATGCGAATTGTTCGCATTTCGATTAAGATATTACATTCTGCAATTAAATTTGGCTAGTCATCCATGCATAAACTCACTCCGCTCGCCTTCGCCGCCGCCCTCCTCGCCAGCGGCGCCGCTGCCGCCCAGGAAATCCAGACCGTCGTCATCAGCGCCTCGGCAGACGCCTCGGCCGAGGGCTTGCCCAAGGCTTACGCGGGCGGCCAGGTCGCGCGCGGCGGCCGCCTCGGCCTGCTCGGCAATATGGACATGATGGACACCCCCTTCAACACCACCAACTATACCCAGGCCCTGATCCAGGACCAGCAAGCGCGCTCGGTGGCCGACGTGCTGCAGAACGATCCCTCGGTGCGCGTGGCGCGCGGTTTCGGCAATTACCAGGAGCTGTACGTGATCCGCGGTTTCGCCGTGAATTCGGACGACCTGGCCTATAACGGCCTGTACGGCCTGCTGCCGCGCCAGTTCGTCGCCTCCGAATTGCTGGAGCGCGTGGAAGTATTCCGCGGCGCGAACACCTTCATCAACGGTGCCCAGCCGGGCGGCGGCGGCATCGGCGGCACCATCAACCTGCTGCCGAAACGTGCCGCCAGTGCCGACCTGACCGCGCTCACCGTCGGCGCCGAATCCGGCGGCCAGGGCTATGCCGCACTGGACCTGGGCCGCCGCTTTGGCGACGACAAGCGCACCGGCTTGCGGATCAATGCCGTGCGCCGCGACGGCGACACCGCCATCGACCGTGAAGGCCGCGAATTGAGCGTGCTGTCGGCCGGCCTCGACTATCGCGGCAAAGGCTTCCGCCTGTCGGCCGACATCGGCCACCAGGACCACAAGCTGACCGGTGCCCGTCCCAGCGTGACGGTCATTGGCGGCATCGCCCTGCCTGCGGCGCCGGACGCCTCGTCCAACTTCGCGCAGAATTGGACCACGTCGAACGAGCGCGACACCTTCGGCACCTTGCGCGGCGAAGTCGACCTGGCGCCAGGCGCAGTCGCCTGGGCCGCATTGGGCGCGCGCCATGGCGAGGAATTCAACATCCTGGCCTCGCCAACGGTCAGCGCCAGCGACGGCGGCGCCACCATGTACCGTTTCGATAATGCCCGCAAGGATAGCGTACGCACCGGCGAGGCCGGCGTACGCGGCAAATTGCAAACCGGCAGCGTCGGCCACAGCCTGAGCGCGACCGTTTCGGGTTACTGGCAGGAATCCAAAAACGCTTACGCATTGAGCAACTTCTTCCCCGGCTTTGCGACCAATCTCTACCGTCCGGTGGACGTCGACGCGCCGCCGGCCAACTTCTTCACAGGCGGCCGGATGGATCAGCCACTGGTCACCAGCAAGAGCATCCTGTCCAGCTACGCCGTTGCCGACACCATGTCGCTGGACGATGGCCGCTGGCTGCTGACCGTCGGCGTCCGCCACCAGTCGATGAAGGTGTATGGCTACGATTACAACACCGGCCTCCAGAACGCCGCTTACGACGAAAACGCCGTGTCGCCGGTGGCCGGCATCGTGTTCAAGCCGGTCAAGGGGGTGTCGGTCTACGCCAATTACATCGAAGGCCTGCAGCAAGGTCCGGTCGCTTCCGGCACCGATATCGACAATATTGGCGAAACCTTCGCCCCTTATACCTCGCGCCAGAAAGAGCTGGGCGTGAAATTCGATACCGGCGCGCTGGGATTCAGCGCCGCGATATTCTCGACCGGGATGCCGTCGGCTTATGTCGAAAACCGCCATTTCGGCGTATTTGGCGAGCAGCGCAATCGCGGCCTGGAATTGTCGGTATTCGGCAATCCGGCGCGTGGCGTTCGCCTGTTGGGCGGTCTGACGCTGCTCGACGCGGAACAGCGCCGCACCGCCGCCAGTATTAACCAGGGCAAGGATGTGATTGGTGTTCCAAGAACCCAACTTAATATCGGCGGCGAGTGGGATATTAATTCCCTTCCCGGCCTGTCCTTAAATGCCCGCGCTATTTACACCTCAAAGCAGTTCGCTGATGGCGCCAACCAGCAGCAATTGCCGTCCTGGAATCGCATTGACCTTGGTTTGAATTACGCAACCAGGCTTGCGCAGCGCAATGTGACTTTCCGCGCCCGTCTGGATAATGCTTTCGACCGCAATTACTGGGCTTCGGCAGGCGGTTATCCCGGCGCCGGCTACCTGGTCGCCGGCGCGCCGCGTACTGCCACCGTTTCAGCCACCGTCGATTTCTGATTCGCGCCAACTCTTAGCGTGATCAGGCTGACATTTGGCTGGACGTGCCCGCCACGGCCGCAATTGGCTGTGGCGGCTTCGGTGGCGGCTTGTCGCAAGCGGAGAGCAAAAAGGCCACGGCCAGCGTGGCGGGGATGAGGGTACGCATGGCAACCTCCGGCGGAAAATTTGAAATTATCAGATTTAACGCCGGGCTGTCGCACGGCCGGAGGAAATAACTATTCCTCCCACGATCAGGATAAATGCGATCGCGTGATAGGTTTTCGGCGGTTCGCCGAGGATGATGGATGACAGCAGCGCGGTAAATAATGGCGTGAGGTTCACAAAGAACGACGCCACAGCCGGTCCGGCCTGCTGCACGCCAGCGCCCCAGCAGCGGAAAGCGATAATCGCCGGTCCGATGGCGACATAAGCCAATGCGGCAATAAGCGGCCAGCTCCAGTGAATCACTGCCGAAGATATTGCCGCCTCCCCGGCTGCAAAAAAACCCGACCACACCGCGCCAAAAGCCACTTGCGCCAGCAGGAAATTGGCCCAGTGTCCGCGGATATCCGCCGGGCCAGTAGTCCGGGTTAATAGCCAGCTATACAGCGACCACGCAATGGTGGCCAGGATCATGAATATATCGCCAGCCACCAGGCGCAATTCCATTAAGTGCGACCATTCGCCGCGCGCCAATACCAGGAGCACGCCGGCAATCGACAGCACCGCGCCCGCCACCTGCCGCCGCGATACGCCGGCGCCGAAAAACAGCCAGCCGGTCAGCATCATCCAGACCGGCATGCCGGACGCGACGAGCGTCACATTGATCGGGGTTGAACTTTGCAGGGCAAGATACTGCAAGGCGTTGTAGAGCCCGATGCCGAGCAGCCCGAGCACCGCGAGCCGTTGCCAATTCGTCCATAAGCCACTGCCGCGCCGGAAAATCGGCCCCGCGAATGGCAGCAACAGGACAAAGGCAATCGCCCAGCGCAGGAAATTCAGCATGATGGGCGGCACATCCTGCGCGACCATGCGCCCGACGATCGCATTGCCCGCCCAGAGCATGGGCGGGATCGTCAGGAGAATGGCGGTGCGGGTCTTCATGTTGCCCGCAAGCATACGCTAAGCGGGCAAAGTCCGCTGGCGGCCGCCTTCAACGGCCGCCGACTCAGCCGCGTTTAGCTTTCTGTTTCGCGCCGCCGCCGGCGCCTTCGGCGCTACCAGCCTTGGTGCGGGACTGCTCATTCTTGGTGTTGCGTTTCGCCGTGTTCTTGTTGCCAGTCTGGTCCGACTCGACGTTTTGCACCGATTGCCGGTTCTGTTTACTGAGTTGTTTGTTCTGAGCCATGATGGCCTCCTTTGCGGGGATCGAGCCATCACAGTGCCCTGCGCGCCGCCGCCAGTCTGTGCGCTGGCAAACGGGCGTGGCTGCCCGCCCACGGCCAGGGAAGTTTTTCTTGTCGCATGGGTGGGCAGCGGTGACAATGGGGCGCAGCACGAAGCCTGAACAACAATATTGAGAAGATACTCATGAAAAAACTGCTCCCTGCTCTCGCCCTGGCCCTGCCCTTCGCCGCATTGGCGCAAGACCAGGTCATGATTTACGGCGTCGTTGACGCTTTCGCCGGCCGCAACGCCACCGCCAGCGCACCGGTCGCCGTCAACGCCATCAACAGCGGCGGCATGATCACTTCCTTCTACGGCTTCTCCGGCACCGAAGCGCTGGGCGGCGGCATGAAGGCCCAGTTCCAGATCGAAGGCTTCTTCCGCGGCGATACCGGAGAGGCCGGCCGCTTCCCCGGCGAGGCCATCTTCGCCCGTAACGCCAACGTCGGCCTGGCCGGCAGTTTCGGCACGGTACGCCTGGGCCGCATCGGCAACCCGCTGTTTATCGCCGCCGGCCAGATCAACCCGTTCGGACCGTCGACCCGTTTTTCGCCCCTGATCAACCAGATCTTCACCGTCGTTGGCGGCAACGCCACGCTGGGCGATACCGGCTGGAGCAATTCCATCCAGTACGCCGCCAACCCGGTGTACAACACCACCTTCATCGCGCAATACTCGCTGGGCGAGCAGCCGGGCCAGCACAACAACAATTGGTCGGCGGTGGCCAAATATGTGGGCAAGGAGCTCTCCGTCACCTTCGGCGCGCAAAGGGTGCGTTTCGGTCCGGGCTTGAGTGCGGCCGTGCCCGCGCAGCGCACCTGGCTGGCTGCGGCGGCTTACGACTTCAAGGTCGTGAAGCTGTTTGCTTCCTATTCCGACCACGAAGCCAAGGTCAGCGGGCGCGAAGGCCACAGCGTGCAAGCCGGCTTCACCGTCCCGACGCATGGCGGCGCGGGACGCTGGATGGTGGCCTGGTCGCGCCTGACCGACAAGGCCAGCGTGGTGCCGGAATTCCATCGTGACACCGGTTCGGCCGGCTACGATTACAACCTGTCGCCACGCACCGACGTCTATGCGGTGCTGATGTACGACAAGATCAGCAACGCGGCCAAGGGAAATACCTATATTGCTGGCATCCGGCATCGTTTCTGACGAGAAAAGACGGTAAAATGACCGTTGCTGAACCCCGTTATTTTCACGATATGAAATTCCTCAAGCAGAATCACAAATACGAGTCCGACCACACCTTGTTCATCAAGGAACTGAAGTCCAAGAATCCTCAGATCGAAGCAGGCCAGCAAGCCGGCCGCGCCATCCTGTGGGACAAGCCAGTGACTTCGCTCGACGATCAAGCCCGTAACAAGGCCTCGACCGTCAAGCAACAGGCTTACGTGTACCAGAGCAAGGCATAAGGGGCGGTACCCGGCATGTCGCCAAAAGACGCGGTGGACGAACCGGCCGAACAAGCCGAACTGGCCGTTGCCGCGGACTTGCCGCCTGACGCAGGCGGCGCAGGCCAGGGCGCGGAAACCACGCCACCGGAAGCGAGCGCCGCGGATGTAGCCGACGGCGCCGCTTTTGCACGCCTGTACGGCGAACCCGTGCTCAAACTGCCGCATGACCTCTACATCCCTCCCGATGCGCTGGAAATCTTCCTCGAGGCCTTCGAAGGTCCGCTCGACCTGCTGTTGTACCTGATCCGCAGGCAGAACTTCAACATCCTCGACATCCCCTTGGCCGAGGTGACGCTGCAGTATCTCAAGTACGTCGACGAGATCCGCAAGTCCAACCTGGAGCTGGCGGCGGAATACCTGTTGATGGCGGCCATGCTGATCGAGATCAAGTCGCGCATGCTGCTGCCGCAGCGCCAGCACGACCTCGACGTGGAAGCGGAAGACCCGCGCGCGGAACTGGTGCGCCGCCTGCTCGAGTACGAGCAGATCAAGCTGGCCGCTTACGAGCTGAATACCCTGCCCCAGGTCGGGCGCGACTTCGTGCGCACCCAGATCTTCATCGAACAAAGCCTGGTGCCGACCTGGCCGGAAGTGGCCGTGGTGGACTTGCAGGACGCCTGGCGCACGCTGATGAAACGCGCCACGCTCAAGCAGCACCACAAGATTACCCGCGAAGAGCTGTCGGTGCGCGAGCACATGACCTCCATCCTGCGCAAGCTCCAGTCGAGCCGCTTCATCGAATTCACCGAACTATTCAATCCGGAGGCGCCTCCGCCGGTGGTGGTGGTGAACTTCGTGGCGATGCTGGAGCTGGCCAAGGAAACCCTGATTGAAATTACCCAGGCGGAACCGTTCGCACCGATTTACGTGCGGCTCGCTTACTCGCCTGCCTAAACTAACAACTATGAAAATCATCTCGAACATCGAAGAACTGCGCGACCAGCTCAGTGGCCAGCTGCGCACCGCCTTCGTGCCCACCATGGGCAACCTGCATGAAGGCCACCTGTCGCTGATGCGCCTGGCGCGCAAGCATGGCGACCCGGTGGTGGCATCCATTTTCGTCAACCGGCTGCAGTTCGGGCCGAATGAGGACTTCGACAAGTATCCGCGCACCTTCCAGGCTGACGTGGAGAAGCTGGAGAAGGAAGGCGTGTACGTGCTGTTCGCGCCGACCGAGAAGGATATGTATCCGGAGCCGCAGGAGTACCGCGTGCAGCCGCCGCAAGGCTTGGGCAATACGCTGGAGGGCGAGTTCCGGCCTGGCTTCTTCGGCGGCGTGTGCACGGTGGTGACCAAGCTGTTCTCTTGCGTGCAGCCGAAGGTGGCGGTGTTCGGCAAGAAGGATTACCAGCAGCTGATGATCGTGCGGAATATGGCGCGCCAGCTGGGCATGCCGACCGAAATCATCGCGGCGGAAACGTATCGCGCCGATGATGGCCTGGCGCTGTCGTCGCGCAATATGTATCTGTCGGCGGAGGAGCGGGCGGAGGCACCGGCACTGTACCGTGCGCTGAACCAGGTGGCGGAGGAGGTGCGTGCGGGACACCTGGATGTGTTCCAGCTCGAGCACAAGGCGATGGATGAACTGGCGGCGCGGGGCTGGAAGCCGGACTATATTTCGATCCGCAAGCGCAACGATTTGCAGCCGCCGAATGCGGGCGATCTGGCGCAGGGGGAGAAGCTGGTGGTGCTGGCGGCGGCCAAGCTGGGGACGACGCGCCTGATCGATAATCTCGAGATCTAAAACCGGTAAACCGGTGTCAGACCCTGGGGTCTGACACCGTCCTACCGGTTTTGATCAGGTGGTAATATTCTGCGTCCAGGCCAACGCCGACAGATGCGCCTTATTCACATCTTCGGGCGTGAGCGACAGCGATGACGCCAGCGAACTGACCAGGTTCGAATTCAATTCGCACGCCTCCGCCAGCGCCAGGAACGGGCCGTATTTGCCGCCCCGGGTCAGCAACGCCTGCACCACTTCCTCGTTCAGCTGGATCTCCGCCAGCACTTCCTTCATCGGAATACCCAGCAAGCGATCGAGCAGCGAGAACATCCCCGCCACGAAGATGTTTTCCGCATCGGCCTTGCCCAGCGCCTTCTGCCCCAGCAGCTCCGCGAGGCGCCCGCGCACCACGGCCGTCTCCAGCAACACCGGCGAGAAGCCCGAGGTCGAGGCCGTGGCCAGCAGCAGCGTCAGCCAGCGGTACATCGGCTGGTAACCCAGCAGCTGGATGGCCTGCTTCAGCGATTGCACTTCACGCCCCGCCCCGAAGCCAGCCGAATTGATGTAGCGCAGCAGCTTGTACGACAGCGCCGCGTCGCGCTTCAACACGCTCTCCAACTGGGCCACATCGGCGTTGGCGTTCACCATCTGCATCAGTTGCAGGATGATGGTTTGCGAAGGATTCAAGCCCTGCCCGCCGGTGCCGGGCCGCGGCGTCAAGTGCAGCTTGCCGACGAAGGCATCGAGCCCCAGCGCCGCGCAGGCATCGAAGTCGGCCCAGGTGTTCACCGGCCGCCCCACCATGCGGATATTGGACGTCTTCAGCAGCGAATAGGCGCGCGCCTGGGCCGCCACATCGGCGCCGGTGAAGCGCACTTCGACATAGGAACAGATGGTCCCCAAACGGCTGCCCACGCGCGCCAGGTCGGCATCGCGCAGCAACACGCCCACGCCGCCGGCACGCAGCGCCTGCACGGCCGCCAGCGTGGTCGGATTGGCGAGTTCGGAGGTCTTGATCGACAGCACGGTATGCTCGGGCGGCATGTCGAACAGGGAATCGGTCGACAGCATGCCGGGCACCGCTTGCAGGAACAGGGTTTTCTGCTTGAGCAGCCAGCCGCGCTCGGGATCGTTCACCTGGCTGGCGACGAAGCCCACCAGGTCTTCGAGTTGCGCCAGCGTCGGCACCTGCGAGGCAGCGTCCTGCTGCCAGGTGAGTTCGTAGCCGACCACGCGCTGCTCGGGATCGAGAAGGGGCTCGCGAACCAGGAAATGTGTCTGATGCATACGTGGTCTTATGCTTGACTCAGGATGACGCAACGGTGGCCATGGCTGCCACCGCTCGGTGCGCTCGGGCTGTCCGCCATCGCGGCCAGCCCGGCGGATTCAGGCGCCGCGCTCAAGCGCCGAGCTTTTCGAAGATCTTGTTCAGCTTTTCGTCCAGGGTGGCGGCGGTGAACGGCTTCACCACATAGCCGTTGGCGCCCGCTTGCGCAGCCGCGATGATGTTTTCCTTTTTGGCTTCGGCGGTCACCATCAGCACCGGCAGCTTGGCCAGCGCGGGGTCGGCACGGATGTTCTGCAGCATGGTCAGGCCATCCATATTCGGCATATTCCAGTCGGACACCACGAAGTCGAATTGCTCCGCGCGCAGTTTGGCCAGCGCCATCACGCCGTCTTCTGCCTCGTCCACGTTGGCATAACCCAGTTCCTTCAAGAGATTTCGCACGATGCGGCGCATCGTCGAGAAATCGTCCACAACCAAAAATTTCATCTTTGGATCAGCCATGAATTGCTCCGTTGTTTCTACTTACGCGGTTATTAATTAAAGTGGTGTTCCCAGCAAGTTGTAGGATAGCATTTTCGTTGCTCCAAGGCGAACTTCTCGAGGAGCCTCGTATCAAACTCGCAATGCACGCGAACCATGTTGGGCAAGATAACCCAATACCATGCCGGGCAGCGCCTGCAACGCACCAACCTCGTGCGTGGCGCCGACGGCAATCGCCTCGCGCGGCATGCCGAACACCACGCAGCTGGCTTCATCCTGCGCAAAATTATACGCCCCGGCGTTCTTCATCTCCAACATGCCTGCCGCGCCATCCTTGCCCATGCCGGTCAGGATCACGCCGACCGCGTTCTTGCCGGCATGCTGGGCCGCCGAACGGAACAGCACATCGACGGAGGGCCGGTGGCGGTTGACCGGCTCGCCCTGGTCGAGCTTGGTCATATAGTTGGCGCCGGAGCGGGCCAGCAGCAGGTGCGAGTGGCCCGGCGCAATGTAGGCGTGGCCCGGCAGTACGCGCTCATTGCCTTGCGCTTCCATCACAGAAATCCTGCACAGGGAATCGAGGCGCTTGGCAAAGGATTTGGTAAAGCCTTCCGGCATGTGCTGGGTGATCAGGATGCCGGGGCAATCGGACGGCATTTGCATCAGGAATTCGCGGATGGCTTCAGTGCCGCCGGTGGAGGCGCCGACAATGATCAGTTTTTCCGAAGACATCAGCGGGTTGCGCAACTGCGGCAGCGGCGTGCCCGCCTCGCCGGCAGTGCCGGCGGCCGGCAGGGTGCGCGCCCGCACGCGGGCCTTGGAGGCGGCGCGGATCTTGTCGGCGATCAGCTCGGCATACTCGCGCATGCCGGCCTGGATCGAAATCTTGGGCTTGGTGACGAAATCGACCGCGCCCAGTTCCAGCGCGCGCAGCGTGATTTCCGAGCCGCGTTCGGTCAGCGACGACACCATCACCACCGGCATCGGCCGCAGGCGCATCAGGCGTTCCAGGAAGTCGAGGCCATCCATCTTCGGCATTTCCACGTCCAGCGTCAGCACGTCCGGGTTGGTTTGCTTGATGAGTTCGCGCGCCACCAGCGGGTCGGGCGCCACGCCCACCACTTCCATGTCCGGCTGGCTCTTGATGATTTCGCTCATCACGCTGCGGATCAGCGCCGAGTCGTCGCAAATCAGGACTTTGATCTTGTTCATTGTTGTTACCTAACTCGTTTACTGTTGAATCAGAACAGCTCGACCTCGCCCGCCACCGGCTTGGCCTTGAGGCGGTTGGCGTAATCGCTTTCACGCTGCGCCAGGGTGTCGTTATGGGTTTGCATCAGTTTCTTGACCAGCACCTTGCCGGTGCGCGGGAAGAAGTACACCTTGCGCGGGTAGATATCCTCCAGGTCTTCCGCCACGATGCGGATCTTTTCATTCTTCAGGAAGGTTTGCACGAAGGCCGCGTTACGCTCGCCGACATTGATCGCGGTGAAGCCCTTCAGCACGGCACCGCCGCCGAACACCTTGGCTTCCAGGTTTTCGCGCCGCGCGCCGGCTTTCAGCAAATCGTTGATCAACACTTCCATCGCATACGTGCCGTAGCGTGCCGACGCCGACACCGGGCTGCCGACATCGGCGCCGCCATCGGGCAGCATGAAGTGGTTCATGCCGCCCAGGCCGGTGGCCCGGTCGCGGATGCAGGCCGACACGCAAGAGCCGAGCACGGTGACGATCAGCATGTCCCGGTTGGTGTAGTAGTACTCGCCCGGCAGGATCTTGGCCGCGTCGCAGTCGAACGTCCGGTCGTAATAGACGTTGGTGGCGAAGTGTTCTTTTTCCATGTCATGCCCTCTTGCGCTCATCGAGCTCGTAGACAGTCTTGCCGCGCAACTTCAAAGCGTCCGACACGTAAAGGAAATTCTCGGAGTGGCCGGCAAACAGCAGGGCGTCCGGTTTCATCAGGGGGACAAAGCGTTGCAGGATCTTGCGCTGGGTCGCCTTGTCGAAGTAGATCATCACGTTGCGGCAGAAAATCACATCGAAGCCGGGACGGATGTCCCACTTCTCGTCCAGCAGGTTGACCTGCCTGTAGGTGATCAGCTGGCGCAGCTCCTGGCGCACGCGCGCCATGCCTTCGTTGGCGCCCTTCCCCTTCAGGAAGAAGCGGCGCTGCTGCTCGGGCGACAGCTTGTCGATCCGCTCCATCGGGTAGACGCCATTGGCGGCGGTAGCCAGCACATTGGTGTCGATATCGGTGGCGAGGATGTGCACCGGCGGCGTCAGCGTGTTGAACGCCTCGCAGCAGGTGATGGCGATCGAATACGGTTCTTCGCCGGTGGAGCTGGCGGAGCACCAGATATTGATCGTTTCCCCGCGCTTGGCCTTGATATGCTCGGCCAGCAGGGGGAAGTGGTGCGCTTCACGGAAGAACGAGGTCAGGTTGGTGGTCAGCGCATTGGTAAACGATTCCCACTCGCCATGGCCCAGGCGCCCTGCTTCCAGGTCGTCCAGATAGCGCACGAAACTGTTGATGCCGGTGGCGCGCAAACGGCGCGCCAGGCGGCTATACACCATTTCCTGCTTCGAATCGGCCAGCGCGATGCCGGCCCGTTTGTAGATCATTGCGCGGACCCGTTCAAAATCCTTGCCGTTGAAATCAAACTCTTTCACGGTCTCTTTGGTCAGCGCCATTGCTGTGGTTCTCCGTGGTTACATGCTGCCGGTGTACATCAGAATTCTTCCCAGTCGTCGCCGGCCGGGGCGGCCGTGGCCAGCTTTTTCGGCTGCGGCATTGGCGCTTTCGGCACCACCGCCGTGCTGCGCGGCGGCGCGACCGGCTTGGCCGGCCTGGCCGCGCGCGGCGCCGGCGCGGTGCGCTTGGCGAATTCGTCGCCGGCCAGCTTGAAGATCGATACCGCCTGGGCCAGCTTGTCGGCTTGCTCCTGCATCGACTCGGCGGCGGCGGCAGCTTCTTCCACCAGGGCGGCATTCTGCTGCGTCATTTCATCCATCTGGCCGATGGCGGCATTGACTTCCTCGATGCCGTGGCTCTGCTCCAGGGTGGCTGCGGTAATTTCACCCATGATGTCGGCCACCTGCTTGATCGAAGTCACGATCAAGCCCATGGTCTGGCCGGCTTCGTCGACCAGGCGGCCGCCGGCATCGACCTTGTCGACCGAGTCGTCGATCAGGGCCTTGATTTCCTTGGCTGCCGCCGCCGAGCGCTGCGCCAGGTTACGCACCTCGGAGGCGACCACGGCAAAGCCGCGGCCCTGCTCGCCGGCGCGCGCCGCTTCCACCGCGGCGTTCAGCGCCAGGATATTGGTCTGGAAGGCGATGCCGTCGATCACGCCGATGATGTCCACGATCTTGGTCGACGATTGCTTGATCGAGCCCATGGTATCGACCACTTGCGATACCACCTGGCCGCCCTTCTCGGCCACCGAGGAAGCCGACACCGCCAGCTGGTTGGCTTGGCGCGCGTTGTCGGCGTTCTGCTTCACGGTGGAAGTCAGGTTCTCCATCGACGCCGCGGTTTCTTCCAGCGAGGAAGCCTGCGATTCGGTACGCGCCGACAGGTCGGCATTGCCGGTCGCGATCTCGTGCGAGGCAGTGGTGATGGTATCGGTCGAAGCGCGCACCTGGCCGACCGTCTTGACCAGGCTGTCGTTCATGTCCTTCAGCGCCTGCAACAGCTCCGACGTCTCATCCTTGCCTTCGACCGTGACCTGCGAGGTCAGTTCGCCGGCCGCCACTTTCTGTGCCACCTCCACCGCGCCCGACAGCGGTCCGGTGATGGACTTGGTGATCACCAGCGCGCACAGCACGCCCACGCCCACCGCCACCGCCGCCAGCACCACCATCCACATGGTCAGGGAGCGGTCGGCCTTGATCGAGTCGTCCTTGAACTTGTTCACGGCCGCCTGCTGCAAATCCGTCAGCTTGTTGAGCGCCGCCAGGGTTTGCTGGTTCAGCGGGTCGATGCGCCCTGCGATGACTTTCGCCGCGCCTTCGGCATTGAACGCCATGATCTGGCCCATCGCTTCCTTGAAGGCGGCATCGACGTCGGTCTGCAGCGCGCTGATGTCGTTCACCGCCTTCTTTTCGGCCTCATCGAGGCCCAGGCCCTGCAGCTTGCCGCGCGCCGCATCGTAGCGGGCGCGGTTGGCCTTCACCTTTTCCTCTTCCTTCTGCATCAGGCTGACGTCCGACTGCAGGCCGATATTGCGCATCGCAATGCCGGTTTCCAGCATCGCGCTTTTCATTGCCTGCGCCTGCACTTCCTTGGCGCTGGCCAGCTCCAGCCCCGTCATCAGGGCCGACTTGTTGCGGTAGTTCAGCACATTGGTCAGCAGCACCGTGCCGACCAGGATCAGTAAAATCACGCCGAACCCGAAGCCCAGCCGCGTGCCTATCTTGTAATCGCGCGCGTTCATGTTGTATCTCCCTCGTTCCGATTTATATGTTTTTTTTTGCGGGGTGCGCCGCACCCCGTTTGCGGATCAAGCCGCGAGTTTTTCGCTCAAGCCCATTTCAGGGCTGGACATCAAACGGCCGATGTCGACCAGGATCAGCATGCGCTCATCGATGGTGCCGAGGCCGATCATGTATTCCGAGCTGAAGGCTGTGCCCATGTCGGGCGCCGGCTTGATCTGTTCTTCGGTCAGCGACGTCACGTCCGACACCGAATCGACCACCATGCCTACCACGCGGCCGTTGATGTTGAGGATGATGACCACGGTGAATTGGTCGTACACCGGTTCGCCCAGCTTGAATTTGATGCGCATGTCCACCACCGGAATGATGATGCCGCGCAGGTTGATCACGCCCTTGATGAATTCAGGGGCGTTGGCAATGCGGGTGACGGCCTCGTAGCCGCGGATTTCCTGCACTTTCAGGATATCGATGCCGTATTCTTCGGAACCCAGCTTGAAGGCGAGGAATTCCTGGACGGCTGTACCGGCGCTTGCTGCGTCGTTCATGGCTCTTCCTTTACAAAGTTTGATTCGTCAACCAGTTGGCGCGACGAGCGCACCAGCGCCGTCACGTCCAGGATCAGCGACACGCCGCCGTCCCCGAGGATAGTGGCGCCGGAAATGCCGGTCACCTTGCGGTAATTCGATTCCAGGTTCTTCACCACGACCTGCTGCTGGCCGACCAGTTCGTCCACGAACAGGCAGGCTTTCTTGCCTTCGGTTTCCACGATCACCAGAATGCCCTGGCACGGGTCGGTATAGCGCGGCGCGATGTCGAAGATCTGGTACAGCGGGATCAAGGGCAGGTATTCGCCGCGCACCTTGATGACGCGGCCCTTGCCGCTGATTTCCTTCACGTCCTCCGGCGCCGGCTGCAGCGATTCGAGCACGAAGCCGAGCGGCAGGATGTACACTTCTTCGCCGGTCTGGATCAGCATGCCGTCCAGGATGGCCAGCGTCAGCGGCAGGGAAATCGAAATCGTGGTGCCGAAACCCTTGGCAGAACGGATGTCCACGCTGCCGCCCATGGCGGTGATGTTGCGCTTGACCACGTCCATGCCGACGCCGCGGCCCGATACGTCGGTCACCTGCTCGGCGGTCGAGAAGCCCGGCGCGAAGATCAATTGCCACACGTCGGCGTCGGTCATATTGTCCGACACCGGCAAACCGTTCTGGCGCGCCTTGGCCAGGATCTTTTCGCGGTTCAGGCCGCCGCCATCGTCCGCCACTTCGATGATGATGCTGCCGCCCTGGTGCGAGGCGGACAGGAACAGCCGGCCCGTTTCGGACTTGCCGGCCGCGCGCCGCACTTCCGGCATTTCAATGCCGTGGTCGATGGAATTGCGCACCAGGTGGGTCAGCGGGTCGACGATGCGCTCGATCAGGCCCTTGTCCAGCTCCGTGGCGGCACCGCTGGTGACGAACTCCACCTTCTTGCCCAGCTTGGTGGCCAGGTCGCGCACCATGCGCGGGAAGCGCGAGAACACGAAGTCCATCGGCATCATGCGGATCGACATCACCGATTCCTGCAAGTCGCGCGTGTTGCGCGTGAGCTGGGAGATGCCGCTCATCAGCTTTTCGTGCAGCACCGGGTCCAGGCTGCCGGCACGCTGTTCGATCATGGCTTGCGTGATCACCAGCTCGCCCACCAGGTTGATCAGCTGGTCGACTTTTTCCACCGACACGCGGATCGAGGACGATTCGGCGCCGGCCGGCGCGTGCGCCTGCTTTTCCGCT
This sequence comes from uncultured Oxalobacteraceae bacterium, assembly GCA_965650885.1. GTDB lineage: Bacteria > Pseudomonadota > Gammaproteobacteria > Burkholderiales > Burkholderiaceae_D > Rugamonas. The sequence continues at coordinate 21,447 of CBFGQI010000086.1, forward strand.
TCCTTGCGGGCGGCTTTCTTTTCCTGTTCTTCGGTCGGTTTCGGCGCTTCCGCCGGCGCATCCTTGATGCCGGCCTGGGCGCGGATCACTTCCAGCGGCTGGAAGAAGCCGTAGCCGCGCGCATCGTCCGACGCGCCGGACGCATTGGCGCGGATTTCATCGAGCGGCTGGAAGAAACCGTACCCTTCGCCATCGCCGCTGGCCGCAGCCGGGGCTGCCGCCGGCGCCGGCGCGGCAGCCCCGCCCGGCGGCAGCGGGTCGAAGAAGCCGTAACCCATCTCGGCTTCCTTGCGCTGGCGTTCGGCATTTTCGCGCGCCGCCTGGGTCGGGCTCAGGGCCGGCAACTCCTTGACCTGCATCTGGTCGGCGTCGATCACGAAGGAGCAGATGGCCACGATATCGTCCAGCGATTCGTGGGTGGTGACGATCATCGCGTGGCGCTCGGCGTCCAGCGGCATCAATTCCACATTGCCCATCAAGCCCAGTTCGGCCGCCAGCGCTTCCACTTCACGGTGCACCATGGGCGGCAGTTCCAGGCGGTAGCGCTTGCCCCCGCTATGGTCGACCGCCTGCGCTTCGGGCGCATTGAA
>CBFGQI010000087.1:0-22026 GCA_965650885.1 uncultured Oxalobacteraceae bacterium
CTGCGCAAAATGTCCGGTTGCCAGAGCTGACCCCGACTTTCAAAACAGATCCCGCAGTTGGAAGTACAGCATGCCCAGCACCAGGGCGGGGGTGCGCAGCAGCGTGCCGCCGGGGAAGGGGGCGTGCTTGATGCGTGCGAAGATGTCGAAGCGCTCGGCCTGGCCGGCAATGGCTTCCGCCACCAGCAGTCCCGCCATGCCGGTGAACGCCAGGCCGTGGCCGGAGAAGCCTTGCATGTAGTAGATGTTGTGGCCGACGCGTCCCAGGTCGGGGGCACGGTTCATGCTGATGTCGACAAAGCCGCCCCAGGCATAGTCGATGCCGACATCCGATAGCTGCGGGAAGGCGGCCACCATGCGGCGCCGTATGCGCTCGACCAGGTTGGCCGGCGTTTTCCCGCTATAGCTGTCGCCGGCGCCGAACAGCAGGCGGTGGTCGGCGCTGAAACGGAAATAGTCCAGCACGAAATTGGTGTCCGACACCGCGCTGCGGCGCGGCAGCAGGCTGTCGGCCATGGCCTTCGACAAGGCTTCGGTGGCGATGATGTAGGTGCCGACCGGCATGATGCGCGCGCTCACTTGCGGCACCAGGTTGCCGTATTCGGCGAGGTAGACGTTCGCGGCCAGTACGACGAAGCGCGCGGCGACCTGGCCTTGCGCGGTATGCACGCGCGCGGTGTCGCCGCGTTCCAGCAGGAATACCGGGGAATCTTCGTACACGCGCACGCCGGCGGCCAGCGCGGCGCGGCCCAGTCCCAGCGTGTATTTGAGCGGATGCACGTGGCCGCCGCCCATGTCGGCCACGCCGGCGTGGAAGCGCGGGCTGTCGATCCATTGTCCCATGTCGCGCGGCGCGATCCAGTGCAGGGGATAGCCATAGACGGTCTCCACATGCCTCCCCCATGCTTCCAGCGCGCGCATCTTGCCGGGCTTGACGGCGAGGCTCAGCGCGCCCGGCGTGTAGTCGCATTCGATGCGGTACTTGTCGATGCGCTTGCGCAGCAGCTGCACCCCGGCCACCGACAAGTCCCAGGCGCGGCGCGCGTCCTCGCGCGGCAACTGGCGCTCGATGGCGGCTTCGCCATCATTGCCGAAGCCCGGCAGCACCTGGCCGCCATTGCGGCCCGAGGCGCCCCAGCCGATGCGCTGCGCTTCCAGCAGTATCACGGAATAGCCGCGTTCGGCCAGCTCGAGTGCGGCCGACAGGCCCGCCAGGCCGCCGCCGATCACGCACACGTCGGCGCTGGTATTGCCGGCCAGCGGCGGCAGGGCGGCGCTGCGCTGCACGCTGGCCTCATAGTATGAGTTTTCGATGACGCCCAGCTCTTTGCGCAGCAGCGTGCCCATATCAGGTGACGCGGAAGTTCAGGAACTGCCAGGGATCGTCGCGGTCTTGCGGTTCGTCGAACAGGCCGCAGCGTTCCTTCAAAGGCGTCCAGTCGCCATAGACGCCGGCCAGCTCGCCCAGGTAGGGCGCGGCGATTTCCATCACCAGCTGGTCGTCGATATCGTCCGGTTCCACCACGCCGCAATCGGGATTGCGCAGCGCCCACACCATGCCGCCCAGGATGCCGGCCACCACCTGCAGCGAGGTGGCGGAGTTATGCGGTGCCAGCGCGCGCGCCTGTTCGATGGTCAGGCGCGAGCCGAACCAGTAGGCGCCTTTGGGATTGCCCATCAATAGCACGCCCAGTTCATCCATGCCGCTTTCGATCTCCTTGCCCATGATGCGCTCGTCGGCCTGCAGCTGCCAGTTCTTGCCCGCCATCTCGTGCAGCGACAGCACGGCGTCGTCGCAAGGGTGGTAGGCGTAGTGCACGGTGGGGCGGTAGCTGACGGTATTGTTCTCGCGCAGCGTCAGGTGGTCGGCAATCGAGATCGATTCGGCGTGCGTGACGAGAAAGCCGTGGTAGGGCCCCTCCAGCGGCGTCCAGCTGCGCACGCGGGTGGCGATGCCGGGACGCTGCAGATAGATGGCAGCGTCGCTGCCGTAGCCGTGGCGCGCCGCGTCGGCCGGCCAATGCTTTTCGTGGCTGCCCCAGCCCAGTTCCGCCGGCTGCAATCCTTCGCTGACGAAGCCGTCCACCGACCAGGTGTTGACGAACTCGCCGCGTGCCTTGCGGCGGCTGGAAACCTGCGTGTCGCGCTCGGCAATGTGGATCACCTTGACTTCGAGCTGCTGCGCCAGCCTGGCCCATTCCTCGTAACAGGTCGGCCGCGCCACCTCGAGGTGCTGGTCGCGCGCCATATTCATCAGCGCTTGCTTGACCAGCACCGAGGCCAGGCCGGGATTGGCGCCTTGCGTGACCACGGCGGTGGCGCCGTGCCGCTTGTCGAGGCGGAAGGCCAGCACCGCTTCGCGCAGCGCATAGTTCGAGCGCTGCGATAACGACAAGCCTTCGTCGTCGTAGAAACCCTTCCACGGCTCGGTGCAAGTGTCCAGGTAGAGAATGCCGCGCCGCCAGCAATAGCGGATCAGGTCCAGGCTGGAGACGTCGACCGAGAGGTTGAGCAGGAAGTCGCCTTCCTGCAGCAGGCCATCGAGGATGCTGTCGAAATTGCCTTGCTCCAGCGGCGTGGCGTCGAACCGGATCCCGTACTCCGCGGCGATGCCGCTTTTGTCCGGACTGCGCGACACGACGGTGACCTGGGATGGCGCCAGTTCGAAATGGCGGAACAGCAGCGGCACCACCGCCTGTCCAATGCTGCCGAATCCGAGCAGCACCAGGCGGCCCTTCAGGGCCGCGTATTGTTTGTGATCGTCCATTTCCTCTCCCGTGGGCGTGCTTCATTGTGGGGTGCGGGAGAGGGCGCTTCCATGCGCCACATAACATATGTTAAGATATATCTCAATGCGATATATCTTAACTTTCAGGGAGGAAGCCATGTTCCATTTCTTCCGCGGCCGCCACCGGCTGCACCATGAGCATCAGCACCACCACCGCGGTGGCGGCGGGCGGGGGCCCAAGATGTTCGATTCGGGCGCCATGCGCTACGTCGTGTTGCAACTGATCGCCGACAAGCCGCGCCACGGTTACGAAATCATCAAGGAGCTCGAGCAGCGCGCCGGCGGCAGCTACACGCCCAGTCCGGGCGCCATTTATCCGCTGCTGTCCATGCTGGCCGACATGGGCCATGTGGACATCGTCAAGGATGGCAACAAGAAGCTGTATTCCATCCTGCCGGAAGGCCAGGCCTTCCTCGATGAGAACCGGGACCTGGTGCAAGCCCATATGGCGCGGCTGTCGGGCAATGGCGGCGGCGAGGAGGGCGGCGACTTGCGCGCCCTGATGCATGCGCTGAAGGATGCCGTCATTTCGCGCGGCCGCGGTCCGCGCAGCACCCGCGAGCACGTCGACGCAATTCGCGCTATCCTCAAGCGCGCCATCAACGATATCAACCAGCTTAGCTGATGACCCAGACACTCACCCCGCAACGCGAACGCACGGTCCTATGGCTGCTGGCGTTCATCCAATTCACCGTCATCATGGACTTCATGGTGATGATGCCGCTGGCGCCGCAATTGATGAGCGCCTTCTCGATCAGCGCAGCCCAGGTATCGGGCGCCGTTTCCGCCTATGCCTGGTGCGCCGGGCTGTCGGGCCTGCTGGCGGCCACCTATGCCGACCGCTTCGACCGCAAGAAACTGCTGCTGGCGGTATTCATGCTGTTCAACCTGTCCAACCTGGCCTGCGCCCTGGCGCCGAATTTCCACGTGCTGGTGCTGTCGCGCGCTTTTGCCGGCATGACGGGCGGTGTGCTGGGCGCGATCAGCATGTCCATCATCGCCGACCTGATTCCGCAGGAGCGCCGCGGCGCCGCCACCGGCATCGTGATGACGTCCTTCAGCATGGCTGCGATTGCCGGCGTGCCGGCGGGCGTGATGCTGGGCGCCCAGTTCGGGTGGCAGTCGCCGTTCTACCTGCTGGTGGTGCTGTCGATGGTGGTGTGGCTGGTTGCCGCGCGCGCGCTGCCGCCGATGACGGCCCACCTGGCGCATGCGCCGGTCCCGCTGGCGCGCGTGCTGCCCGAACTGCTTGGCCTGTTCACGGTCGGGGCACACTTGCGCGGCTTCCTGCTGTGCTTCGCGGTCACGGTGAGCGGCATGATGGTGATTCCCTTCATTTCGCCCATGCTGGTGGGTAACCTCGGCATCGCGCCGGCCCAGATCAGCTACGTCTACCTGTGCGGCGGCATCGCCACCCTGTTCAGTTCACGCCTGATCGGCGGCTGGTCGGACAAGGCCGGCAAGCAGCGCGTGTTCCGCTGGGTGGCCCTGTTCTCGATCGCGCCGACGCTGTTCATGACGCACATGCCGCAAATCCCACTGTGGCTGGTCATGCTGTTCTTCCCCTTCTTCATGGTGGCGATGTCGGGCCGCTTCGTGCCGATGCAGGCGTTGCTGACCACCATCCCCGAGCCGCAGCGGCGCGGCGCATTCCTGAGCGCGAACGCGGCGGTCCAGCAGATGGGCACCGGCGTGGGCGCCTTTGCCGGCGGCTTGCTGGTGCATACCGATGCGGCGGGGCGCCTGCTGGGGTATGACACCATCGGCCTGATTGCCGCCGGCCTGGCGCTGTTTGCCGTATGGTGGGTCGGGCGGGTGCAGGGCGCCGCGGCCGGCGCTACTGCGCGCTCCCCTGCTTGACCACCAGGTCGAGCAGGCGCTGGCCCTGTTCCAGGACGGACTTGGCCAGCGCATCGCGCACGATGTCGCTGAAGAAGCCTTCCGTCACGCGGTTGCCGTCCTGCGACAGGAAGGTGAAACGAAGCTGGCCGGCGCCCGGTGCGAAGGCTGGTTTTTTTGCGGCGGCCTGCATGAATGCCGGGATGGCGGTCGCCACCACGGCTTTCGCCTGCTCCGCCACCTCGGCCGGCGCACCTTCGAAGACCGCCGTGCGGCCGGTCTGGTTGATGTAGCGCACGCGCCCGTCGGCGTAGGCGGCCAGGGTATCCATGCTGTCGTCCAGCGGCACTTCGATCACCACGCCGAGCATTTCGGGCGCTGCCGGGACGTGGCCGTTGGCGCGCAGCCAGTGGGCGGCCAGCAGGCGCACGCGGCTTTCTTCGTTGGGATCTTGTGCCATGGCCTGGACCACGCGCGGGTCGGGTGCTTCGCCGAACAAAGTGCCGGCATCGTCGGCGAACAGCATATTGTGCACGGTGTTCAACTGCTCCGTGCCGTACGGCGCGTCAGCGCGGGTCTTCGATCTGGCGCTGAACGCCGCAAACAACTTCTTGAACATCTTTTACCATCCAGTGAGTGCTTCTACTTCCGTCACGTGGCGCCAGCTGGGGCGGGCGCGCATCATGTCGGCATATTTTTGCAGTGCAGGCCAGGCGGTGGCCGGGCGCGGCATATTGCGCGACCAGCGCATATACATGGTCAGCATCAGGTCGGCGCCGGAAAACGTTTGGCCCAGCAGGTAGGGGCCATTATCGGCCAGGTGCGCATCGAGCGTCGCCCACATCGATTCGATGCGCTGGCGGATCGCGCTGCGCAGCGGACCTTCCTCGTTGGTGCCGCCGATATCGGACGGGTAGAACCACAGGCGGAAGTTGGTGCCTAGTTCGACGGCCATCGTCACCATCCATTCATACCACTCCGCGCGCGCCAGCGATCCGGCCGGCGGCGCCAGGTTCGCGTGCGGATGGCGCTCGGCCAGCATCATCATCAGGGCGGCCGATTCGTGGAAAGGCTCGCCGTCGATGAGCAGGGTCGGCACCTTGCCCTGCGGGTTCAGGCGCAGGTATTCCGGGCTGCGCTGCTGGCCCGCCTCCAGGTCGACTTCCTTCAGCTCGTAAGGCGCGCCGATCTCCTTCAGCGCGGCATGGATCGCCAGGCTCGCCGCACCGCGGCCGTAATAAAGGGTGTACATAGGCTAGTCCTTCAAGGTCTTGCGCCATTGGACCAGCGGCAGCAGGTCGCCGCTGATATCGTCTTCCACCAGGATTTCGCCGTTCGCATGCGACACCAGGAAGCTCGCCAGCGCCTGCGCGCGGTCGTCGCCATCCTCGACGAAGGTGAGCTGGTAATAGGGTTTCCCGTCCACCTCGCGCGGCGCCGGGTCGGTCTCGATCAGCGCCCCGTGCAGCTTGCCGCCGCTGCGCTGCTCGATCGTCTCCGCCCAGCGCTTCAGCTCGGGCAGCGCCATCAGCGTTTCCGCCGCCTGCTCGCGGCTCACCGCCGCTTTCGCCACTGGCGAAGGGGCCGGCACCACGGCCGCCGGCGTAGCCGCCGCTTCGGAGCGATGATTGCTGACGTACCAGGCGCCGATGCCTGCAACAAGCAGGCCGGCCACGGCACCGGCGATAGCGGAGTTACGGGAGGAGGACATAGACGACGCAGCCCGGCAGTTTAAAGTGCGCCCATACTAACAGATCTGCGCGCCTTGCCGTGCAGCACTATCGCGCAAGCGCCGGATGTAAAAAAAGCCCACCGGCACAGGGCGCGGCGTAGGCCGCGTCCTGGCAGGTGGGCTTTTGTAGGCCCGGGAAGGAGCCGGCTGATTACATCATGCCGTCCATGCCACCCATGCCGCCCATGCCGCCCATGCCACCCATACCGCCCATGCCGCCGGCTGGCTTGTCTTCTACGACTTCGGCAACCATGCAGTCGGTGGTCAGCATCAGGCCGGCGATCGACGCGGCATTCTGCAGCGCGGAGCGGGTCACTTTGGCTGGGTCCAGCACGCCCATTTCAACCATGTCGCCATAGGTGCCGTTGGAGGCGTTGTAACCGTAGTTGCCGGTACCTGCCAGCACTGCGTTCACCACCACCGAAGCTTCTTCGCCGGCGTTGGTGACGATCATGCGCAGTGGCTCTTCCATTGCGCGCAGCACGATCTTGATGCCGGCGTCCTGGTCGGCGTTGTCGCCTTTCACGTTCAGCGCAGCGCGGGCGCGCAGCAGGGCTACGCCGCCGCCTGGCACAATGCCTTCTTCCACAGCTGCGCGGGTCGCGTGCAGTGCGTCTTCAACGCGTGCCTTCTTCTCTTTCATTTCGACTTCGGTGGCTGCGCCAACCTTGATCACGGCAACGCCGCCGGCCAGCTTGGCCACGCGCTCTTGCAGTTTTTCGCGGTCGTAGTCGGAGGTCGCGGTTTCGATCTGGGTGCGGATCTGGCCCACACGGCCTTCGATTGCGGAAGCTTCGCCTGCGCCGTCGATGACGATGGTGTTTTCCTTGCCCACTTCGATACGCTTGGCTTGGCCCAGTTCCGCCAGGGTGGCTTTTTCCAGGGTCAGGCCGACTTCTTCAGCAACAACCTGGCCGCCGGTCAGGATGGCGATGTCTTCCAGCATGGCCTTGCGGCGGTCGCCGAAGCCAGGGGCCTTCACTGCGCAGGTCTTCAGGATGCCGCGGATGTTGTTGACCACCAGGGTCGCCAGCGCTTCGCCTTCGATGTCTTCAGCGATGATCAGCAGCGGACGGCCGGCCTTGGCCACTTGCTCCAGTACCGGCAGCAGGTCGCGGATGTTGGAGATCTTCTTGTCGCACAGCAGCACGAATGGGTTCTCCAGGACGGCAACTTGCTTTTCCTGGTTGTTGATGAAGTATGGGGACAGGTAGCCGCGGTCGAACTGCATGCCTTCCACGATGTCCAGCTCGTCGTGCAGGGACTTGCCGTCTTCCACGGTGATGACGCCTTCCTTGCCCACTTTTTCCATCGCTTCAGCGATACGCTCGCCGATCGAGGTGTCGGAGTTGGCGGAGATCGCGCCAACCTGGGCGATTTCCTTGGAGGTGGTGCATGGCTTGGAGATGGACTTCAGCTGTTCGACGGTGGCAGCAACTGCCTTGTCGATGCCGCGCTTCAGGTCCATTGGGTTCATGCCGGCGGCAACGTATTTCATGCCTTCGCGCACGATCGCCTGGGCCAGCACGGTGGCGGTGGTGGTGCCGTCACCGGCGTTGTCGGAGGTCTTGGAAGCGACTTCCTTGACCATCTGCGCGCCCATGTTCATCAGCTTGTCTTTCAGCTCGATCTCTTTGGCGACCGAGACGCCGTCCTTGGTGACGGTTGGGGCGCCGAAGGAACGCTCCAGCACCACGTTGCGGCCTTTCGGGCCCAGGGTGACTTTCACTGCGTTGGCGAGGATGTTCACGCCTTCGACCATCTTGGAACGTGCGGAATCGCCGAAAATGACTTCTTTAGCTGCCATGTTAGTTTTCTCCTGAATTCTGTAGATCTGGGGACCTGGTGATTACTTCTGCACCACGGCCATGATGTCTTCTTCGCGCATTACCAGCAGTTCCTGGCCGTCTACTTTGACGGCTTGACCGGCGTATTTGCCGAACAGAACGCGGTCGCCCACTTTCACTTCCAGAGCGCGCACGGTGCCGTTGTCGGCAACTTTGCCGTTGCCAACTGCCAGCACTTCACCCTGGTCTGGCTTCTCGGCGGCTGCATCAGGGATGATCAGGCCGGAAGCGGTCTTGGTTTCCTGGTCCAGGCGTTTGACGATGACGCGGTCATGCAAAGGGCGAAGGTTCATACAAAACTCCTTTAACTCGGTTTATTAATCGTTGTTAGCACTCTCCGCTAACGAGTGCCAACAATTATAGGGACGACACTTTCCCTTTTCAAGGGAATTTCTTTGCGTTCGATCAAGCGTTGATTAGATATTAATCATGTAATTGTGATAATCCTGTCTAGACTGGAAGGGTGATCGCTTTGGCGCGGAGGGGGCGATGCCGTCGTTTCTATCGATAACAGTCCTGGCGGCGGTGGCGTCGCTGGCGCCGCCGGACCAGGGAATCTATCAGGCGCCCAGGGCGGGCGGCGCGCGCGTGCCATGGGCACTGGCGCCGGGGGAGCCGGGCCTCGCGCTGCCAGCGGCCCGGCGGCTTGGGACGGTGATGCTTGCCGGCTGCCGGCAAGTGCACTGGCAGGTGGCCGATGGCGGCGGCAGCTTTGCCGCCTGGCTGTACTACTCGCCGGACGCGGGCGCGCACTGGCGGCTGGTCGGCGCGGCGGAGGGGCTTGGGGCGCAGGGCAGCATGGCGGTGGATTTCGATGGTTTGCCGGGCAGCGCGGCGGGCGCGGCGCGATTGCGGGTCGTGGTATCGGATGGCGTGCAGTTCAGCGATGCGACCTCGGCGCCTTTCACGGTGGCGCGCAAGCGCCCGCAGGATTTGCTGATCGTGTCGCCGGGCCTGGACAGCACTGTCGCGGCGGGCGCCCAGGTGCGGCTGGAAGGCAGCGCTTTCGATGCGGACGATGGCGTGCTGCTGGGGCAAGCGATTGCCTGGCATTCGGACCGCGACGGGCCGCTGGGCCAGGGCATCATGCTGCGCACGTCGGCCCTGAGCGTGGGGCGGCACCGCTTGACCATGACGGCGACCGATAGCGATGGCAATGCCGCCAGCGCCTCGGTCGACTTGCGCGTGGAGGCATTATGACGACGACGCGGCGCCGCTGGATGCGCCGCAAGGCGCAGGCGCTGGCGGGGCTGCTGGCTGGCGCGGCGGCGGGATTGCTGGCGGGAGCGGTCCTGCTGCTGCTTCAGGCGGCGCTGGATGGGGGCCTGCCTGCGGCATCGGCCACGCCGGCCAGCGTGGCTGGCAGGGCGGCGGCAGGGGAGGCCGGTTCCGCGGAGCCCGCCAGTCCGGCGGCGCGTCCCACCGCGCCGTGACCGGAGTCGGCGGCAGGCACCGTCAGGCTGAAGGTGACTTGCGTTGGCGTGCAGTCAGCCAGGCGCAGTTCGCCGCCGTGCGCGCGCGCGATTTCGCGCGCCAGCGCCAGGCCCAGGCCGACACCCGAAACGCGCCGGTTGTGCGCCTGGTCCGCGCGGTAGAAGCGGTCGAACAGGCGGTCGCGGTGTTCGAAGGCGATGCCGGCGGAGGCATTGGATATGTCGATTTGCCAGCCGGCGCCCGAACGGCGCGCCGCGATGGCAATCCATCCTTCCGGCAAACCGTACTTGACGGCGTTGCTGACCAGGTTTTGCAGCACTTGCCGCAGCAGGTCGGCATCGCCCAGCGCGTCCATACGCGGCGGCAGCTGCAATTGCAGCGGGCGCTCCGGCGCCATCATGTCCAGGTCGTCGGCCAGTTCGCGCAGCATCGGCACCAGGTCCAGCGGCTGTACCGGGATCTGCAGCTGGCCGGCATCGGCGCGCGACAGCATCAGCAGCTTGCGAACGATGCCGTCCAGGCGCCGCACCTCGTCCAGCATGTCGGCCAAGGCCTGTTCCAGCTCGGGATTGTCGCCGGCCCGCTCGAAAGCGCGTTCCAGCTCGCCCTGCAGGATCGCAACCGGCGTGCGCAGTTCGTGCGCCGCGTCGCCGGAAAAGCGCACCGCCTGCAGGAAGCTGCGCTCCAGCCGGTCCAGCATATCGTTGAACACGGTCACCAGGCGGTCGAATTCCAGCGCCTCATCGTCGGCCGACACGCGCTGCCGCATGTCGCTGGCGCGGATCCGTTCCATGACGATGGTGAGGTGTTCGATCGGCCGCATGGCGCGGCCCGCCAGGTACCACGCGGCGCAGCCCACCAGCAGGCACAGCACCACCACGGCCGCACCGAACAGGCCGATGGACGCCTTGAGCTGGGCTTCGGACAAGGTCGTGTTCACGCCCAGCTGCACCAGCACGTCGCCGCGCCGGACCTGGCCGATGCGCCACTGGATGCCGCCGCCGTAATAGGTACGCAGCCCTTTGTCGCCGGCCTCAGGCACCAGCAGCGAAGCCGGCCAGTTCGGGCTCTGGTAGACCGTGCCGGTCTTGTCGTTCACCGCACGCAGGATGGAGAAGTTCTCGGTGCTGCCGACCGGGGCGAAGCCGCTGAAGCTGGCATTCAGGTGCGCGTCGATGGCGGGCCAGGCCTGCGCCGACGTGGTGCCGAAGCCGGGGCCGGCCAGGTGCGCCAGCATCATGCGGTCCAGGATGCTGCCGCGCCGCGCCATCACCGTCAGCGTGGTGGCAATGAACAGGACCGCCACCACCCCGATGGCCAGGCCGGTCGTGATCAGCGCGATGCGGACGCGGAAGGAGCGGATGATCGGCCGGCGTGCAGGATTCATGCGTCGGCGCCGGGTTTGCGCAGGCGGTAACCGACGCCGCGTACCGCTTCGATGGCGATGTGCTCAGGCAGGCTCAGTTTCTTGCGCAGGCGCTGCATGCAGACATCGACCATATTGGTCTGGGGTTCGAAGTCGTAGCCCCAGACGTGCTCCAGGATCTGGGTACGGGTATAGACACGGCCCGGTGAACGCATCAGGTACTCCATCAGGTTGAATTCGCGGCTGGTCAGTTCGATCTCGCGCCCTTCCAGCTGGGCGACGCGGGTCAGGCGGTCCAGCTTGAGCGGGCCCACCGCCAGCACATTCTGGCGCTCGCCGCTGACCCGGCGCAGCAGGGCATGGATGCGGGCGATCAATTCTTCCACGTAAAACGGTTTGGCCAGGTAATCGTCGGCGCCCAGGTTCAAGCCTTGCAGGCGGTCGTCCAGCTCATTGCGCGCCGTCAGCAGGATCACCGGCGTATTGTGGCCTTCCCGCCGCAAACCCTTGAGGATGGCCAAGCCATCGCGTCCCGGCACCATGATGTCGAGCAGGATGATGTCGTACTGGCGCGATAGCGCGTAGTCATAGCCAAGATTCCCGTCCTCGCAATGGTCGACCAGGAAACCTTGTTCGCGCAGGCCGCTGCACACAAAACCGGCAATCCGCTGTTCGTCTTCTACCAACAGTGCTTTCATTTTTACTATTTTTCCCGAAATACAAAAGCGCCGTCAATGCGGCGCTCGATTACAGAATTGTAATCAAAGTGTAAGGCATTTTGTCATCTTCCCTTGATGTAATGAAACAGTAGTCAATCTTTTTCAACATTAGGGAGGGAGACCATGGGCTTCGGCAACTGGTTCAAGAAGAACGTCGTGAAACCCGTCGTCAAGGTGGTCGACAAGGTCGGCGATACGATGAAAGACCTGGGCAACGACTTGAACGACATCGGCAGCGCCTTCAAGGACGTCGGCGGCGACATCGCGGCGGCGGCCAAGAAGATTTCCGAACTTGGCTATACCAAGAAGAGCCTGGGCAATGGCGACAATAACTACACCGCCAGCTCGCTCGGCGCCAACATCATCCATGGCGATGGCGGCAATGACAGCATTACCGTCAACGCGGGTGCTTATAACAATATCTACGGCGACGATGGCAACGATACGCTGACCGTCAAGGTCGGCGGCTACAACGTGATCGACGGCGGCAACGGCAACGACACCATCCGCATCGACGTCGGCATCTACAACAAGGTGTCGGGCGGTGCCGGCAACGACAACGTCACCGTGGCGGCCGGCGCAGCGGCCGAAGTGAACCTGGGCGAAGGCGACAACAGCCTGTCCATCAACTCCGCCTACAACAAGATCAGCGGCGGCAGCGGCAGGGACAATGTCACGGCCAACGGCGGCTGGAATGAAGTCAGCGTCGGCAACGGCGACAATAGCGTGACGGCCAACGGCGGTGCCAACAAGGTGAGCACCGGCGACAATAATGACAACATCACCGTCAATGGCGGCTCCAACGTGGTCAACGCAGGCCACGGCAACAACACCGTTAACGCCGGCGGCGCGTCCAACGTCATCAACACCGGCAACTGGGACGACACCGTGGTGGCCGATGGCGTGAGCAACGTGATCAACACCAACGGCGGCGCGGACCGCATCACCGTCAAGGCGGCCAACAACCAGGTGAACGCGGGCGACGGCAACAACACCATCAACGCCGAGGGCGGCCGCAACAAGATCAATGCCGGCAGCCATAACGACACCATCAGCGCCGGCGGCGCGTCGAACGAGATCAACGCCGGCGGCGGCGACAACAGCATCACCCTGAACGGCGCCAGCAATGTGTCCAACTCGGGCGATGGCGGCGACCGCGTGGTGGCCAATGGCGCCTCGAACGTGATCAACGCCGGCAACGGCAACAACCACGTCACCGTCAACGCGGCCTCCAACGTGGTCACCACGGGCAACGGCGCGGACAAGGTGGACGCCAAGGGCGGTTCCAACGTGATCAACAGCGGCGCCGGCAACGACAACGTCAGCGCCATGGGCGGCCTGAACGTTGTCAACGCGGCCGATGGCAGCGACAGCGTGCTGGCGCTGGGCGGCGGCAACGGCGTCAACGCCAACGACGGCAACGACACCATCATCGCCGGCGGCGGCGCCAACGTGATCGTGGATGGCGGCGGCAGCAACAAGATCGTTGCGGGCGGCGCAGTCAACATCGTGTACACCGGCGGCGCCAACAACAAGATCGGCGCGCTGGGCAACACCAATGCGCTGGTCAGCAACCAGGGCGGCAACCTGCAGGCTGCGGTCGGCATGAACAACGTGGTGCTGGCCAATGGCAGCGGCAATACCACGCTGGGCCTGGGCGCCGGCAACCTGATCGCGGCGGCGGTCGGCGGCAACACGTCCATCGCGCTGGGCGGCACCAACGTGGTGCTGACGGAACTGGGCGGCATGGTCAAGGCGGCAGGCAATGGCCTGGGCAGCGTGCTGTCGAGCGTAATGCCAAGCAAGGATGCGGCCAAGGCGGTGGAAAACGCCGCGGGCAAACTGACCGCCGCCATCAACAGCGGCAGCGGCAACGATATCGTGGTGGCGGCCGGCGGCACCAACGTCGTCTACACCGGCGCCGGCAAGGACGTGGTGACCGCGGTGGGCGGCAACAACATCGTGCTGGCCAATGGCGGCGACAACGTCACCACCGCGCTGGGCGGCAACAATATCGTCGTCAACACGGCCGGCAACAACGTGGTGACGGCGGGTGGCCAGAACAACGTGATCGTGACCGGCCTGGGCGAAGGCCTGGCCGATATGAGCGCCAAGCTGGGCAACGCTGCCGGCGGCGTGACCAAGCAGGTGACTAACCTGATCGGCAAGAGCCTGGCCACCGGTACCGGCAACGACGTGGTGACCGCCATCGGCGCCAACAACGTGGCCTACACCGGCAACGGCAACGACGTCACCACCATGATCGGCTCCAACAATATCGCCTGGACCGGCAGCGGCAACGATACCACCACCGTGTTCGGCGCCCGTAACCTGGTATGGGGCGACAGCGGCGTGGACAAGGTCACCGCGGTCGGCATGAACAACCTGGTCGCCACCGGCAATTACGCCGAAATCGGCGCCACCGCGGTCGGCCTGGTCGACTCGATCGCCGCCGGCGTGGCCGCGACCGACCTGGTCGCCAAGGCCGGCCTGTCGGCTGCCGCGACCAGCCAGTCCGGCATCGAAGTGATCACGGCCTTCGGCAAGAACAACGTGCTGGTGGGCGGCAGCGCCGCCACCGTCGTCACGGCGGCTGGCCAGAACAACCTGGTGGCGACCGGCGCCGGCAATGACGTGATCACGGCCGCCGGCAGCAAGACCGGTATCGTGGCCGGTGCCGGCAACGACGTGGTGACCGCCATCGGCACCTACAACGTGGTCGTGGCCGGCGAAGGCAACAACGTCGTCACCACCCTCGGCAAGGGCAACCTGGTCGAAGGCGGCAGCGGCAACGACGTGCTGACCGCGCTGGCGTTCGGCAGCGCGGCCAAGGTCAATGTCAACGGCAACGTGCTGCTGGCGGGCGACGGCAACAACGTCGCCACCGTGGTCGGCAAGGACAATGCCGTGGTGACCGGCAGCGGCAAGGACGTGATGGTCATGATCGGCTATGGCGGCTCCAATACCAAGGAAACCACCACCCAGACCGAAGGCTCGCAGCAGACCACCACTTCCCAGACCACCGGCAGCACCCAGCTGAACGTGGGCTGGACCGGCGCCGGCAACGATACCGCCGTGGTGTACGGCGACCATAACGTGGTGCTGGCCGATGCCGGCGACGACGTCCTGGTGGTGCTGAACGCCGGCAGCAAGCTGTCCTATAAGAGCACGACCACCGAGGCGGTCGAAGGTTCGGACAAGTCGCAGCAAGTCAGCTCCAGCAAGGTCAGCATCGACACCGGCATGAACTTCGTGCACGCCGGTTCGGGCAACGACACCATGGTGCTGGCCGGCACCACCACCATCGGCATGGGCGGTGAGGGCAACGACCTGATCGTCTCTTCCGGCCAGAACAACGTGGCGGTGGGCGGCGCCGGCAACGACGTGATCGTCGGCCTGGCCGAGATCACCGTGTTCAATGCGGCCGAAGCGCTGGCCGAGAACGAATACGAGTCGGCGGGCGACTGGGTGGGCGCGGCAATGAATGCCAAGTTCATCAAGTCGCAATACGGCTCGCTGGCCAAGGGCGACCTGGGCAAGCTGAACCTGGTGGGCAATGTGATCGTCGGCGGCGACGGCAACGACACCATCTTCGCCACCAACGCCGGCACCTATGTCGGCGGCGGCAAGGGCAACGACGTGATGATGGGCCTGGGCTGGGGCGTGGTGGACAAGCTGCTGGTGGGCCACGGCAATGCGATCGGCGGCGCCATGTCCGACCTGGGCGCCGGTTTCGACGCCGTCACCAAGTACCTGAACAAGGCGCTGGGCGACGAGCTGAGCAAGGGCTGGGACAGCCTGTCGGCCGCCATGAAGGCCGAGCTGTCGAAGGCGGCCGCCAATGCGGGCGACCTGGTCGACGACCTGAATAGCGCCGGCAGCAGCGCCGTCAGCGCCATCAGCGGCGTGGCCGGCCTCGGTTCGGCCGACTTCGATATCGCCAGTGCGCTCAAGTCCGCCATCAACGGTGGCAAGAGCGGCCTGGAGGCGGCCATCAACGGCATCGGCAGCGGTGTCGATTACGTGGCCGACGCCGACGTGGGCAGCGCGATCAGCACCGCCGTCAACTGGTCGGCCGATGCGATCAGCACCGCCTCCGACGCCAGCGGTTCCGGCATCAACTGGTTGGGCAAGCAGCTGGGCATCAACCTCGGCCTGGGCGAATTCAAGGGCATGGACTTCCTGTTGTCCGGCTTCATCGCCTACACCGTCGGCTATAAATATGCGGGCAACAACCGCCTGTGGGGTGGTGCCGGCGACGACACCTTCTACAGCGGCATGGGCAACGACCACCTGCACGGCGCCGAAGGCAACGATATCTATGTGATGTCGATGGGCGACGGCAAGGACACCATCCATGAGGTGGCGGGCGATGCCGACATCCTGCGCTTCACCGGCAACAAGCTGTTCGACAAGGTGGAGATGGCGACCGCCAACGTGAAGGTGAACTTCGAAGGCAGCGACATGGTCATCAACTACGTCAGCGACGGCAAGTCCTACGCCCAGTTCACCGTGGCGGACTACAAGTCGGCCGGCATCTCGCAGCTTGACGTGGTGAACGCGGCCGGCAGCACGGTGGGCACGCTCACCCTGGCGCAGCTCGAAGCGCTCGGCCAGCAGGGTGAAAGCCCGTACGAAATGGCATCCGTCTGGACGGTCGACCGCCTCCACGACTTCGCCGACCTGGTGGGCAACGCGCTCACCGGCCAGGCCGGCTAAGGAAGCCGAATGGACATGCATGCTACAATGGCATGCATGTCCAACATCAAGTTGACCGTGCAATCGTGCGGCCCTATAGTTGCGGGATGATCGCAGATTTCCAAGACCTTTCCGATAAAATCGACCGCCTGGCGGAACTCGCGCAAACCTTGCGCCGGGAGAACGCACAGTTGCGTCATTCCAATTCGCTGCTGGTGGCCGAAAACAATGAATGCCATCGCCGCCTGGGCGAAGCGCATGCGCGCGTGATGGCGCTGCTGGAGAAAATTCCCGCCGCCGAAGCGCACACCCCCGAGGATGCCCAATGATCCATGTCGATGTGACCATCATGGGCCAGCCTTATAAGCTGGCTTGCAAGGCCGACGAGGAGCGCGCGCTGCGCGAAGCGGCCAACCTGCTGGACAAAAAGATGAGCGCGATCCGCGACGCCGGCAAGGTCAAAGGCAACGACCGCATCGCCGTGATGGCGGCGCTGGGCATGGCGGCCGAGTTCCTGGCTTCGAAAACCGGCAATGGCGGCCCGTCCATGCTGGAGATGCAGGAGAAACTGGGCGCCATGCACAAGGTGCTCGACAACGCACTGACCCCGCAAGAAAATCTCTTCTAATAATTGTCTCAAAGGCCTTTTCCGGAAAACGTTTGAGGAGTAAACTTCGTGTCACCCTGCGGTGTTCGAGATTTGCCATATATTCCTTGAACCATTTACACGCATCGGTTGCGGGAATTTGTTCGACGGGCGTGAGCGTCGCTAGTCCGATGAACCCGAAGTTGAACTAACTGCAACCACCTTGAACCGTAAGGTTCGGGATGCCGGCATAACGGCACAGGCGGGGCCTCATTCCACACGAAAGCGGTTGCCAGCACCCAAGGGTGCGCAACCGTTTTTTTACGTCCAGAGGAGAGCCATGCAATACTGGTTGATGAAATCCGAGCCCGACGAAGTGAGCATCGACGATGTCATGTCCGCCAAGGGTAAGACGGTGCCCTGGTTCGGCGTGCGCAATTACCAGGCCCGCAACTTCATGCGCGATGCGATGAAGATTGGCGACGGCGTCCTGTTCTACCATTCCTCCTGCCCAGAGCCGGGCATTGCCGGCATCGCGGAAGTGGTCAGCGGGCCGTACCCGGATGCCACCCAGTTCGACCCCAAGAGCCATTACTACGACCCGAAGGCGACGCAGGAGCAGCCGCGCTGGATTTCGGTCGACGTGAAAGGCGTGCGCAAGACGCGCTTGCTGTCGCTGGCGCAAATGCGCTCGCTGCCGCAGCTGGAGGACATGGTGGTGCTGCAAAAAGGCAGCCGCCTGTCGATCACGCCGGTGACGCCGGCCCAATGGAAGCATGTGATGGCGCTGCTGAAGGGCGATTGATGGATTGGAGCCTGGTTGGCATCCTGCTGCTGATGGGGGCTGCGGGCGGTTTTGCGGCGGGCTTGCTCGGTATCGGCGGCGGCATGGTGCTGGTGCCCTTCATTACCATGATCTTCACCGCCAAGGGTTTCCCGCCGGAGCTGGTGGTGCACATGGCGATTGCCACCTCGCTGGCGACCATCATGTTCACATCGCTGTCTTCGGTGCGCGCGCACCACAGGCATGGCGCGGTGCAGTGGCGTATCGTGGCGCTGCTGGCGCCCGGCATCGTCCTCGGATCCTGGCTGGGACCATGGATCGGCAAGCAGATGAATACGACGGCGCTGTCGCTATTGTTTGCGGTGTTCGTCGCCTTTTCGGCGGCGCAGATGCTGCGCAATAAGAAGACGGCCGCGGGGCGCGAGCTGCCGGGCGCGCCCGGCATGTTCGCGGCGGGCGGCGTGATCGGTACCGTGGCCGGGCTGGTTGGCGCGGGCGGCGGCTTTATCTCGGTGCCGTTCATGAGCTGGTGTAATGTACGGATCCATCACGCGGTCGCGACCAGCGCGGCCCTGGGATTCCCGATCGCCTTGTCGGGCACTTTGTCGAACATCTATTTCGGCTGGTCCGAGCCGGGATTGCCGCAGTACTCGCTGGGCTTCATCTATCTGCCGGCGCTGGCGGTGATCGCGGCGGCCAGCGTGACCATGGCACCGTTCGGGGCGCGCACGGCGCACAAGATGGATGTGGCGGCGCTCAAGCGCGCGTTTGCCGTGGTGCTGTTTGCACTGGCGGGGTATATGTTCTGGCACGCGTTCGCGTAGGCGGAGGGGACATGCAGGAAACACGCATCGGGTGCTGGGCACTGTTCAAGGTCTTTTCCCATATGGCCTTGCAAGGTTTCGGCGGCGTGCTGCCGTTCGCCTACCGCCACCTGGTCGAGCGCACGCAATGGCTGACGGCGGCCGAATTCGGCCAGCTTCTCAGTATCGCCCAGCTGTTGCCGGGACCGACGATCTGCAACCTGTCGGTCATGGTCGGCCAGCGCTACGCCGGCGCGGCGGGCGGCTTCTCGGCGTTGGCCGGCCTGCTGCTCGGCCCGTTCTTCATCGTCATCGCCCTGGGCGCAGCTTACCAGGGCCTGGCGCACCAGCCGCTGTTCGTCAACGCCCTGCGCGGCATGGCCGCGGCGGCGGCGGGGCTGATCCTTGCCACCGCGCTGAAACTGGCAGCCGGCATGCTGCGCGGCGGTGCTGCGGCGAAGCGGTCAGCGGAAGCGGACGGCGGCTCCGGGGAGGGCGCCGCCGGCCTGGCGCAGGACGCCGCCGCCCAGGCGCGTACCAGGTTCTGGCGCGGCGTGGCGCAAGTTGCGCTGCTGGCGGCCGCTTTCGTCGGGCTCGGCGTTGCCAAAGTCGGGCTGATCACGGTGGTGGCCATCCTGGTACCGATCGGCTTCCTGCTGTTCGCTTTCGTGTTGAGGAAGCCATGAGCGACGACGTCAAGCTCGGCGGCCTCGCCTGGCACCTTGCCATCCTGTCGCTGACCGCGATCGGCGGCGGGGTGGTGCTGGTCGCGCCGGACGTGCACCATTACGTGTCGGTGCAAAATCAATGGCTGAGCGACGAACAGTTTGCCGCGGCCTATGCGCTGGCGCAGGCGGCGCCCGGCCCGAACCTGTTGTTCGTCACCTTGATCGGATGGATGATCAAGGGCTGGCTGGGCGCCATTGTGGTAACGCTGGCGGCAATCGTACCTTCATCCTGCCTGGTGCTGGCGCTGGGGACGTTCATCAACCGCCATGGCGGCAGGGAAGGGCGCTGGACCGGCGCGCTGCGCGACGCGTTGGCGCCGCTGGCGTCGGGCATGCTGGCCGGGGCGGCATGGACTTTCCTGAGCGTGGCCGGCGCCGGCTGGCGCGGCATGGCGCTGGCATTGGCCGCAGCTGGGGCGGCCTATGCGACGAAACTGAACCCGCTATGGCTGATTGCGCTCGGCGCCCTGGCGGGCGCCGTTGGCCTGGTCTAGGTCAGGCGGTGCGCGCCACCGGCTGGCGGTAAGCCCACACCAGCATGGCGATGGCGCCGATGATCATCGGCAGCGACAGCATCTGGCCCGACGTGATGGGCAGGCCTGCCACCGTGATTTCCCAGTCAGGGGTGCGGAACCACTCGGTGAAGAATCGCGCGCAGCCGTACAGCAGCACGTACAGGGCGCCCACAGCCAGGCGCGGACGGGCCTTGCGCGCGAACGGCCACAGGATGCAGAACACCAGGATGCCGTCCACCAGCATCTGGTAGATCGCCGACGGGTGGCGCGGCATATCGCCGACGGCCGGGTAGATCATGGCCCATGGCAGGGTAGGGTCGCTGACGATGCGGCCCGGCAGTTCGGCATTGATGAAATTACCCATGCGGCCAGCCGCATAGCCCAATGGCACCAGCGGCGCGATGAAGTCGTAGACGTCCAGCAGGTTGCGCTTGCGTTTGCGGGCCCACAGCGCCATGGCGATCAGCACGCCCAGGAAGCCGCCGTGGAAGCTCATGCCGCCTTCCCATACCTTGAAGATGCGCAGTGGCGTCAGCAGCATTTCCGGCTGGTAGAAGAACACTTCGCCCAGGCGGCCGCCCAGGATCACACCCAGCATGCCGTAGAACAGCATGTCGTCCAGGTCTTCCTTCTTCCAGCCCTGCGCCGCGATATGCGGCTGCCTGATGCGCACGCGGCCGAGCGCGATGAACATTGCGAAGGCCAGCACATACATCAGGCCATACCAGTGGATCGCGACGGGACCGAGGTGGATGGCGACCGGATCGGGCATCGGATGGATCAGCGGCATTCAGATTCTCTTTCTCATTAATTCCAGGAAGCCCCGCAGCACGGGCGAAGCATTGTCGCGCCGCCAGGCCAGGCCGGTTTCCACCAGCGGCGTGCCCTGGAGCAGGGGCAGGTATTCCACGCCCGGCCGGCGCAAATTCGACACGGATTGTGGCACAAGTGCGATACCCATGCCAGCCGACACCAGGCTGACGATGGTTTGCATCTGGATCGCCTCCTGTGCCACCTCGGCGGTAATGCCGGCATCGCGGAACACGGACAGGATGGCGTCATACAAACCGGGCGAAATATGGCGCGGGAAGATGATCAGCGGCAGGCCCGCCACCGCGCGCAGGTCGACCGGGCTTGCGGCGGTCGTTGCGCCGTGCGCCGCCGGCCCAGGCGGTGCCGCCGTGCGCTGCGTCCGCCGTGCGCCCGGGGCGGCCAGCGCCGGCAAACCGGCCGGCGCGGCCAGCACCAGCGGCTCGCGCAGCACCGGCAGGTAGTCCAGCTCCTGGCGCGCGCGGTCGGGCAGGGGCGGGATCAGCAAGCCGGCATCGACCCGGCCTGCCAGCAGATCGTCCAGCTGCAAGTCCGAGGTGGCTTCCTTCAAGGCGATTTCCACGAGCGGGAACTCGGCGCGGTAAGCGCGCAGGGTGGGCGGCAGCACGCTGTAGTCGGCGGACGACACGAAGGCCAGCGACAGCCGTCCGCTGGCGCCGGTGGCGGCCCGCTGCACCAGCTCCGCCAGCCCGGCCGCCTGTTCCAGCAGGCGGCGCGCTTCCGGCAGCAAGGCTTCCCCGGCCGCCGTCAGCGCCACGCCGCGCCGGTTGCGCTCGAACAGCGGTGCGCCCAGCATCTCTTCCAGCGCCATGATGGTTTGCGACAGCGGCGGCTGGGTCATATGCAGGCGGCGCGCCGCGCGGCCGAAGTGCAGTTCCTCGGCCACGGTGACGAAGTAGCGTAATGGGCGAAGCTCGATATTCATTCGTAAAGCATATCACAGACGCGATTATCATATATTTGACAACTCGCCATGGGCAGGGCACCCTTGGAGTCTTACCGAGGAGACCCCATCATGCCGAAATACCGTTCCCATACCACCACCCAAGGCCGCAATATGGCAGGCGCCCGCGCCCTGTGGCGCGCCACCGGCATGAAAGATGGCGACTTCGACAAGCCGATCGTCGCCGTGGTCAACTCCTTCACCCAATTCGTGCCCGGCCACGTCCACCTGAAGGACCTGGGCCAGCTGGTCGCCCGCGAGATCGAAGCCGCCGGCGGCGTGGCCAAGGAATTCAACACCATCGCCGTCGACGACGGCATCGCCATGGGCCACGGCGGCATGCTGTACTCCCTGCCGTCGCGCGACCTGATCGCCGACTCGGTCGAGTACATGGTCAACGCCCATTGCGCCGA
>CBFGQI010000088.1:0-21682 GCA_965650885.1 uncultured Oxalobacteraceae bacterium
GACCGCAACTTCCTGCCGACGCCCAAGATCAAGCAGTACGAAGTGGGCTTCAAGACCGCCGGCCAGTTGTACAGCGCCTACATCAACTACTTCCATACGGACTTCGAAGGCATCGCCTTCCAGCAAATCCTGTCGAACGGCACCATCCTGAATTCGGTGTCCGGCTCCAAGGGCGATGGCGTGGAAGTGGAACTGGCGGTGCGTCCGATCCGCGACTTGTCGCTGAGCCTGTCCGGCAACTGGCAGGATTCCAAGTACAAGGACAACCCAGCCACCGCGGGCAAGAAGGTGCAGCGCCAGCCGAAGCTGCAGTACCGTTTCACGCCGACTTACCGCATTCCGGTCGGCGACGACCAGTCGCTCAAGCTGTACGGCACCTACACTTACGTGGGCGACCGCTGGGCCGACCAGGCCAACCTGCAATACCTGCCTTCGTACAAGACGGTGGATCTGGGCGCGCTGTACACCATCGGCGACAAGATCGAAATCCGCTTGAGCGCCAACAACGTCTCGAACGAACTGGGCCTGACCGAGGGCAATTCCCGCCTGACCACCGGCGGCAGCGGCCCGATCAACGCCCGCCCATTGTTTGGCCGCAGCTGGGAGCTGTCGCTGGCTTACCGCTTCTAACGCTTAACGTTGTATCTCCCTAGCAGTTCCCCTCCGGGCGTCGCAGGATTTTCCAAGGCTGCGGCGCCCTTTTTTTAGCTCTGGCATTCGCGCAGGATTTGGCCTAAGCTAAGATCGGTGCCTGAGTGAAAGGTTGCTTCCAAGGGTAGAAACGTGGTCTCGCTGAACTCCATCCATTCCCTGCAGTCGGCCGTGGTCTCCGCGGAACGTAAGGTTCAGCAGGACCGCGATCGTGTGGCGCAGGATGAGGGCCGGCTCGACGAGAGCCGCGCGCTGCTGGAACGCGACAAGCAGGAACTGTCCCGCACCCAGCTCGCCAGCCAGCGCGCCGAAGCGGCGGCCACGCCGGCTCCCACCACGCCCCGTCTCGACCGCGCCATCGAACAGCGCATCCCTTCGGATGTATTGCCGAAGCCGCCCACCCTCAACACCCTGGGCCAGGCCATTGGCCGCTTGATCAACGTCGAAGCCTGATCAGCGCGCGGCCTCGGCGGTCAAGCGCGCCAGCGCACGCTGGGCTGGCGCCAGGCCGGCAGCGGCGGCACGCCGGTACAGCTCGATTGCGCGCGGCTTGTCCTGCGGGCGCAATTCCCCTTTTTCCAGCAGTTCCGCCAGCTTTAATTGCGCCACCCGTTCGTGCTGCCCGGCCGCTTCTTCCAGCAGCACGAACCCTTGTTCCGGCTCCCCGCCTTCGCTGATCAGCCAGCTGCCGAGCATGCTTTTCGCCATGAGATTGCCGTTCGCTGCCGCCTTTTCCAGCCATTCGCGGCCGCGTGCCTTGTCCTGCGGCCCTTCGCGGCCAGTCAGCAACATGGCGCCAAGGCCGGATTGCGCGCCAACCGCACCCTGGGTGGCCGCTTTTTCCAGCCACATCCGGGCTTCGTCGGGATTGCGCCCGACTTCCTTCCCCATGAGCAGCATGAAACCCAGGGTTTCCTGCGCCTTGGGGTTGCCGAGTTCCGCCGCTTCGCGCAGCAGGCGCACGGCCATCTCGCGGTTGCGCTCCACGCCTGGCCGGCCACGCATGTAGCCGCCGCTCAAGCGGAGCTTGGCAGCGGCGTCGCCTTGTTCCGCCAGGACCAGGTCGCGCTCCCACTCGGCTTGCTGCTCTTCCGGCGTTTTGCTGTCTCGCAGCGACCAGACGTATTGCATCCTGGTCCAGGTGGGCTCGCTACGGCCAACGCTGCTGGGCGGACTGAATTTGCACTTGGCGATACCGTCCTGGGCCGCCAGGTCCAGCAGCGGGTAGCCGCTCGACTTCTCGATCCTGGATTCCTGCACGCGGCCATCGAGGCCGATCAGGTAGGCCAGGGTCACCGTTCCCTGCTGCTCGCGGCGCAGGGCATCTTGCGGCCAGACCGGCTTGGCGCAGGATTTCAGGTCAACGGCGATCTGCTGCTGTGCCGACTGGTCGGCCCGGCCGACCCCATCCGCATGGGCCGGCAGGCAGGCGAGGCTGGCCAGCAAGGCCAGCGGGGTTTCCAGTGGGTGCATGGGCAGTTGGCAGGAAATAAATGTTTTGCTTACTGTAGCATGCCACTGCCGCGTTCGGCGGATCACCGCCGGCGCCGCCGGGACCAGCTGCCTTGCTGTGCCGTCGCCGGCTTAGCCAACCGCGGCGGTGCCCGGCGCGCCCTGGCGTTGCCGCCCTTTGCTGCCAGCCGGAACTGCGCGCTGGCCCGCGCCATCTTCCAACTCATGCGGCGGCCATGTGCGGGCAGGCGGCGTCTGTGGCGCTTGTGGTCCCGGCGGCTGGCCGCCTTCAGGGCGTCGCCACATCCCGAGGAATCGCTGGTACGGGTACATGGTTTTCTCCTTCGGAAGGGCGCCACCAGGCGCCTGTAGGCTGCGGGGCGGCAATGGACAAGGGGGCGCCGATGATCGGCGTGGCCAGCGCTTGGCGGCGCGCCGCCGCCAGCGCGGTGATCTGCTCGAACGGGTCGTCCCAGCGATGCATCGCCAGGTCGAAGGTGCCGTTATGGATGGGCAGCATGACTTTGCCGCGCAAGTCGATGTGGGCTTGCATGGTTTCCCTCGGCTGCATATGGATGTCCGGCCACTGCGGGTCGTAGGCCCCGGTTTCCATCAAAGTGAGGTCGAAGGGACCGAACTTGTTGCCGATTTCCCTGAAACCCTTGAAGTAGCCCGTGTCGCCGGAGAAGAAGATGCGCGCGCCGCCGCTGTCGATCACCCACGAGGCCCACAGCGTCTTGTTGCTGTCGAACAGGCCGCGGCCGGAAAAGTGCTGGGCCGGTGTAGCGGTCAGCTGCAGGCTGCCGGCGCTGGCCGATTGCCACCAGGACAGTTGCTGCACCTTGGCGGCCGGCACGCCCCACTCGACCAGGGTGTCGCCTACGCCCAACGGTGCCAGGAAGTATTCCGTCTTGGCCGACAGTGCCAGGATGGCCGCGTAATCGAGGTGGTCGTAGTGGTTGTGCGACAGGATCACGCCCTTGATCGGGGGCAGTTCGGCAATGCTGATCGGCGGCGCGTGGAAGCGCGCCGGCCCCGCCCACTGTACCGGCGAAGCGCGTTTCGAGAACACCGGGTCGGTCAGCCAGAATTCGCCATTGAGCTTCATCAGGATGGTCGAGTGGCCCAGGCGATACAGGGTATGGTCCGGTGCAGCCAGCAATTGGTCGAGAGTGAGTACTCGCACCGGAAACTCGTGGGCAGGCACGGTATGGGCCGGCTTGTTGAAGGCGAAGTCCCAGAAAATCTTCAGCGTCTTGAGCAAGCCCGGCTGCTGGCGGGGGGCTTCATTCTGGTAGTCGGGACGGCGGTCGGCGGCGGCGTAGGCGAGGCAGGCCATGGTCAGGAGCGCTCCAATCAAAAGGGTTCGTTTCATCGTTACCCCGTGGAATTACACTACACAGTGTAGTTTCAGTTTTGAGAAAAGTAAACTACCCGGTGTAAAATATTCTGCATGAACCCATCCGACAAACTCACCGACCGCAAGCGCGCCGCCATCACTACGGCCGCCATTGCCGAATTCCGTGCCCGCGGTTTCGAAGCCACCAGCATGGACCGCATCGCGGCCGCCGCCGGCGTCTCCAAGCGCACGGTGTACAACCATTTCCCGAGCAAGGACGACTTGTTCGAGCACATCCTGCAAGAGTTGTGGGAATGCAGTGCGGCGCTGAATGCCATCATTTACCAGCAAGGCAAGCCGCTCAAACCGCAGCTGCTGGAACTGATGCGGCAAAAGATGGCGATGCTGCGCGACGGCTATTTCCTCGACCTGGTGCGTGTTGCGATCGCGGAGGCGATCCACGCGCCGCAGCGCGCCGGCGAAATGGTGTCGCGCCTGGGCAAGAAGGAAGAAGGGGTGGCGAGCTTTCTGCGCGCGGCGCAGGAGGACAAGGTGCTGAAGGCCGGCGACGCGGCCTTCATGTCGCACATGCTGCAGGGTCAGTTGAAGGCGTTCGCGCTATGGCCGCAAGTGGCCATGGGCAAAGCGCCGCTGACGCCGGAGGAACAGGAGGCGGTCATCACCGCCACCGTCGAGATGTTTCTGGCGTATTACGCCAACTAATTGAAACGCACGGCGTACACCGGCGGCAAGGTGGTGGAAATGGTTTGCCAATGCTCGCCGCCATTGGTGGACAGCCAGGCGCCGCCGGTGGTGGACGCCATCAGCAGCGTCTTACCATCGTCGGCCACTGCCAGGCCATGGCGGTACACCAGGTCGTAACAGTGTTCCTGCGGCAGGCCGCCGCGCAGGGTACTGAAGCTGGCGCCGCCATCCGCAGTGCGGTTGACCGCCAGCGCCGCGTCCACCGGCACCCGCTGCTGGTCGGCCACCGCCGGCACGAACCATGCGGTACGTCCGTCGCGCGGGTGCACGGCCACGGCAAAGCCAAAGCTCGACAAGGGCGCCGTGATTTCTTCCCACACCTCGCCATTGGTGCGCGACAGCCAGATCCCGTTATGGTGCTGGCACCACAGCACATTGGGGTCGCCGGCGCAGCGTACGATACGGTGCGGATCCTGCACCGCGCCGGCCTCCTGCATCTCGGGCGGCATGTAGCGTGCCGCCATGCCCTTGGTGCGCAATTCCCAGCTGGCGCCGCCATCTCCCGTGAGCCAGGCGCCGCCGCAGGAAACCCCGACCAGCACCGACTTGCTGTCGCGCGGGTCGACGCAAATGCTGTGGATGCCCGGCACGTCGTAGCCGCCGCCGAACCATTGGCTGCGCTCCGGGAGATTCCATAGTGACTCCACCAGCCGCCAGCTGTCGCCGCGGTCGTCCGAGCGGAACAGGCCGCCGGGCAGGGTGCCGGCCCACAGCACGCCGGGCTGGTCGGGGCCGCCCGCTTCCAGCGACCAGATTTGCTTCAGGCTCCAGTCCACTTTGTCGGCGCTGTCTTCCGGCTTGGGTGGATAGGTGGGCACGGCAATTTCCTGCCAGGTGTCGCTGCCGGCGTCGCGCCGGTGCAGCTTGGCGCCGAAATGCCCGAGGTTCAGGCAGGCATAGGTGGCGCCATCGCGCCCATCGTGCAGCACCATCGATACCGGATCGCCGAAGAAGGATTTGCCCTCTTCCAGCGTCCATTCGCCATTGCGGTACGCCAGCTCAAACAGGCCCTTGCGCGTGGCAAGGAAAGCGCGGTCTGCCATGTCATCCTCCCGATAAGGCTTGCAACACATAGACTTTCGAATCGGCACGCAACGGCTCGTCGAGGTCGCTGCGCTTGCCATCGATGAACACTACGACGTTGGCGCGCAGGCGGCCCTGTTCATCCAGGACGTAAGCCCCCAGGCGCGGATTTGCGGCAAAGGCCCCATCCAGCGCGGCGCGCAAGGTTGCCGCCCCGGTTTCCAGGGTCGGGACCGGCAGGAAACGCGCCAGCTGCTGGGTGAAGATGATCTGGGCCATGGGAAGGCCATTCTAGCGCGCTTTAGCCTACAATGGACCGGTGTGCATAACCGGAGCCACACATGGGCATCACCCCGCAGGAACTCGAGCTGTTGATGCATGAGGTGGAGCAGGAAGACCCGATCGATTTCGCCGACCTGCCCTTCGATGAACAGGCATTGCGCCAGCTGGTCGCCAACCATCTGTGCGAGATGGCCGACGCCATGGAAAGCTTCAGCGAGGAGGACCGGCGCCTGACCTTGCTGGCCGTGGCCGCCAAGCTGGTGCTGGAAAACCTGGTGCTGCACGTGCAGCTGCTGCGGCGCCATGGCTTGCCGCTCAATGAACAGACCGCCGCGCTGCTGTCGCGCTTGCGCAAGCCCGGCGACGCCCCTTAGGCAGCCAGGGCTGCTTGCTGGCGCAGGTTGCGTGCCAGGCGCAGCGTGAAGCGGCGCGGATGGCGGTCCCAGGGCGTAAAGCGCGGCAGCTGGAAAAAGTCCGGCGCGCGGCTGGCGCCCCAGGCGGTCGACACCGCCGCCTCGAAGCCCAATTCCTGCACCATGGCCACGTGTTCGGCACGGTAATCCTCGTCCGGTTTGCCATTCGGGTAAGCAAACAATTCGACCGGCGCGCCCAGCAACCGTTCCAGCGCCTGCTTGCCGTCCGCGATTTCGCGGCGCGCCTCCTCGGCGGGCAAGCGCGCCAGGATGGGATGGTTGACCGTGTGGCCGCCGATCCCCATGCCGGCCGCGTGCAGCTGGCGTACCTGGGCGTCGTTCATCATCAGGTCGGTGGGCAGCGGCACGCCGGCCAGTTCGGCCAACTGGTCGACCGCCACCTGGCGCTGCGCCATCGGCTGGTATTTCAATTGTCCGATCAGCGATTCCAGCGCCTGCCGCCGCTGCGCCATGGTACCGAGCGGATGGCTGCCCAGGCCCAGTGGACGCGCATCGAGCACCGCGTGCGGGGCGCGGCGCACGGTTTCGATGATGGTGTCGTTCCACATGCGGCCACCGTTCAGGAAGCCGGTGGCGATGAAGAAGGTGGCGTGCAAGCCGGTCTGCTGCAGCAGGGGCAGCGCCACCTCGGCATTGTCGGCATAGCCGTCGTCGAACGTGATGCAGGCCGCGCGCGGCGGCAAACGCCCGGCGCGCGCCAGGCGCACCGCCTCCAGCAGGGGCAAGACGTGGAAGCGCTCCTTGAGCAGCGCCAGCTGGGCCGCAAAGCCGTCGCGCTCCAGCGCATCCGGAAACAGCGGGTCGGCCGCCGGCAGCACGCGGTGGTAAATCAGGATCGACAGGCCGCGCGCCCCGCCAGGCGAGAGCCAGCGCAGCATGCCCCGCTCGATTGCATCAAACCACGGCATGCTCACTCCTTTCCGCTGGCAGCGCAGCCTGGCTGCGCTCCTTCAATTGTTTTTCCACCATCAGCCGGATCGCCACCATGGCGCACATCAGATAATACGGCACGTCGAAATAGGCCAGGCTGAGGAAGGCGCCGCCGACAAAGAAGCCCATCAGCGAAACCTGGATCATGCGCACCATTTCGGTCGCCCATTGCATGTGCGGCAGGTCGCGCGTCAGCCGGATCACCGCACTGCCATCGCGCCAGGTGAGCCAGCCCAGCAACATATAGATGCCGAAGCCGACCCAGCCATGTTCGCCCAGCACCTGGAAGTAGATCGAGTGCGCCGCGTGCACGTCGTCCGGTACCGGCGCGTAACGGCCGAACACGAAGCGGTCGTAGATGTCGAACCCGCCGCCGAAGAAGGGACGGTCGTTGGCCAGGTTGAAGGCCATCCACCAGGCGTTGATGCGGCCCATGGCCGAGGCATCCTGCTCGTACGTATTGATGGTGTCGATGCGGGCATGCCACTGCTCCGGCATGAAGATCAGCGCCAGCGGCGACAGGACCAGCAGCACCAGGCCGAGCTTGATCTTGTGGCGGCTCTTGAGCCAGAGGAAGGCCAGCATGCCCGCCATGGCCAGCGCGGCGCCGCGCGAATACGACCCCAGCGACGCGATCGCGCACAGCCCCATCGAGCCCGCCATCGCAATGCGCCCCCACTTCTGGCGGATCTGCGTCATCAGGTAGTACATCAGCGGGATCACCATCAC
This sequence comes from uncultured Oxalobacteraceae bacterium, assembly GCA_965650885.1. Lineage (GTDB taxonomy): Bacteria > Pseudomonadota > Gammaproteobacteria > Burkholderiales > Burkholderiaceae_D > Rugamonas. The sequence goes on from CBFGQI010000088.1 coordinate 7,606, forward strand.
CAGCGCCAGCGCCATTTCGTTATTGCCGTCGATGAAGGTGCCGACCGGGCCCCATACCTTGTACTGGCCGCCGCTGCGCAGCGTGAAAATGCCGCCCTTCACGCCGTAGTAGCCGAGCGATACCACCACCGCCCACAACAGCCATTTGATGTGCTTCGGCTCGGTGAGCAGCATTTGCACGATCAGCGTCATGCCCATGATCTTGAGCACCTTGTTCCACTGCGGGCCGACGGTTTCAGGATGGATCGAGAACAGCGTACCGAGCGACATCCAGACCACGAACACGATGAAGGTCACGATGACGGGCGTCATCGGCAGGCGGAAGCGGTCCTTGTGGGCCAGCATGGCGAGCATGGTGACGCAGGCGATGATGGCCGCGAACGGGAAGCTGCGGGCGAAGCCCCAGCCTTGGGTGTGCGGATTCATCACGCTGATCCAGATCCACATCACGACCCCGAAGTTCGGGTTGCGGAACAGGTAGGGCAGCGCCCCGAACACCACAATGGTAACGAACAAATCCCTCATGCTGACGCCACCTTGCTGACCACATAGCGGAACTTGCCGGACTTTTCCGGCGCAATGGCGTCCACTTGTTCGACCTCGACCGCCACGCCGCCACCCAGGCGGGCGCGGAAGCCGGCCACGATACGTTCGCGCAGGGCGGCCTCGAGCGGCGCGTCCAGCACCACTTGCACGCGGGTTTGCTCCAGGCTTTCCTGCACGATCTTGAACGCCTTCACCTGCGGCAGATCGCGCAGGATATAGATCAGGGCCAGGCCGTGCATCACGGTGCCGTCCTGCGCCACCAGGAAGTCGGTGCTGCGGCCCTGGATTTCCTTCAGCAGCGGCAAGCCGCGGCCGCAGCGGCAAGGCTCGGTGTCCAGCACGCCGACGTCGCCGGTGCGGTAGCGGATGAAGGGGAAGTCGCCGGTGGCCAGGTGGGTCACCACGATTTCGCCAGAGGTGCCGCGCGGCACCGGCTGGCCGTCGGCGCCGATGATTTCGACGATGATGTCCTCGGCCGTGATGTGCATGCCGCCTTCGGGGCACTGGTGGGCGATGAAGCCGGCGTCGCGGCCGCCGTAGCCGTTGGCCACTGGGCAGCCGAACGCGCCTTCGATCTGCTGCCGCTGCTCATCGTACAGGCGCTCGGAGGTCACAAACGCCACTTTCACGCCCAGGTCGTCCATGCGCTGGCCCTTGCCGCGCGCGTGGCGCGCGATATGCGACAGCGCCGACGGATAGCCGAACAGCATGCGCGGGCGGCGGTCGCGGATGGCTGCCACGAAGCCATCGAGCTTGGGCGCCGACATTTCAAAAGCCGGCAGCAGGCGGGTGCGCATGATGCGGTCGCGCCAGGCGCGCATGCGGTCCTGCGCACCGAGTTCGATGGGCGAGCCCCACACCACGATTTCCGGGTCGCCGATGTCGACGCCCCACCAGCGCGTGGCGCGCCACTTGGCCGCCACGTCATGGCTGACGCGCTCCTTGCCGATGAAGAAGATCAGCGGTTCACCGCTGGAGCCGCCGGTATTGAAGCGGGCCAGGCCCACCGCGTCCTCGGCCTTCATGCGTTCGCCGGCCTGGCGGATGGTGGCCTTCTCGGTCAGCGGCAGGCGGCGCAGGTCGTCCAGCGATTGCAGGTCGCGCGCCGGGTCGAAATCCAGTTCGCGGAACAGGTCGCGGTAATGCGGCACCTTGGCCTGCGCCCGCTGCAGCAGGCGGCGCAGGCGTTCCAGCTGCAGTTCGCGCAGGCGTGCTTCGGGCCAGTACTGCGACTGCTCCAGCTGGCGGCGCACGGCCACGCTGCGGTGCTGCTTGAAGCGCTCTTGCAGCGGGAAGATCACATTCGAGACGAGGGCGGTATACATCATGTCGGGTTCATTACGCTGCGATAGACGTCCAGGAGGCGCGGGCGCACATTGTGCCAGGTGTACTGCTGCACCTGGCGCAAACCGGCTTCGCGCAGGCTGGCGGCCAGGTCCGGCTGGGCGCACAGGCGCAGGATGGCTTGCGCCATCTGTTCCGGCGCCGCGGCCGGCACCAGCAGCGCGGTGCGGCCATCTTCCACCAGGTAGGGCACGCCGCCCACGTTGGTGCTGATCACCGGCACCCCGCAGGCCAGCGATTCCAGCACCGAATTGGGCATATTGTCGACCAGGCTGCAATTGAGCATGATGTCGGCATTGCGGTACAGCTGCGCCATGGCATGGTTGTCGACGCGGCCTGTAAAGGTCACGCCGTCGGCCACGCCCAGTTGCGCCGCCAGCGCTTCCAGTTCGGCGCGCTGCGGGCCGGAGCCCGCCACCACCAGCGTGGCTTGCGGCTGGGCCGCGCGCACGATGGCAAAGGCGCGCAGCGCCGTGGCGTTGTCGTAAATCGGTTCCAGGTTGCGCGCCACCAGCAGGCGCGGGCCGGCGCCTGCCGCTGCCGGGGCGTGGTTGAAACGGTCCAGGTTGATGATGTTCGGTACCACGCGCGCCGCGAAGCCGTATTTGCCGAACACCGCTTCCAGGAAGCCGGACGGCACGATCAGGGCGTCGGCGCGCGCCAGGCTGGCTCCCACGGCGCGGCGCGAGCGCGCCAGGAAGGCATCGGCTTCACCGCCCCGGTAATTGATCACGACCGGTTTGCCGCGCAGGCGCGCGATCCAGATGGCGGGCGCCGCGAACAGGTGCCAGGACCAGCCGGAATTGGCCATCACATGGAATACGTGCACGCGGCCGGCCGCCGCCCACAGGCTGGCCAGGTAGGGCAGCATGCGGAACAGGGCGCGTACGCCTTTCAGGCGGGCGGCCCAGGCCGGGCGGTAAGGGGCGTTGACCTGGATGGTTTCCACTTCCACGCCGTCGCTGCGCAACAGCGACGCCAGCTGCAAGGTCTGGTTGGCCATGCCGCCCGATGGCGGCGGCAGCGGTCCCACCAGGCCGACCCGCAAGCCGTGCTGCAGCAAGCCGCCCTGTGCGTGGCCGTCCATGTTCCCGTCCCTCATTCCGCCAGCCTCACGCCGCCAGCGCGTCGCGCGCGGCGCCGGCGCCCAGCACGCTGCCGTAGACGCGGCGGTAGCGCGCCACGCTGGCGGCCCAGTTGCGCTCCGTTTCCACGAAGCGGCGGCCCTGCTGGCGCAATGCCGGCCATTGTTGCGGCGCGTCGAGCAGCGCCAGCACCTTGTGCGCCAGCGCCTGCGCATCGCCGGCGGCAAACAGCACGCCGGTGCGGCCATCCTCGATCAGTTCCTGGTGGCCGCCCACGTCGGAGGCCGCCATCAGGCGGCCCTGGGCCATCGCTTCCAGCGGCTTGAGCGGGGTGACCAGGTCGGTCAGGCGCATCTTGTGGCGCGGGTAGCACAGCACGTCGACCAGGTCGTAATAGCGCTGCACTTCGCCGTGCGGCACGCGGCCGGTGAACACCACCTGGCCGGCAATGCCCAGGCGCTCGGCCTGGGCGCGCAAGGCCTGGTCCTGCGGCCCGCCGCCCACCAGCAGCACGCGCAGGTCGGGACGGCGCGCCAGCATGGCCGGCACGGCATCGAGCAGCAAGTCCAGCCCTTCATAGGCGTAGAAGGAACCGATGAAGCCCAGCACCGTCTTGCCGTCCAGCCCCAGGCGTGCCGCCAGTTGCGGGTCGGCCTGGCCGCCCACGGAAAAGTCGGCGATGTCGACCGCGTTCGGGATCACTTCGATCTTGCTGGCCGGGATGCCGCGCGTGCTGGCGATCTCGGCGCGCAAGCCTTCGCAGATGGTGGTGGCGAAATTGACCCGCTGCAGGGCCCAGGTCTCGAGCGCCCGCGTCATGCGGTAGCGCAGGCCCCATTCCTTGCTGGTGCCATGGTCGACCGCCGCGTCTTCCCAGAAGGCGCGGATCTCGTACACCACCGGAATGCCCAGCTTGCGGCCGACACGCAGCGCCGCCACCGCATTCAGGGCCGGCGAATGGGCGTGCAGCACGTCGGGCTTCACTTCCTGTGCCACTTCCAGCAGGCGCGCCGCCAGCGCGTCGATCACCGCCACCTGGTTCAGCACCGGCAAGCCGGCGAAGATGCCGCCGGCGGGAGGCGTGCGGAAGAATTCCAGGCCATCCACGGTTTCGCGCAGCGCGCCCCCCTTGCCCTGCTTCGGGCTGGTGATGTGGAAGGTTTGCCAGCCCAGCGCGCGCTGTTCGCGCAGGATGGAGCGGGTGCGGAAGGTATAGCCGCTGTGCAGCGGGATCGAGTGGTCCAGCACATGGAGGATGCGGATGCTCATGCCTGCATTTCCTTGCGCAGGAAGGCTTCGAACATCAGCACGGTCCAGATCGGGGCGCTGTAGTCGCGCCGGCCCGACAGGTGCTGTTCCACCATCTGGCGCAGGAAGTCCTGGTTGAAGATGCCGGTGGCGGCCAGGTTCGGGCCCAGCAAGGCTTGCTGCACGCGCTCGCGCAAGGGGCCGCGGAACCAGGCGGCCAGCGGCACGGCGAAGCCCTGCTTCTTGCGGTACAGGATGTCTTCCGGCAGGTACTTTTCCATCGCCTTCTTGAAGATGTACTTGCCTTCGCTGCCCTTCAGCTTCATGTCCGGCGGCAGGCCGGACATCCATTCCACCAGCTTGTGGTCCAGCAGCGGCACCCGCACTTCCAGCGCATGCGCCATCGAGGCGCGGTCCACCTTGGTCAGGATGTCGCCCGGCAGGTAAGTCTTCATGTCCAGGTACTGGATCATCGACAGCGGGTCGTCGGTCGGCGACTTGGCCGCATGGCCGCGCATCACGTCGATGGCGCGGTAGCCTTGCAGCTGCTGGCGGAACCTGTCCGAGAACAGTTGCTGGCGCATGGCATCGGTCATGATCGACACGCCGTGGAAATAGCCTTCCACCAGGTCGCGCGACAGGGCTTCGAAGGTGGTCTTGGCGCGGAACACGCGCGGCGCCCAGTCGGCCTTCGGGTACAGCCGGCCCAGGGTGCCGAAGACCGGCTTGCGCAAGCCGAGCGGGATGCGGCCACGCACGCTTTCCTCCGCCATCGCGTAGCGGTAGCGGCGGTAACCGGCCAGGTTCTCGTCGCCGCCATCGCCCGACAGCGCCACCGTGACGCGTTTGCGCGCCAGCTGGCACACGCGGTAGGTCGGGATCGCCGAGCTGTCGGCGTAAGGCTCGTCGTACAGGCCGGCCAGGGTGTCGAGCAAGCCGTAGTCGTCGGTGTCGACGGTTTCCACGAAGTGGTCGGTCTTGTATTGCTGCGCCACCTTTTGCGCGTATGCCGATTCGTCGAAGGCCTTGTCCTGGAAGGCGATGGAGCAGGTGTGCACCGGGCCGTCGCCCAGGCCGGCCATCATGGCCACCACGGCGGACGAATCGACGCCGCCGGACAGGAAGGCGCCCAGCGGCACTTCCGCCACCAGGCGGATCTTGACCGCCTCGCGCAGGCGCTCGACCAGCTCGCCCTGGGCGTCGCTTTCCGTCATCTTCTGGTGCAGCTTGAACGGCACGTCCCAGAACTGTTCCGGCTCGGCCAGCGGCGCGCCTACTTTTTGGGTCAGACGGAAGCCGGGCGACAGTTTGAGCGCGCCCTGGTAGATGGTCTTGGGCTCAGGCACATAGCCGTAGGCGAAATAGTCTTCCACCGCGCGCGGGTCGATCCCGCGCGGCAGCGAGGGGTGCATGCGCAGGGCCTTCAGCTCGGAACTGAAGGCGAACCAGCCGTCCGGCGTCATGGCGTAGTACAGCGGCTTGACGCCCAGGCGGTCGCGCGCCAGGAACATCACCTGCTTGTTGCGGTCCCACAGGCCGATGGCGAACATGCCGCGGAAATGGTGCACGCAATCCTCGCCCCATTGTTCCCAGGCGTGCACGATCACTTCGGTGTCGCTCTTGGTCTTGAAGGTGTGGCCGAGCTCTTTCAGCTGCGCCGTCAGTTCGCGGTAGTTGTAGATCTCGCCGTTGTAGCAGACCATGACGCTGCCGTCTTCGTTGCCCAGCGGCTGCTGGCCCATGGCGATGTCGATCACCGACAGCCGGCGGTGGCCGAAGCCCACGCCCGGCTCGATATACGTGTCGCCCTCGTCAGGCCCGCGATGGTGCTGGGTGTCGTTCATGCGGCGCAGCAGCGCCTCGTCCACCGCGCGCCCGCCGCGCGCATCCATGATCCCGGTTATTCCGCACATGATGGTACTGCCCTTCTGGTCTTGAGCTTGCGATCGCACAGGACATCGTACATGTCCTGGTAGGCGGCCACCATGGCCGGCATGCTGTACCTGCGCAGCACCCGTTCACGGCCAGCCTGGCCGTGGCGGCGCGCCAGGCCGGGCGCCTCCACATAGTGTTTCAGCGCGGCCGCCATGGCCGCCGCGTTCGATGGCGGCACCAGCTGGCCGGTGACGCCGTTGTCGATGACTTCCGGGATGCCGCCCACGCGCGTGCCGACCACCGGCAGGCCGCTGGCCATGGCTTCCAGCGCGGAGCCCGGGGTCCCTTCGGCGATCGAGGACATGGCAAACACGTCGAGGCTGCGCAGGATGTCCGGCACGTCGTTGCGCGCGCCCGGCAGCCATACCGCGTCGGCCGCGCCCGCGGCGGCCACCTTGTCGCGCAGCTTCTGCAGCAGCGGGCCGTCGCCGACGATGGCCAGGCGCAGCCGCTCGCGCTGCTGCGGCAATTGCTGGCGCAGCAGCAGGAAGGCGTCGACCAGGGTGGCGTGGTCCTTCACGTCCTGCACCCGGCCCACGGTGCCGATCACGATTTCGCCGCCCTGGAAAAAGGGCCGCGCCTCGTCTTCGCCGCGCACACGGAAGCGCTCGGCGTCGATGCCGTTGGCCAACATGCGGCTTTTGGCGGCCGGCACCCCGATCACCTCGCGGTTCCACTGCTCCATGGCGGCCGAATTGGCGTAGCACACGTCGTAGAACGGCAGCATCAGGCGGCGCAGGAGATTGTGCTTGCGGTTGGTGCCGTGCGGGTCGGTGTGGTCGCGCCCGTGGTGGCCGTTGACGCGTACCGGCACCCCGGCCAGCAGCGCGGCCGGCGCATACTCGATGGCCGACAGGTTATAGCTGTGCAGCACGGTCGGTTGCAGCCGGCGCAGCAGCTTCCACAGCGCGCCATGGGTGGCCAGCGACAGCCCGGCTTGCTTGTCCAGCGCATACAAGGCCACGCCGGGCTTGCTGATGCGCTGGGCAAAGGCCGGGTTGTAGCGCGTCAGGCAGACGATGGCGTGGCGGTAGCGCTCGGCCGGCATGCGGTTGATGCGCTCCACCATCAGGTTTTCCATGCCGCCGAAATCGAGGGCATAGGTCAGGTGGACAATCAGGGGGATGTCATTCATGGCTGGGAATGGCTCTTGCTGGCCACGGCCGCCTGCAGCGGTGCCAGGTTGGTGTTCAGGAAGTCGCGCAGCACGGCGCGCGCTACGGCTGGGTCTTCCTCGTAGGCGCAGAATACCATCACGGCGGCGCCATCCCCGCTGCCAGTGAGCATTTTTTCCTTAGCTTGTAACAATTTACCAACATAGTTGCTATTGGTCATCTTGCCGCCGACCACATACCACTGCCACACCAGCAAGCGGCGGCCCGGCACGCCCAGCAAGGCTTCGCGCACCGCCAGGGGGGCGCCGGCCACTGGCTCCTGGCGGCTGGCCACGCCGTTTTCACGGAAGGCCGTGCGGTCCTGGCCAAAGCGGTTGGTCGAGCTGACCAGCTTGTTGCCGCCCGCTTCATCGCCGTAGTACAGGACGGTGACCCCGACCGGCTGGCGGCCGGCGTGGAATTGGCGCAGCGCGGCGCTGGCCGGGGCGAAATCGGGTTGCCAGTCGGTGAAGGCTGGCGCCGCCGGCGCCGCCAGCACGATGGGCGCGGGTGCCGGCATCGGCGCGCCGCTGCCGGATGCCAGCTGCGCCGCCACGGCGGGCCACAGGCCGAGCACGGCCAGTACGGCCACGGCGGCGCCCTGCAGGCGGCGCCGCGGCAGCGCCGGGACAGGCCCGGCGGCGGCGGCGGGCGCGGCCTCATCCAGGTCTTCGCGCCAGAAGCTGCCAATCCAGAACAGCAGCAGCATCACGATGCCGAAAAAGACCCAGCCGTAAATCAGGTGGTCGACGCCGACCGCCAGCGTCATGCCGCTCAGATGGCCCATCATCACGATCATGTAGGCGCGCACCCCATTGGCCGCCAGCGGCACCAGCACCGAGGCCAGCACGAACAAGCCGCGGCGCCAGGGGGAACGGTAACTCAGGTAGGCGAACAGGCAGCCCAGGGTGACCGACGACACCAGGTAACGCAAGCCGCTGCACGCTTCCACCACCGACCAGTTGCCGCTCGGGATGGAGAAGTTGTTCCCGTCGCGCAGCACCGGGATGCCGCTCAGGCGCAGCGCATCGATGGTGAAGTTGGCGGTGAGGTCGATCAGCGGCGGGATCAAGCCCTCCCCGACCGGCACGGCGAACAGGATGAAGCCGAGCGGGAACAGCAGGGCCTGGGTGATGCGGCGGCCAAGGATGGCCAGCACGGTCAGCGGCAGCATGGCCGCCAGCGCATACTGGCGCACGATGCCGACACCGGCCAGCCCGGCCAGCAGCCAGGCCGCGCCGCAGGCGGCCAGCGCCAGCAGCGCGGGCCAGAACGGCTGCAGCGGCAGCGTGCGTAGCACGGCGCGCTGGCGCCAGACCAGCCACAGCGAGATCGGCAGGATGACGAAGCCGTGGGCGAACGTGTCCGAACGGCGCCAGATGTCCACCAGCGAGCGCGCCGTGCCGAAATACAGCAGCAAGGGCAGCAGCATCACCAGCGCGACCAGCAGCGCGTGGCGGCTGGCCCCGCCCTGGCCAGCGGGCTGCGGCGCGGCGGCGGGGTGCTCGGGATGGGGCACGGTATTCATGCTGGGTTCCAGACAGGGTTGGCGGCAGCGCTATCGTGCGCGGCCGGCGTTTCGATCATGCGGTCCAGCGGCGCCAGCCGCGCGTCCCAGCTGTAGGCCGCTTCCACCCGCGCCCGCGCGGCACGGCCGACGGCGTCGAGCGCGGCGGGCGGGCCGGCCAGCGCGGCGGCGGCGGCGGCGATCCACTGCGGCGCTTCCTGCGCCAGCAACAGCTCACGCCCCACTTCGGCATCGATGCCTTCCAGCGCTTGCGGGCTGACCAGCACAGCCTTGGCCATGGCCATGGCTTCCAGCACCTTGTTCTGGATGCCGCGCGCCACCCGCAGTGGCGCGACCGACAGCGCGGCATGCGCCACATAGGGGCGCACGTCGGGCACGGTGCCGGTCACGGTGATGCCGGGCTGCGCCGCCAGCGCTTGCACCTGCGGCGCCGGGCGGGCGCCGACGATCACCAGGCGCAGCGCGGGGTCGCGCGCGCGCAGCGCCGGCAGGACCTCGGCCGAGAACCATTGCACGGCGTCGATATTGGGCCAGTAATCCATGGCGCCGCAGAACACCAGCGCTTTTTCCCCCTCCGCATAAGGGTTGGCATAACTGCCCGGCGCGAAGTAGGCGGTGTCGACGCCATTGCTGAATGAACCGATACGGGCAGCGCTTTCCGGCGCCAGGCTGCGGAACAGTTCCGCCTCGGGCGCCGACACGAACAGCGAAGCGTCGAAGCTGGCGGCCACCTTACGCTCGTAGCGCAGCAGGCGGTCCGCCTCGTAGCCGAACACCATGCTGGCCGGCCAGGCTTTGCGCTGCGCATACTGGCGCCATTTGTCGGAGTCGACATCGACGAAATCGATCACCCGGCGCGCCTGCGGCAAGGCTTCCGCGTATTGCGCCATGGGCGAGGAAAACACCACCACGCGACCGATGCCATGCCGCTGCACGGTGGCATCGACCCAGGCTTGCATACCGGCGTTGCGGTAATAGTCGAAGGACAGTGCCCGGTTGCGCAGCAAGGCGCCCAGGCTGCGCAAGCGCGCGGCGCGCGGCGCCAGCGCGGCGAAATGGGTGGAGGCACAGACCTTCCGCAGCACCGGCACATGCTGCCAGTCGTCGGGGTCGTCGATGAAGGTGGCCAGGTGCACGCGGTAGCGCTGCGCCAGGTGCTTGAGCAAATGCCAGGAGCGGATCTTGTCGCCCTTGTTCGGCGGGTAAGGGATGCGATGCACCAGCAGCAGCAGGTCTTCCACGGCTTACCCCAGATGCTTGACGATGTGCGGGCCGAGCAGGTTGGCCAGCGGCTGCGGCATCGCCTTCCACAGCTTGATGAACAGCTGGTATTTCGGGTTCAGCGGGTTCACGTCCGGCATGGCGTCGGCGGCGAACAGCTGGTATTCGTAGGGCAGCGGCTGCGCGGTGAAGCCCCAGTTCTTCTTGAAGTCGTAGGCGCCGGTGCCTTTCTTGCTGCGGCCGAAGTCGAAGATGCGGTAACCTTTCGCGGCCGAGGCTTGCATCAGGTTCCAGTACATGAAGTCGTTGCCGGCCACGTCGCGCGCGATGTCCATGCCGCCGCCGTAGTACGGCAATACTTCGTCGCGGAAGAAGAAACTCAGCACGCCGGCCACCAGCTGGCCGTCCTGCACGATCACACGCACTTCGCAATCGTCGCCGAAGACTTGCTTCAGCATGGCGAAGTACTTTTTCGGGAATACCGGGGTGCCGAGGCGGTGCACACTGGTCGCGTAGCAAGCGAAGAAGCGGTCGACATGGTCGTCGACCTCGCCTTCCAGGTTGAGCTTGATGCCCTTGCGTACCATCGCGCGCTGCTTGCGCGGGATGGCGTTCATGTTCTCTTCGTCGTCGCCGCTGATGGCCTTGCGGAAGGTGTAGTACAGGTCCTTGCCCTGCCACTTCGGATCGCCGGGGTGGGCCGGCGCGTAGTTGCGGTATTCGAGGTGGCCGACGCCCAGGTGCGACGCCAGTTCTTCGGCGGCCTTGTCCAACAGGTCGCGCGCGGTGTCGGTGGTGGCGGCCACGCCGCCGTAGACGCAGAACGGGGTCGAGGCCAGGTAATGGCCGAACAGGCGGCTCTTCATCATGGCCAGCGGCAGTACGCCGGTGATGGCGCCGCCTTCTTCCACGTAGAAGAACCAGGTCTGTTTGCCGTAGCACTGCTCAAGGATGGCCTGCCAGCCGGCACGGTGGAAGAAGGTGGCTTGCGGGCAGGATTGGACGAAGGCGTCCCAGCGGGCGCGTTCTTCGGGGCTTTGGCCCAGGAGCTGGACTAAAACCGGCAAACCGGGGTCAGACGGGACGGCCGATCCGGCAAGGGTCTGCCCCGCTTGGGTCTGACCCTGGTTTTCCGCTTTGCCAGCCGCCACCGCCAGCGCGGTCGCCGCCTCGGCTTCCGCCTTGGCCCGCGCGGCGCGGCGCTCGGCTGCCGCTTCGATGATCGACGTCATGCTTGCCCCAGGAAAATGTGGTCCATGCGGTCCCACTGGAAGTCGCGCGTCAAGGCCTTGATGCGCGCTTCCATGCGGCCCAGGTTCACGTAATGGCGGAAGCGCGTCTTCAAGCCCAGCCCCGCCGGACGCGGCTGGCCCGGATCGAGCTCCCATGGATGGCAATAGAAAATGGCCGGCTGGCCATCCGCCTGGTTCACGCGGCGCATCATGTGCCGCGACAGCGCATAGGGCAGCAGGCGGAAATAGCCGCCGCCGCCGGCCGGCAGGTTGCGCTGACCGATGCGCACTGTGGTGATCGGCACTTCCAGCAAGCCGCCGGCGCCGTTCGGGTGGAAGGCGAAGCGCGGCGCGTCCGGCATGCCGTAATGGTCGTGCGCGATCGGGTAGATCGACGAGCTGTAACGGTAGCCGGCCTGCTGCAGCACGTCGAGTGCCCACAGGTTGCCGGGGCCGATGGAAAAACTCGGTGCGCGGTAACCCTTCACCGCCTGGCCGCCGATATCCTCCAGGATCTTCTTGCTGCTGGCAACATCGTCCATGAATTGCTCGCGCGACTGGTCGGAGGCGCGCAAATGGCCGTAGCCGTGGCTGGCCAGCTCGTGACCGCCGGCCACGATGCGGCGCACCATGGCCGGATAGCGTTCGGCGATCCAGCCCAGGGTAAAGAAGGTGCCCTTGGCATTGCCGGCATCGAGGATCGCAAGGATGCGGTCGATATTCGCCTCCACCCTGCATTCGCGCTCCGGCCAGCTGTCGCGGCTGATGTGCGGCGCGAAGGCCGATACCTGGAAGTAGTCTTCCACGTCGATGGTCATCGCATTGCGGAGCGCAGCGCCCATGTTCAACCCCTTGCCTTCAGCCAGTCCAGCACGATGGCGGCGATGCGCTCGGCGGCGCGGCCATCCCAGTAATGCGGGATGCGGCCCGAGTTGCCGGCGCCGGCCAGCAGGGCCTCGTAGGCCGCGAGGATGCGTGCCGGGTCGTTGCCGGCAATGGTGTTGGTGCCTTGGTCGACGGTGATTGGGCGCTCCGTATTGTTGCGCAGGGTAATGCAAGGGGTGCCCAGCGCCGTGGTTTCTTCCTGGATGCCGCCGGAATCGGTCAGCACCACGCGCGCATCCTGCATCAGGCCCAGCATCTCGTGGTAGCCCATCGGCGGCAGCAGCAGCACTTCCGGCCGGTCCAGCAGGTGGCTCAGGCCGAATTTCTCGATGGTGGCGCGGGTGCGCGGGTGCACCGGGAACATCACCGGCGTGCGCTCGCTGATCCTGGCCGCGGTTTCCAGCAAGCCCTGCAGCACGGCCTTGTCGTCCACATTCGATGGACGGTGCAGGGTCAGCACGGCATATTGGCCTGGCCCGGCGGCAAAGTCCGGGCGGCCGGCGCCGGCGGCGATCTGCGCGGCCGGGATGGCGCGCGCCAGGTTGGCGCGCAGCGTATCGATCATCACGTTGCCGACGAAATGGACACGTTCGGCCGCGATGCCTTCGCGCGCCAGGTTGGCGGCGCCGCTCTCTTCGGTGGTGAACAGCAAGTCCGACAACTGGTCGGTCAGCACGCGGTTGATTTCTTCCGGCATGGCGCGGTCGAAACTGCGCAAGCCCGCTTCCACATGGATCACCGGCACGCCCTTCTTGGCCGCCACCAAGGCGCAGGCAATGGTGGAATTGACGTCGCCCACCACCAGCACCGCGGCCGGCTGCACTTCGTCCATGGCCGGTTCGAAGCGCTTCATCACGTCGGCGGTCTGCTGGGCGTGGCTGCCGGAACCGACTTCCAGGTTGATGTCGGGGCTGGGGATGCCCAGGGCGTCGAAATACTGCTGGTTCATCGCCACGTCATAGTGCTGGCCGGTATGCACCAGCAGCGCCTCGACTTGCGGTTGCTGCTGCGCGAAGGCGGCCATGATGGGCGCCATCTTCATGAAGTTGGGACGCGCCCCGACGACGCACAGGATGCGGAAGGGACTCATTCGTTGCTGTCCTGGGGGATATTGTAGGCAGACGGCGAGCGCACGATCTTCTTCAGGATCGACAGCACCGAGGTCAAGGATTTTTCGACGCGCATCATGCGCTCGTCGAGCACGCTCGGATACTGGCCGCCGAACATCATGTCCGGTTCGAAGCCCGGCTGCGCCGCCCCGTTCGCGGCGGGCGCCGCCGGCGCGGGATCGGCCGGCGGCGGCTGGAATTCCTGCTGGATGTCGCGGATCACCGTGTCCACGTCGGCCTCGGTGAATTCCTGCATCTCTTCCAGGAAGCCCATCAGCAGCAAGCGGTCCATCAAATGGTTGGTCTTGCGCGGGATGCCGCCCGTGTAGCCGAACACGGCGGCGAAGGCGGCCGGCGTCAGGCGCGGGTTGCCGTTCCAGCCGACGGTGCGCATTCGGTGCTCGATATAGGCCTGGCTTTCCGCGCTGTCCATCGGCCCCAGGTGGTAGGTGGCGATGACGCGCTGGCGCAATTGCTGCATGCCCGGGCTATGCAGCGTGGCGCGGAATTCCGGCTGGCCCAGCAGGAAAGTCTGCAGCAGCGATTTTTCGTCGGTCTGGAAATTGGACAGCATGCGCAATTCTTCCACCACTTTCGGCGTCAGGTTCTGCGCTTCGTCAACCACCAGCAGGGCGCGCTTGCCCTCCTGCTCGCACTGGCGCAGGAAGGTTTCCAGCCGCCCCAGCAGGGTGGTCTTGCTGGCCGTGTCTTCACAGGGCAGGCCGAAGCCGCCCACCACGCCGCGCAGCACGTCGTCGGAATCGAGGTGGGTGTTGACCAGGTGGCAGGT
>CBFGQI010000089.1:0-21550 GCA_965650885.1 uncultured Oxalobacteraceae bacterium
TCGCGGACGTGCGACGCTGGCTGCAGGAATCCCCGTCCTTTAGGGCGGGGAGGACGTCAAGGGGTCAATTTCACGAGTTGTTTGCCGAAGTTGCGGCCTTGCAGCAGGCCGATAAGGGCTTCCGGCGCGGAGGCCAGGCCCTGGGAAATCGTTTCGCGGTATTTCAGCTTGCCGGCCGCGACCAGCCTGCCCATTTCGGACAAGCCTTGCGGCCACAGTTCCATATGCTCGGTGACGATGAAGCCGCGCAGCGTGATGCGGTTCAACAGAAGCTTCTTGGCGCTGCGGATCGGGATCTCGGCACCGGTATAGCCGGCCAGCAGGCCGCACAGCGCAACGCGGGCGAAGGCATTGGTGCGTCCGAGTGCGGTGTCGAATACTTCGCCACCCACATTCTCGAAAATGGCGTCGATGCCGTCCGGCGTCGCGGCGGCCAGATCCGCTTTCAGGTTGCCGGCCTTGTAGTCGACGCAGGCGTCGAAACCGAGTTCGCGCACCACGTAGTCGCATTTTTCCCTGCCACCCGCAATGCCCACCGCGCGGCAGCCGGCCAGCTTGGCGAGCTGCCCGACGGCGCTGCCCACCGCGCCACTGGCGGCCGACACCACCACCGTTTCGCCCAGCATGGGTCGCAGGATTTCGTGCATGCCGTACCAGGCCGTCATGCCGGGCATGCCGATCACGCCCAGGTTGGCCGACAGCGGCGCGTGCGCCGGATCGACCTTGCGCAAACCGCTGCCATCCGATACGCCCATTTCGGCCCAGCCGAACATCCCCGCCACGAAGTCGCCGGCGGCATAATCAGGATGGCGCGACCCGACCACTTCGCCGACGGTGCCGCCAATCATGGTCTGGTCCAGCGGCTGCGGCGCGGCATAGCTTTTCGCATCGCTCATGCGCCCGCGCATGTACGGGTCAAGCGACAGGTAATGGTTACGCACCAGCAGCTGGCCCTCGGCCAGTGCCGGCACGTCGACTTCCTCGAGCCGGAAATTCTCCGGCACGACGGCACCGCGCGGGCGCGAAGCCAGCACGATGCGGCGATACTTGCTCATTCAAACTCCTTAAACTGCAGACACGCCGCCGTCCACGGCCAGGGTCTGGCCCGTGATGTGGCGGCCGGCGTCGGATGCGAACAGCGCCACCGCGCCCTTCAAATCTTCATCGCCCCCCAGGCGGTTCAGCGGGGCCGCGGCGGCCAGCTTGTCTTCCCCCAGGGCCTTGATCACCCCGGCGCTCAGCTTGGAGGGGAAGAACCCCGGCGCCAGCGCATTGACGTTGATGCCGTACCCGCCCCATTCGCCCGCCAGCGTACGGGTGAAATTGATCAGGGCGGCCTTGGACGTATTGTAAGCGACAGTCTTCATGGTGCCCGGGGCGTTGCCTGCCAGGCCGGCGATCGAGGCGATATTGATGATGCGCCCGTAGCGGCGCGGGATCATCGAGCGCTTGCCCACCGCCTGCGACAGCAGGAAGATGCTGCGCACGTTCAGGTTCATTACCTTGTCCCAGGCTTCCAGCGGATACTCTTCGGCCGGCGCGCCCCAGGTGGCGCCCGCGTTGTTGACGAGGATGTCGATGTGGCCGCCCAGCGCATCGAGCGCCGCGTCGACCAGCGGGTCGATGGCGGCTTCCTGGCCCAGGTCCGCGGCGATGGCATAGGCCTCAACGCCCTGCTCCTTCAGCACGGCGACCGCTTCATCCAGGTCGGACTGTTTGCGCGAGGTGACGACCACCCTGGCGCCGAGTTCGCCCAGCGCCAGCGCCATTTGCAGGCCCAGGCCGCGCGAACCGCCGGTGACGAGTGCGGTCTTGCCTTGGAGGTTGAACAATTCGAGGGTGGTGGTCATCGTCAGGGTTCCTATGCGGTGAAATCCATGCACTGGCGCGCATCGCGCACAGCACTGAAGAAGGGTTTGAGGACGGCGTGCTGCGGGTGGGACTGGTAGGCGTCGAGCGCTTCCTTGCTGTCGAACTCGGAATACAGCACGACGTCGTACGTGGCTTCCAGGCCCGGCTCCGCCAGGCCGGCTTCCAGCTTGACGATGCCGGGCACAATGCCGGCGCAGGCCAGCAACCGCTCCTTCATGCGGGCGGCATTGGTGGCACGGTCGGCGCCTTCGGCGTGGTCTTTCAGCTTCCACATGACGATGTGCTTGATCATTCGTGCTCCTTAAAACCACGCATCCTGCATGTCGAGCGTGGTGGTATCGAGGCTGGCCAGCAAGTCCAGTTGGGGGTGGACCTTGGGCAGCTCCCATTGGTAGAAATAGCGGCAGGCTTGCAGTTTGCCGCGCCGGAAACCATCGTTTTCCGGCAGGCTGGCCACCGCCGCCGTGGCCTGCTGCAGCCAGATCCAGGCGACCACCACGTGTCCCACCGCTTCCAGATAGACCGTGGCATTGGCCAGGGTCTTGTTCAAGTCGCCGGCAGCATACAGTGCCTGGGTGACTTCTTCAACCCGGCGCCAGGCGGCGTCCAGTGCGTTGGCGTGCCGCTCCAGCTGGCGCGGTCCATCGGGCCCGGCGCCGGCCACCCCGGCGGACTCGCGCACAGCGCGCACGGTGGCGCGGATCTCCTCGGCCATGGTCCTGACCAGTGCGCCGTCGTGGATGCTGGCCTTGCGGCCCAGCAGGTCGAGGCCGTGGATGCCATGCGTGCCTTCGTGGATCTGGTTCAGGCGGTTGTCGCGGTAAAACTGCTCGACATTGTATTCGCGCGTGTAGCCGTAGCCGCCGTGCACCTGGATCGCCAGGCTGTTCGCCTCCAGGCACCATTGCGAAGGCCAGGACTTGGTGATCGGGGTGAGGAATTCGAGCAGGCGGCCGGCACGCTGGCGCACTTCCGGCGTCTCCCCGGTGTGTTCGTCGTCGACCAGGCGGGCGCTGTACAGGCACAGGCCCAGGGCGCCTTCAACGTAAGCCTTCTGCGCCAGCAGCATGCGCCGCACGTCGGTATGGGCGATGATGGGCAGCTGCGGCGAGGCCGGGTCCTTGGCGGCCGGATGGCGGCCTTGCGGCCGTTCGCGGGCGTAATCGAGCGCATGCAGGTAGCCGGTGTAGCCCAGCACCGCCGCCGCCAGGCCAACGCCGATACGGGCCTCGTTCATCATGTGGAACATATGGGCCAGGCCCTGCCCTTCGCGCCCCACCAGGTAGCCGACGGCGCCGGCGCGTCCGCCAGGCCGGTGGCGCCCTTCGCCGAAGTTGAGCAGGCAATTGGTCGTGCCGCGGTTGCCCATCTTGTGGTTCAGGCCCGCCAGCGCGATGTCGTTGCGCTCGCCGTTCTCGAGGATCTTGGGGACGATGAACAGGGAAATGCCCTTCACGCCCGGCACCAGCTTGCCGTCCGGCCCGGGAATCTTGGCCAACACAAGGTGCACGATGTTCTCGGCCAGTTCATGCTCGCCGGCGGAAATCCACATCTTGTTGCCGGTCAGCCGGTACTGGCCAGCCGCAGCGGCGTGCGCGTCGGGCTCGGCGCGGGTGGTGATGTCGGACAGGCTGGAGCCAGCCTGCGGCTCGCTCAGGCACATGGTGCCGAACCAGCGCCCTTCGAGCATCGGCTGCACGAAATGTTCGACTTGCGCGGTCGAAGCGCATTTGAGCAGCGTGTTGGCATTGCCGATGGTGAGGAAGGCGTAACTGGCGGTGGCCATGTTGGCGGCGGTGAAATACGCGGTCAGCGCCTTCTCCACCGTCAGCGGCAATTGCATGCCGCCCAGCGCATAATCCTGGCCGGCCGCCATCAGGCCGGCCGCCGAGAACGCGTCCAGGGCGCGCTTGACCTCCGGGATCATGCGCACATGCTGGCCGTCGAACTGCGGCTCCTGCTGGTCGCTCAACTTGTTGTGCGGGGCGAACAGTTCGGTCGCGATCTGTTCGGCGGTGTCGAGCGCGGCATCGAAGGTTTCGCGGCTATGGTCGGCGAAGCGC
Source organism: uncultured Oxalobacteraceae bacterium (assembly GCA_965650885.1). GTDB lineage: Bacteria > Pseudomonadota > Gammaproteobacteria > Burkholderiales > Burkholderiaceae_D > Rugamonas. Next base: position 3,936 of record CBFGQI010000089.1, read on the forward strand.
GGGCGCTGCGCCAGGCGCTCGACACCGAGCCAGTCGTACAGCATGAACGCAAGGTCGCGCCGCGAGAGCAGGCGGGACGCCATCAGGCCACCTCGAACAGGCCCGCCGCGCCCTGGCCGCCACCGATGCACATGGTGACCACCACATATTTCACGCCGCGCCGTCTGCCTTCGATCAGGGCATGGCCGACCATGCGCGCACCGGACACGCCATAAGGGTGGCCGACCGCGATGGCACCACCGTTCACGTTCAGGCGCTCCATCGGAATGCCCAACTGGTCGGCGCAATACAGTACCTGCACCGCGAACGCTTCATTCAATTCCCACAGGCCGATGTCCTCGACTTTGAGTCCCGCGCGCTTGAGCAGTTTCGGCACGGCGAAGACCGGGCCGATGCCCATTTCGTCCGGCTCGCAACCGGCCACCGCGAAGCCGCGGAAAATGCCGAGCGGCTGCAAGCCCCTGGCAGCGGCGGTGCGGTCGTTCATCACGATGGCGCAGGATGCGCCGTCGGAGAACTGGCTCGCGTTGCCGGCGCTGATCACGCCGCCCGGCAGCGCGGTGCGGATGCCGCGCACCGCCTCGATCGTCGTGTCGGCGCGGATCCCTTCGTCGGCGCCGATCGTCACCGCGCGCGTGCCCAGCATGCCGGTCGCCTTGTCGGCCACCCCCATGGTCACCGTCATCGGCACGATCTCGGCATCGAAACGGCCGGCGGCCTGGGCCGCGGCGGCGCGCTGCTGGCTTTGCACGCCGTATTCGTCCTGGCGCTCCTTGGGGATGCCGTAGCGCCTGGCCACGATCTCGGCGGTCTGCAACATGGGCAGGTAGATGGCCGGCTTGTGTTCTTTCAGCCACACATCGGCCAGCATATGGGTATTCATTTCCTGCTGTACGCAAGAGATCGACTCCACGCCGCCGGCCGCGAAGATCTCGCCCTCGCCCGCCAGCACGCGCTGGGCCGCGGTGGCGATGGTTTGCAGGCCCGACGAGCAGAAACGGTTGACCGTCATTCCCGGCACCGTGACCGGCGCACCGGCGCGCAGCGCAATCTGGCGCGCGATATTGCCGCCGGTGGCGCCTTCCGGGTTGGCGCACCCCATGATCACGTCTTCCACCTCGCCCGCCTCGATGCCGGCGCGGGCCACGGCCGCCTGCAGCACGTGCCCGCCCAGCGCGGCGCCGTGGGTCATGTTGAAGGCGCCTTTCCAGGACTTGGCAAGGCCCGTGCGGGCGGTCGAAACGATGACGGCGTCGGTCATGGATGTCTCCTGATGATTTGGTGCGGACCAGCATAGCACAGCTTTAGCACGGTCGTTCGTTAAATTATCCGCTTTGTAAGTTTTGCGTAAGTTTCAAGCAAGCATGACGTAAGGAACAGGGGGCAGACTCCATCCTGCCGTTGAAGCATTCGGACACACACACACGACACAATTGGAGACAAGCATCATGGCAATCAGTTCTGGCACCGCCGACGTGCGGAACATGGGGAACGGCAAAGCCACCCCCATGACCAAGGAGGAGAAGAAGGTGATCTTCGCCTCTTCCCTCGGTACCGTCTTTGAATGGTACGACTTTTATCTATACGGTTCGCTGGCGTCCATCATCGCCAAGCAATTCTTCGTCGGCGACCCCACCACATCCTTCATCTTCGCGCTGCTGGCCTTCGCCGCCGGTTTCATTGTGCGCCCATTTGGCGCCATCGTGTTCGGCCGACTGGGCGACATGATCGGCCGTAAGTACACCTTCCTGGTGACCATCCTGATCATGGGTTTGTCCACCTTTATCGTGGGCCTGCTGCCGAATTACGCGACCATCGGCATCGCCGCCCCGATCATCCTGGTGGTACTGCGCCTGCTGCAAGGCTTGGCACTGGGCGGCGAGTACGGCGGCGCGGCCACTTACGTGGCAGAGCATGCCCCGCACGGCAAGCGCGGCCTGTTCACGGCCTGGATCCAGACCACCGCGACGCTGGGCTTCTTCATGTCGCTGCTGGTGATCCTGGCCTGCCGCCAATCGATGCCGCTGGAAGAGTTTGAAGCATGGGGCTGGCGCATCCCGTTCCTGGTGTCGGTGGCACTGCTGGGCATTTCGGTGTGGATCCGCCTGTCGATGAACGAGTCGCCTGCCTTTGCCAAGATGAAGGCCGAAGGCAAGACTTCCAAGGCACCACTGAGCGAAGCCTTCGGCCAGTGGAAGAACCTGAAGATCGTGATCCTGGCGCTGGTCGGCCTGACCATGGGCCAGGCAGTGGTGTGGTACACCGGCCAGTTCTATGCGCTGTTCTTCATGATCCAGACGCTGAAGATGGATATTGCCACGGCGAACATCCTGATCGCCATCGCACTGATCCTGGCGACCCCGTTCTTCATCTTCTTCGGCAGCCTGTCGGACAAGATCGGCCGCAAGTGGATCATCCTGGGCGGCTGCCTGATCGCCGCTGCGACCTACTTCCCGCTGTTCGGCGCCCTGACCCACTACGGCAACCCGCAGCTGGAAGCGGCGATTAAGAATTCGCCTGTGGTGGTGGTGGCTGACCCGGCATCGTGCCACTTCCAGTTCAACGCAACCGGCGAGAAGAAATTCCCATCGTCCTGCGATATCGCGACCTCGATGCTGTCCAAGGCGTCCGTGGCCTACACCCGCCAGGATGCGCCGGCGGGCAGCTTGGCCGTGATCAAGGTCGGCGACAAGGAAGTGCAATCGTTCAACGCCGTGATGACGCCGGATAACCTGAACTTCGACGCCGACTCGAAGAAGAAGGAAGCCGACCTGAAGAAGGCCGTGGCCGAAACCGTGAAGGCAGCCGGCTACCCAGCCAAGGCTGATCCTGCGCAGATCAACAAGCCGATGATGGTGCTGATCCTGTGGGTGCTGGTGATCTACGTGACCATGGTGTACGGTCCGATCGCCGCCATGCTGGTGGAACTGTTCCCGACCCGCATCCGCTACACTTCGATGTCGCTGCCTTACCACATCGGCAACGGCTGGTTCGGCGGCCTGCTGCCGACCACCGCCTTCGCCTTGGTGGCCTTCAAGGGCGACATCTACTACGGCCTGTGGTACCCGATCGTGGTGGCCCTGGCGACCCTGGTGATCGGCGCGCTGTTCATCCGTGAAACCAAGGACAACAACATTTACGCGCAAGACTGAACTTCCGGCACTGCCGGCATGACAAAGCCGCCCTCGGGCGGCTTTGTTGTTTGCTAGCGGCGGCGGCCAGCGTGCTCCAGGGCATGGGTGGCGGTGCGGTCGATGATGTTGCCGCCGAGCTCCGCAATCTGCTTGGCAAAAGTCTCGTTGCCGATCGTTTCGCTGAGCGCGACAAATGCCAGGCCGCCAGCCATCGGCAGCGTATAGTCTTCCAGTTCATCCGGGCGCGGTGGACGCGGCGGGCGTGGGCCGCCCGGCCAGTTGATCGGCGGGCGCGGCACGGTGCCGCACCAGTCGTCCAGCAGGGCCTTGAGGAAGCCCTTGGTGTCGCCGCCCTGGGCCAGCAAGGCGGCGGCCGCGTCGGCCTGGCGTTGGGCCAGATCGACCGCCGCCAGCTGCGACGCTTCCAGCCACGGCAGCGGGGCTGGCTCGGCCTGCTGGGCGGCCAACACGGACTTCCTCCCTAGCGGCCCGCCACCGATCACTTCCCACACCTTAGGATTGATGCGGGCAATGATCTTGGCCAGGGTGGTGCTGATGTGTAATAGTTCCGACATGGCGTCTCCTTCAATACTGTTGAGGGATGGGGAGACGCCGGAGCGGCGGCTCCAGCGAAGACTTTACGCCGCAATCTGCCGCAGAAGCTCACACTTTGTCACTACGGCATTCGCGCAACAGCCTAGCCCTGCCACGGCTGGTATTCGAAGCCGCTGCCGATGAACATGCCGACGAAAGCAACGTTCTCCGGGCTCTCGCTAAAGCCCATCAGGACTTCGGCGACCGTCGCGGCCTTGCGGTCCAGCACATCGACCCAGAACGCCTTGCCGCTGGCATCGGGATCGCGGTGCAGGACGTTCTTGTACATGCGGCTGACCAGCGCATCGTTGCTGGGGGCGGCGCCGTACAGGGTCTTGAATTCTGCCGAGCCGACGAAGCCGTCGGCGATGCTGGCTTGCGCCACCCCGTTGTCTGCCTGGCTGATCCAGAAACCCAAGCCGCCGGCATCGGGTTTGCGGTCGTAAGCGGCCTGGTAGAGGCGGTAGACTTTGCCTGCCACGCCACTGGTGTCCAGGGCCAGCGTGACGTCGCTGAACTGGAGGCGCTCGACGTCGTACAGCGTATCGCGTCCCTCGGCGCCGGTCTTGTCCGTCAATATCCATCGGTTGGCACTGTAGCCGGTCTGGCTGAAGTTCGCGCGCGGGCCGCTGAATACCGCGGTATCCATCCCGCCATCGCCGCGCAGACCATCATTGCCGGCGCCACCCAGCAGTACGTCGTTACCCAGCCGTCCGCTCAATTCGTCGTCGCCGGCGCCGCCTTCCAGGCGGTCGCGCATGGAGAATCCGACCAGCGTATCGTTCCCTATGGTCCCGGACAGCGTGACGCCGCCCTGGGCACTGCCATCCGGCGCGTAGGCGCCGTCAACATTGGCCGCCGTCAGCGAGGATGCCTGGACGTTCTTCAACCGCAACAGCAAGGTTTCCTTGCCCTCGCCGCGGAGGTCCTTGGCGTAATAGGTCAACAGTGTGTCGGCGCCCGCTTGCTCGATGCGGATGGCGCCGTTCGGACCCAGCGGATTGGCGCCTGTGTACACGGCCTGCTCCAACGCGTCTTCCAGGTTCAGCTTGTCGCCTGCGGGGCCGGCCAGGAAGTCGTTGATGACATAATCGGAGCGGCCCCAGGGGTCGATGTACGGCACGAGAAAGGTATCGCTGCCTTCATCGCCCCAGGCGGCGGCACGCGATGTATCCTGGCCACCGGTATCGATCCTGATGGTGTCGTTGCCGGGACCGCCGTGCACGGTGCCATTCACACCGGTGCCGGTCAAGCTGTTGCCCGAGACGGTGATGAAGTCATTGCCGGCGCCGCCGACGATGGTGTCGTCATTGTGCCCGGCGATGTCGTCGTCGCCATCGCCGCCATCGAGCTGCGAGGTATCGCCATAGCGGTTCCCGAGCCGGTCGTTGCCGCCGCCGCCAAGCAGGACCTTATAGCCCGGGCTCCAGGCTGAAAGATCGTCGTCGCCCTCGCCGCCCTCCAGGCGGTCGTGGCCAAGCCCGCTGGTCAGCAAATCATTGCCGGCGCCGCCGCGCAGGATGTCGTCCCCGCTCTCCCCATGCAGCTTGTCGTTGCCGTCGCCGCCATCGAGCACGTCATTGCCCAGGCCGCCCCTCAGTTCATCATCGCCGGCCAAGCCGATGATTTCGTCGTTGGTGTCGCTGCCGCTCAGGATGTCGTTGCCGCTGGTGCCAGTGAGTTGTGCCATGTCTGGAAATGAAAGTGGTTTGGGGTCGCCGGCCAGCTTATGCCAGCCAGGGGGTGTATTCGAAACCGCTGCCGATTACCTTGGCGACAGCAGCGACATTCTCGGGGCTTTCGCTAAATCCCATCAGGACTTCGGCCACCGTCGCGGCCTTGCGGTCCAGCACGTCGACCCAGAAAGCCTTGCCGCTGGCATCGGGATCACGGTGCAGGACGTTCGTGTAGATGCGGCTGACCAGGGCGTCGTTGCTGGGCGCGGCGCCGTACAGGGCCGTGAACTCGGCCGAACCGATGAAACCTTCGGCGATGCTGGCTTGCGTCACGCCTTTGTCGGCCTGGCTGATCCAGAAACCCAGGCCGCCGGCGTCGGGCTTCCGGTCGTAAGCCGCTTGGTACAGGCGGTACACTTTGCCGGCCCCGCCGCTGACATCCAGCGCGATCGCCTGGTCGCTGAACTGCACGCGTTCAACGTCGCGCAGCAGGTCGCGGCCCTCGCTGCCAGTCTTGGCCGTCACCGACCAGTCCCCGCCAAGACGCTCGATGGTGAAATTGTCGCGCAGCCCAGCAATCACCGCGCTATCGGTACCGGCACCTCCGTCCAGGTCGTCATTGCCGGCACCGCCGACCAGTACGTCGTCCCCCAGGCCGCCGTGCAGGACATCGACGCCGGCCTCGCCCACCAGACGGTCGTTCAGGTAGCCGCCGTTCAGGGTATCGTTGCCGGATGTGCCCAGCACCACCATGCCTTCGGTACCGGCTCCGGTCGGCGAATAGCCGCCGAGGAAATTGTCACGAGTCAATTGGCCCAATTGCACGTTTGCCAAGCGCACCATCTGGTCGCCGACGGTTGACGTCCAGCTATTCTTACTGGTCAATACCAGCACGACGTCCGCCCCATCCTGTTCCAGGCGCAGTTGGCCGGTCGCCCCGAACGGGTTGCCTTTGAACTGGTTCGGGTCGGTCAAGGGGTGGACATTCAGCACGTCGCCCCCTGCGCCCGGCGTAAAATCGCGGATGACCAGGGTAGCCGCGCCGCTCAGTTGCGGGGTCCGTAGCTCGTATGTATCGATACCGCCCTCGCCCCATACGTTGACGATGGCGCCAGGTTCGTTGTACATCGGCACCGTAATATGGTCGGCCCCGTCGCCGGCATGGATGGTGCCGCGGCCATTGGCGGCACGGTCGCCATAGACAAAGATGACGTCATCGCCGCTGCCGCCCGACATGGCGTCGGCACTATGCCCCCAGATCTCGTCATTGCCGCCGCCACCGTCAATCACGCTGCTCCCGTAATAACCGGCATCGATCCGGTCGTTGCCGCCGCCACCGTTCAGGATGTTGTCGCCATAGCGGTCATAGATCGTGTCGTCGCCGTCGCCACCGTCGATCACATCGTTGCCCTCGCCGCCCTCGAGGGCGTCGCCGCCCGCGCCGCCGGCCAACGTATCGTTACCTTTGCCGCCGTCCAGGGAGTCGTTGCCGACACCACCGTACAATTTATCGTTCCCTTCATGGCCGTACAGGGTGTCATTGCCGGCTGCGCCGTCCAGCGTATCGTCCTGGCTGCTGCCAGCCAGGGTATCGGCACCATCGGTGCCGAGCAGGTTGACCGCAATGTCGGACGACTTGGTCCAGAAATTCAAACCATTGAAAGTGATCGTGTTGCCTGCGGCATCCGTCAGCCAATCGTAGGTGGGCGATAAGCGGTAGTAAGTCTTGAACTGCAGGTCGGTCGGAAAATCAATGGTCACGACGTTGCCGTTGATCGCGACGTGGCCGCTGGCTGCGTCGCCGCTGGCCACTACCCGGTTCAGATCGTCATATAAGGTGTACTTGCCTTTGCCCGCGACTACCGGGCCGCTGAATGTCAGGACTACGTTGCCGTTGGCGGGCAGGGCCGCGCCGAAATCACTGGTGTTGACGTTGGTAAGGGTGATGGAGGAAGTTGCCAAGATATTCAAATAGGATGTTGTGCGGGCGCCGCCCGGTACCGGCTGCGGGAAAATGGCAAATCATATAGAAGAATTGGCAAAAATTTCTCACCAATATTCACCATTTCCGTATAGAACGGCAAAGGCCGGCGGTCCCTCAGGAACCGCCGGCCCTTGCAGGGTGACCGTGTTACGCGATGATGCGCAGCGAGAAGTCGGTTGCCTTGACGTCCTTGGTCAGGGCGCCGATGGAGATGCGGTGCACGCCGGTTTCAGCGATGGCGCGCACGGTGTCGAAATTGACGCCGCCGGACGCTTCCAGCAGCGCACGGCCGCCGTTCAGCTGCACTGCTGCGCGCATCATCTCAAGACTGAAGTTATCGAGCAGGATGGAGACGGCGCCGGCGGACAACGCTTCTTCCAGCTGTTCCAGGGTTTCCACCTCTACCTGGATGCTGACTTTGGCATCGAGCCGCTTGGCGGCAGCCATGGCGGCGGTGATGCCGCCGGCCGCTGCGATGTGGTTTTCCTTGATCAGGATGCCGTCGTACAGCGCCAGGCGCTGGTTCTGGCCGCCGCCCACGCGCACCGCGTACTTTTGCGCCAGGCGCAGGCCGGGCAGGGTCTTGCGGGTGTCGAGGATGGCGGCCGTGGTGCCGGCGATCACGTCGACATAGCGGCGCGTGGCGGTGGCGACACCGGACAGCAGCTGCATGAAGTTCAGCGCCGAGCGCTCGGCCGTCAGGATGGCGCGCGCCGGGCCGACAATGGTGCAGACGGGCGTGTCGGCGGCCATCAGGTCGCCTTCCGCGTAGTGCCAGTCGATGCCGATGGCGGCGTCCAGCGCCTGCATCACGCCTTCGAACCAGGGCGCGCCGCACAGCACGGCTTCTTCGCGCACGATCACGCGCGCGGTGGCGCGGCCGTCTTCCGGCACCAGCTTGCCGGTCAGGTCGCCGGTGCCGATATCTTCCATCAGGGCGGCCAGCAGGTTGCGCTCATACGCGCCTGCCAGCGCATCGTCGAACGGTGCGAACTTATTGATCAGGGTACTCATGCCGGGCCGATCCCCTGGAACAGTTGCGCTTCCTTGGCCAGGTCGGCGCCCGGTGCCACCTTGGCCTTTTTCGCTGCCGCGAAATCGAGCATGCGGTTGATCGAACGCTGCGCCAGTTTGCCGACTTCAGGGTCGACGTGGATTTCGTTGTTCATGTTTTCCAGTACGTCGGCCAGGTTGCGCAAGCCGTTCATCGCCATCCACGGGCAATGGGCGCAACTCTTGCAGGTGGCGCTGTTGCCGGCGGTCGGCGCTTCGATGAAGGTCTTGCCCGGGGCGGCCATGCGCATCTTGTGCAGGATCCCGTTGTCGGTGGCGACGATGAATTCCGTCGCCGGCAGGCTCACCGCGGCGGCAATCAGCTGCGAGGTCGAGCCGACCACGTCGGCTTGTTCCACCACGCTGGCCGGCGATTCGGGATGCACCAGCACCTTTGCATTGGGGTGTTCGGCCTTCAGCAAGTCCAGCTCGACGCCTTTGAACTCGTCGTGCACCAGGCAGGAGCCCTGCCACAGCAGCATGTCGGCGCCGGTCTGTTTCTGGATATAGGAACCGAGGTGCTTGTCGGGCGCCCACAGGATCTTCTTGCCCTGCTCGTGCAGGTGCTTGACGATGTCCAGGCCGATGGAGGACGTCACCATCCAGTCGGCGCGCGCCTTCACGGCGGCGCTGGTATTGGCGTACACCACCACGGTGCGGTCGGGATGCTGGTCGCAGAAGGCGATGAAGTCTTCCGGCGGGCAGCCCAGGTCGAGCGAACAGGTAGCGTCCAGGTCCGGCATCAGCACGGTCTTCTCAGGGCTCAGGATCTTGGACGTCTCGCCCATGAACTTGACGCCGGCCACCACCAGGGTCTTGGCCGGGTGGTCGCGGCCGAAGCGCGCCATCTCCAGCGAATCGGACACGCAGCCGCCGGTTTCCTCGGCCAGGTCCTGCAGGTCGGCGTCCACATAATAGTGGGCCACCAGCACGGCATTGCGCTCGCGCAGCAGGGTCTTGATGCGTTCCTTCAGCAGGATCTTTTCGCTTTCCGGCACCGGGGCCGGGGTGCGGGCCCACGCATGGGCTACGCAGCTGCCGCCTTCGACCGGCTTCTCGAATTCGACAGTCTTGATGGGTACGGCAATTGCGTTCATCACTCGATGCCTTGGCTCTTCAGGTAGTCTTCATAGCCGCCGCGGAAGTCCACGACTTCGTTTTCCTTGATCTCGATGATACGGTTGGCCAGCGAGGACACGAACTCGCGGTCATGCGACACGAAGATCAGGGTGCCGGCGTACTTTTCCAGGGCGATGTTGAGCGATTCGATCGATTCCATGTCCATGTGGTTGGTCGGCTCGTCCAGCAGCAGGACATTGTGACGGCCCAGCATCAGCTTGCCATACATCATACGGCCTTTTTCGCCACCCGACAGGACCTTGACCGATTTCTTGACTTCGTCGCCGCCAAACAGCAGGCGGCCCAGCGAGGAGCGCACGGCCTGGTCGTCGTCGCCTTCCTTGGTCCACTGGCCCATCCAGTCGGTCAGGTTCAGGTCAGTCGCAAATTCCTCGGTGGGGTCTTGCGGCATATAGCCGACGTTGGCGTTCTCCGCCCATTTCACCATGCCGGTGTCGCTGTCCAGGCCCGTGATGTCCTTGCCGCCGATGCAGCGCAGCATGGTGGTCTTGCCGGCGCCGTTGGCGCCGATGATCGCGATGCGCTCGCCCGCTTCCACCAGCAGGTCGACGTTCTTGAACAGGGTGCGGTCGTAGGTCTTGGAAATGCCCTGCACTTCCACCGCCAGGCGGTGCAGCTTCTTTTCGCCTTCGAAGCGCACGAATGGATAGGCACGCGAGGATGGCTTGATGTCCTCGATCTTGATCTTTTCGATCTGCTTGGCACGCGACGTTGCCTGGCGGGCCTTGGACTTGTTGGCCGAGAAGCGGCGTACGAAGTCCTGCAGTTCGGCGACCTTTTCCTTGGCCTTGGCATTGTTGGCCAGCTGCTGGTTGCGCGCCTGGGTCGAGGCCAGCATGTAGTCGTCGTAATTGCCCGGGTAAATCTTCAGCGTGCCGTAGTCCATGTCGGCCACGTGGGTGCACACCTGGTTCAGGAAGTGGCGGTCGTGCGAGATGATGATCATCGTCGAATCGCGCTGGTTCAGCACTTCTTCCAGCCAGCGGATGGTGTTGATGTCCAGGTTGTTGGTCGGTTCGTCCAGCAGCAGGATGTGCGGGTTGGAGAACAGGGCCTGGGCCAGCAGCACGCGCAGCTTCCAGCCCGGCGCCACGGCGCTCATCGGGCCCTGGTGCAGGCTGATGTCGATGCCGGCGCCCAGCAGCAGCTCGCCGGCGCGGGCTTCGGCGGTGTAGCCATCGTATTCGGCGACCTTGCCTTCCAGTTCGGCCGCTTCCATGTAGTCGTCGTCGGTCGCTTCCGGGTTGGCGTAGATGGCGTCACGCTTTTGCATGGCTTCCCACATTTCGGTGTGGCCCATCATGACCACGTCCAGCACGCGCATCTCTTCATACGCGAACTGGTCCTGGCGCAGCTTGCCCAGGCGCTCGTTGGCGTCCAGGCTGACGTTGCCGGCCGACGGTTCGAGGTCGCCACCCAGGATCTTCATGAACGTGGACTTGCCGCAACCGTTCGCCCCGATCAGGCCGTAGCGGTTGCCGTCGCCAAACTTGACGGAAATGTTCTCGAACAGCGGCTTGGCGCCGAACTGCATGGTGATGTTAGCGGTAGAAAGCATGCTGGAATAAAAGTGGGAATCAAGCGAATCGGGCATTATACCGCGCCCACCCGATGGCCGCCTAGGAGCGGCCCGCCGGGCTCGGGTTCAAACGTTAGCAAACCAACAGCAATTCCGCAGGCGAACCGCGAGTGTCCGGTGCTCTTATTCGTTTTCGAGAAAAGGTCCCGTTCCGCCTTATCGGGTCCTTTTGGGTCTTGTGCGGTCTCGTTTGGTCTCGTTTTCCATCACTTTCTTTCGTAGGGGCATTGCTCGTTTCCATTCGACTTCGTCCGGGAAGCGCAACCATATGGTTCGCCAAGCGTTTCGCGCACAGTCCGCCACCTCGTTTGCAAACTGACGCGGCGAGACGCTCCGCCCTTCAAAGCACAGATCGCTACCCTTCACATGGGCCAGATAACTCTTACGCTTGTAGACCGTACGCAAAGTGGTGCCATCAGGCAGAAATAGACATTTCCATTGGTACCCGTCGAGTGTAGAAGCCGACGCATGGCTTTCCTGTTCCTTGAACCTGGTCATCCATTCGTTAACGATGGAATCCACCAGCACGTACATTTCCTGCTTCAAGCCGTGTTCATACATGAAGTTTCCCAACGCTTGATAAGTTTCAAGCGAAGCAGGCAGGCTAAATAGGATCGGTCTCATGGTATTTCCCCTTCTCTCGACAAGGCATACCAGCTTTGACTCGAACGAGACCTGAAAAGTTCAAATGAGACCAAAAGAGACTGGGCGAGTCCGAACGAGACTTTTCCCGAAAATTGGCATATAGCCCCTACTGCCGCATCCAGTCGCGCAACTCGTAGTACCAATAGGTAAGCTGGGCGGCCAGCAGGCCGGCGGGACCGCCGGTGGTGGGGAGGCCCCAGGCGGCGAACTGGTCGATCTTGCTCAGCTCGCCCATCAGGGCGGCGGACAACACGTCGCCAGCCAATGAGGTGGGGCCGACGCCATGGCCGCCGAAACCCATGCCATACCAGACGCCATTCGGGAGTTTGCCCAGCTGCGGCATCTTGTGGCGGCCATAGCTCATCAAGCCGCTCCAGGCGTAATCGACCCTGGTGCCCGCCAGTTGCGGGTAGACCTTCAGCATGTCGTCATACAGCAGGCGCGCCACCTCTTCCGCACTGCGGGAACGGATCGAAATGCGGCCGCCCCACAGCAGGCGGCTGTCCTGCAAAGGCCGGTAATAGTCGAAGGCGAAGCGCGTGTCGTAGATCGCGGCGTCGGTCGCCAGGGCTTGCGGCATGCGGCCATCCAGCGGTTCGGTCACCATCACGTAAGTGGCGATCGGCAGGATGGCGCCGGCCAGGGCGGGATACAGGCGTTCGATATAGCCGCCGCAGCACACCACGACCTGGTCGCACAATACTTCACCGTCCACGGTGGCGACGCGCCAGCCGCCGCCGTGGGGCGGCGCCGGCGTTGCGTGCGTGGCCAATGCGGCCGGGCGCGCTTCGATGGACGTCACGCGGCTGCCCTCGTGCACCCGGACTCCGCCATCGCGCAAGGCGCGCGCCAGCCCCTGGGCATATTTCAGCGGATGGAAATGGAAGGCATTCTCTTCGTACAGCGCGCCGAAATAGCGCTCACTGCGCGCCAGTTCGGCGAAATCGGCCGGCGTGACGCGCTGCCATTCCACGCCCAGGTGCTCGCGCATGAAACGCTGCCGCGCGTCCAGTACGCGCGGGTCGTCGAACCAATTGGCCAGGTAGATGCCGCCATGCGTGGCGTCGCAATCGATGCCGTACTGGCCGATGCGGCGCCGGATCTGGTCGACCGCGCCCAGCGTCAGCCCGTAAAGCCGCCTGCCCTGCTCCGGCCCGACAGTGGCGAGCAACGCCTGTTCGTCCAGCGAATATCCACCGAAAACAAAGCCGCCATTGCGGCCGGACGCGCCGTGGCCGACGCGTTCGGCCTCGAGCAGGACGACATCGCGCTCGCCGTGCTCCATCAGCGACACCGCCGTCGCCAGTCCGGCGAAGCCCGCCCCGATGATGCAAACGCGCGCCTCGTGACGCCCGGTCAATGGGGCATACGCCTCCCCGGGCGCCGTAGCGCGGTAATAACTCTCTGCGCCATTCATGGCAGGGTCGGATACGCGCTGACGGTCAGGTCGAAGCCTCCCGCATCGGACACCAGGTGCGCCTGGGCGCCGAACGGCAAGGTGCAGCGCTCCTTCACGTGCCCGAATGGCAAGCCGGTCAGCACCGGCACCGGAACGGTCGCGCGGATGAAGGCCAGCATCGCGTCGAAGTCATAGCCATTGTCGTTGGGCGACAGGCGGTAGCCGGAAAAATCGCCCAGCACGATGGCGCGCTGGCGTTCCAGCACGCCGGCGTAATGCAGCTGCAATAGCATGCGCTCGATCCGGTAAGGATGCTCTGCGATATCTTCCAGGAACAGGATGCCGCCATCGATCCGCGGCCAGAAAGGCGTTCCGAGCAAGTGGTTGACCATCGCCAGGTTGCCACCCCACAGCGTGCCCTGCACGTCGACAGCGGGATTGCCGGCCGCCGTGCCGCGCACACGGTGCTCCGGCCCGCGCAGGCAATCCCAGAATTGCCGCAGCGTGTAATCGACCGGCTCTTCGCGGATGAAGTCATCGCACATCATCGGGCCGGCAAAGCTGATGCGGCCCGTGGCCTGGAACAACCCCATATGGAAAGCCGTGATATCGCTATAACCCGTGAACAGCTTGCCGCTGTCGGCCATCGCACGGAAATCGATGCGCGGCAGGATGCGGCTGATGCCATACTGGCCGCGCAGCGCGACCACCACCTGGCAATCGGGGTCGGCGGCGGCGGCATTGAGCTGGGACAGGCGGCCCTCGTCCGTGCCGGCGAAGCGCAGGAATTTGCGGCCGGAATCGTAGTAATTGTGGACGATGCAGCCCTGCTCTTCCAGGCGGGCGATCCCGCGTGCCAGCGCGGCGTCATCGAGGGCGTAGCCGCCGGGTGCGGCAATGGCAATTCCGATATTTTTCACCCGGCCATCTTACCGCGCAGGTGCTGATCCAGCAAGGCGAGCAAGCGCCCCACCAGGGCCGGCGGCATGTCGTGTCCCATGCCCGGTATCAGCTCCAGGCGTGCGCCCGGGATCTGGCGCGCGGTGTCGATGCCGCAGGCGCACGGCACCAGCGGGTCGGCCTCGCCGTGGATCACCAGGGCCGGGCAGCGGATCTTGCGCAGCAGGGCGCTGCGGTCGCCCGACGCGGCAATGGCCACCAGCTGGCGCGCCACGCCATCGCCGTTGACGTTGCGCGCCACCGCCTCGCCCGCCATCCGGCGCAGCAAGGCTTCCGGCATCGGGTAAGCCGGGCTGCCGATGGTGCGGAAGGTGTCGACCATCTGCTCCACCACACGCGCCCGGTGGTGGGCGCTGGCCGTGCGGCGCAACAGGATGCGGCGCGCCGCCGGCGTCGGCCCCGGCAGGCCGGGCCGGCCGCTGCTCGACATGATCGAAGTCAGGCTCAGGGTGCGGGCGGGATAACGGGCCGCCATGATCTGCGACACCATGCCGCCCATCGAGACGCCCACGATATGGGCCGCCGCCACGCCCAGTGCGTCGAGCAGGCCGACCGCGTCGCCCGCCATATCGTACAGGGTATAGGCGGCACGCTGTTGCCAGCCGAGCAGGTGGCGCAGGTAAGCCAGCCACAGGTTCGGCGCGCCGAGGTGGTCGAACTGGGAAGACAGGCCGGCATCGCGGTTGTCGTAGCGGATGACGCGGTAGCCGCGCTGCACCAGCCCGTCGACAAATTCGCACGGCCAGGAAATCAGTTGCAGGGCCAAGCCCATATTGAGCAGCACGGCCGGGCCGGCCGGGTCGCCGCTGGACTCGTAGGTAATCGTAATACCGTTTATATCAACGCTGGCCATAGCTCAGCATAGCACCGGCGCGGCTGGGCGGGTGCGCGCTTCAGGTCGCGTTGTTTTTGCGCAATGCGCGGCGTTCGGCGAAGAAGTCTTTCAATACCTGGCCGCAAGCGTCGGCCAGCAAGCCGCCCTGCACCTCGGCGTGATGGTTCAATTGCCCGCTCTCGAACACGTTGACGACCGAGCCGCAGGCGCCGGTCTTGGGATCGGTGGCGCCGTAGACGATGCGCGCCAGGCGCGCATGCATCATGGCGCCCGAGCACATCACGCACGGCTCCAGCGTCACGTACAGTTCGCAGCCCGGCAGGCGGTAATTGCCCAGCGTTTCGGCGGCGGCGCGCAAGGCCATGATCTCGGCGTGGGCGGTGGGGTCGTGGCGGCCGATCGGCTGGTTGTAGCCGCGGCCGACGATCACCCCATCCTTGACCACCACGGCGCCTACCGGCACTTCGCCTTCGGCCCAGGCGCGGCGCGCCTCCAGCAGCGCTTCGCGCATGTAGCGGGCCTCCGGCGCGGCATCGGGCACGGCATCCTGCGCGGTTTGCTGCGTGTCAGGCATCGACGATCTCGGCCCAGCAGTTCGGGGTTTCGTGCAGCACCAGCTTGTGCAAATGCAAGCCGGTGCCGTAACGGTCCTTGAAGGCTGCCTTCAGGATGTCCCAGGCCACGGCGGCCAGGTTTTCCACCGTCGGGATGCGGTCGATCACCACTGTCTTGTGATTGGGCAGCGAGGCCAGGAAGTCCTTGACCGCGGCGTCCTTCTCGTACACCAGGAAAGCGTGGTCCCAGACATCGACCAGGTGCTCCTTGGCGATGGTCTTGACGTCGGAAAAGTCCATGATCATGCCATTGTCGGAATTGCCTTCGGCATCGATCACCTTGCCGGTCAGGGTGATTTCCAGGGTGTAGCGGTGGCCGTGCAGGTTGCGGCACTGGCTCTTGTGGTCCGGAATGCGGTGGCCGGCATCGAATTCCAGCTTACGGGTAATAGTCAACATCGGGTCGGGACGGCTTAAGGTATGTTCAACAATTTATGGGTTTGCAGGCTCAGCTTCCATTTCGGATTGCGCTTGCAGGTTTCGATCGCCAGCGTGGTGTTGAAGGCCGCCAGCGGGCCATCCATCGGCTGCACGAAAAAGTTCTCGAAATCCAGGCCTTCATAGGCGGCCAGGTCCTGGTCCTTTTGCGGGATCACGACCTTGATTTCATTGCCCTGCGTGACCACCAGCGGCGCCCCCATCTTCGGACTGACGCACACCCAGTCCACTCCCGGCGGCACTGCCATGGTGCCATTGGTCTCGATCGCAATCGTGAAGCCTTGCGCGTGCACGGCGTCGATCAGCGGTGCATCGAGCTGCAACAACGGTTCGCCGCCGGTAAACACCACGTATTTGTGGCCGGCGCCAGCCGGCCACAGGCTGTTGATTTCCGCTGCCAGGGCGACCGGCGTGGCAAATTTGCCACCGCGCTCGCCATCGGTGCCGACGAAATCGGTATCGCAGAATTGGCACACCGCGCCGGCACGGTCCTGCTCGCGCCCGGTCCACAGGTTGCATCCGGCAAAACGGCAGAACACGGCGGGACGCCCGGCATGGGCGCCTTCGCCCTGCAGGGTATAGAAAATTTCCTTGATGCTATAGGTCACAGCTACATCCAGTGGTCGGCAACCCTACATTATAACGCGTTTCGCGAAACGAAATGCCTTTGCGCTTAGTCAACATTTGCCCCTTGCGGCAGCGGCACAATCAAATTCCAGACGCCGTTAACAATAAGGGGCAGCCGCCAAATGAATAGTCTCCTCAAGATCCAGCATCTGATGGAAACACCCTCCCCCGACCAGCCGCAAGGTTTCGCCCTCAAACTGATGGAGCTGCTGGTCATTCCCACCTTCGTCCTCGATGCACAGGGCCGCGTGATCATCTGGAACCGTGCTTGCGAACGCTTGACCGGGGTCGCCGCGCACGAGCTGCTGGGCACCAGCGGCCATTGGTGCGCCTTTTATGCCGTGCAGCGCCCGACCCTGGCCGACCTGGTCATTGCCGGGCGCACCGGCGAGATCCTCGACCTGTACGACGGCCAATCGCGCACGCCGTCCGGCGGACAGGACAATCTGTGCGCGGAAAACTGGTGCGAAATGCCACGCACCAGCGGCCGCCGCTACCTGGCCGCCGATGCCAGCCCGATCTATGACAGCGATGGCCAACTGGTGGCCGTGGTGGAAACCTTGCGCGACCTGACGGAGGAAAAACAGGCCCAGATCGCGCTCGAACAATTGGCCACGCGCGACGGCCTGACCGGCCTGGCCAACCGCCGCTGCTTCGACCACACCCTGCACGCCGAATGGCAGCGCGCCTTGCGCCAGCAACAGCCGCTGTCGCTGCTGATGGTCGACGTCGACAATTTCAAGCAATACAACGACGCCTACGGCCATGTCGGCGGCGACGATTGCCTGAAACGCATCGCTACCGCGGTGGCGAGCGAAATGCGCGCCAACGACCTGGTGGCGCGCTATGGCGGCGAAGAGTTTGCGGTGATCCTGCCCAACCAGTCGCTGAAAGGGGCCGCCATCGTGGCCGAACGGATCCGCTGCCGGGTCGAAGC
>CBFGQI010000090.1:0-21354 GCA_965650885.1 uncultured Oxalobacteraceae bacterium
TCGGCGCGGCGCAGCAGGTCGGCGTATTCCTTCTTCACTTCACCCAGGATACGCACGCCCAGGCCTGGACCTGGGAATGGATGGCGGTACACCATCTCGTGCGGCAAGCCCAGGGCCACGCCCAGCTTGCGCACTTCGTCCTTGAACAGTTCGCGCAGCGGTTCGAGCAGCTGCAGCTTCATGGTTTCCGGCAGGCCGCCCACGTTGTGGTGCGACTTGATGGTCTGGCCTTTCTTGCCTTTGCCGGCGGACTCGATCACGTCAGGGTAAATGGTGCCTTGCGCCAGCCACTTGGCGTTGACCAGCTTGGCCGATTCGGCCTGGAACACTTCCACGAATTCGCGGCCGATGATCTTGCGCTTCTGTTCCGGGTCGGTGACGCCGGCCAGGTGGCCCATGAACTGTTCGGTCGCGTCGATCTGGATCACTTTCACACCCAGGTTCTTGGCGAACATGTCCATCACCATCTTGCCTTCGTTCAGGCGCAGCAGGCCGTGGTCGACGAAAACGCAGGTCAACTGGTCGCCGATGGCGCGGTGGATCAGGGCGGCAGCCACGGAGGAATCGACGCCGCCGGACAGGCCCAGGATCACTTCATCCTTGCCCACTTGTGCGCGGATCTTCTCCACCGCTTCGGAGATGTAGTCCGGCATGTTCCAGTCGGCCTTGCAGCCGCAGATCTCGTGCACGAAGCGGCCCAGCATGGCTTTGCCCTGGACGGTGTGGGTCACTTCCGGGTGCCATTGCACGGCGTAGAACTTGCGCTCTTCATCGGCCATGCCGGCGATCGGGCAGGACTCGGTGGAGGCCATCAGCTTGAAGCCAGCCGGCATTTCCAGCACCTTGTCACCGTGGCTCATCCAGACCTTCAGCATGCCGTGGCCTTCGTCGGTGACGAAGTCGTTGATGCCGTTCAGCAGCGAAGTGTGGTTGCGGGCGCGCACCTCGGCGTAGCCGAATTCGCGCACCAGGCCATTCTCCACCTTGCCGCCCAGTTGCGCAGCCATGGTCTGCATGCCGTAGC
Source organism: uncultured Oxalobacteraceae bacterium (assembly GCA_965650885.1). GTDB lineage: Bacteria > Pseudomonadota > Gammaproteobacteria > Burkholderiales > Burkholderiaceae_D > Rugamonas. The sequence goes on from CBFGQI010000090.1 coordinate 1,025, forward strand.
AGATGCCCAGCACCGGCACGCCGATCTCAAACACGGCTTGCGGTGCGCGCGGGGAATCGCCTTCCAGCGTGGAATTGTGGGAGCCGGACAGGATGATGCCCGACGCGCCGTAATTGCGGATGAATTCGTCGTCTACGTCGTACGGATAAACCTCGGAGAACACACCCGCGTCGCGCACGCGGCGTGCGATCAGCTGGGTCACCTGGGAACCGAAATCGAGGATGAGGATTTTAGAGTGCATATGGGAGGCAAAAAAAAATTGCGGCGACACTTGGTCGCCGCTTTGCGGAGGATCTTATTCGGAGCGGTAGTTCGGCGCTTCTTTGGTGATCTGGACGTCGTGCACGTGCGACTCGCGCATGCCGGCCGAGGTGATCTCGACGAATTCCGCCTTTTCGCGCAGTTCGTCGATGGTGGCGCAACCGCAGTAGCCCATGGACTGGCGCACGCCGCCCACCAGCTGGAAGATGATCGCCAGCACGGAGCCTTTGTAAGCCACGCGGCCTTCGATGCCTTCCGGGACGAACTTGTCCTGCTTCATGGCGGTGTCCTGGAAGTAGCGGTCGGCCGAGCCGTCCGCCATTGCGCCCAGGGAGCCCATGCCGCGATAGGACTTGTAGGAACGGCCCTGGTACAGGATCACTTCGCCCGGCGCTTCTTCGGTACCGGCAAACATGGAGCCCATCATCACGGTCGATGCACCGGCTGCCAGCGCTTTCGAGATGTCGCCCGAGAAGCGGATGCCGCCGTCGGCGATGCATGGCACGCCGGTGCCCTTCAACGCTTCGGCCACGTTGGAGATCGCGGTGATCTGGGGCACGCCGACGCCCGCCACGATACGGGTGGTGCAGATCGAGCCTGGGCCGATGCCGACCTTGACCGCGTCGGCGCCGTATTCGACCAACGCCTTGGCGGCGGCAGCGGTGGCGATATTGCCGCCGATGACATCCACGTGCGGGTACTTGGTCTTGATGTATTTCACGCGGTCCAGGATGCCCTGCGAGTGGCCGTGGGCGGTGTCGACCACCAGCACGTCCACGCCGGCGGCGACCAGCAGGTCGATGCGCTCTTCATCTTTCGCGCCGACGCCGACTGCCGCGCCAACCAGCAGCTTGCCGTGCTGGTCTTTCGATGCGTTCGGGTGTTCGGTGGATTTCTGGATGTCCTTGACGGTGATCAGGCCACGCAGCTCGAATGCGTCGTTCACCACCAGCACGCGCTCCAGGCGGTGCTTGTTCATCAGGCGCTTGGCTTCGTCGGTGCTGGCGCCTTCCTTGACGGTGACCAGCTTTTCGCGCGGGGTCATCTTGGCGCGCACTTCGGCGTCCAACTCCTGTTCGAAGCGCAAGTCGCGGTTGGTGATGATGCCCACCACTTCCTTGCCCTGCACCACAGGGAAGCCGGAAATACCATATTGCTCGGTCAGCGCGATCACTTCGCGGATCTTCATGTCCGGCGGGATGGTGATCGGGTCGCGCAGCACACCCGCCTCGAAACGCTTGACCTTCGACACTTCGCGCGCCTGGTCTTTCGGCTTCAGGTTCTTGTGGATGATGCCGATGCCGCCCTCTTGCGCCATGGCGATGGCCAGGCGGCTTTCGGTGACGGTATCCATCGCTGCGGACAGCAGCGGGATGTTCAGCGAAATATTGCGGGTCAGGCGAGTCTTGAGGGACGTATCCGCAGGCAGGATGTTGGAATACGCTGGGACGAGCAGCACGTCATCGAAGGTGAGTGCTTTTTGAAGAAGACGCATAGTATTTCCTATAGGCGCAAAAGCAGATTATACAGGAAATGATCGCTTTCGTCTCGGCAATCCCCACAAACCAGTTGACGAACCATGCGGATTCCGGCTACTGTACTATCCGTACTAGTACAGTGGAGTTTAACGATGAGCCGCCGAACCCCTTTGATGCTGCAAATTACGCCGGGCGACCCGCGCCCGATCACGCGCCAGATCGTCGATGGCGTGCGGCGCCTGATCGCCAGCGGCGAATTGCCGGTCGGCGCGGCCCTGCCCAGCGTGCGCGGGCTGGCGCAGCAATTGACCATCAACCCGAATACGGTGGCCAAGGCTTATAACGAGCTGGCGGCGGAAGGCTGGCTCGATGCGCGCGCCGGCCTGGGGCTGTTCGTGGCGCCGCCGCGCCAGGTGCTGGCGCCGGAAGAACGTGAACGGCGCCTGGATGAAGCAGTGCAGCGCTTCGTCGGCGATGTGATCGCGCTGGATGTGCCGAAGGAGCAGGTCCTGCGCCGCATCGATGAAGAGCTGTCCTTTCTGACCCCTAAGAAGAGCGCATAGCCATGGATGACGCGATCCTGACCGAGGGCCTGAGCCTGGCGTATAAAGGCAAGCTGGCCCTGGACAACATGACACTGGTCTTGCCGCGCGGCGGCATCCACGCCGTGGTAGGGGCCAATGGCGCCGGCAAATCCTCCTTGTTCCGCGTGCTGCTCGGCTTCGAATCGCCGACGGCGGGACGGGCGGCAGTACTCGGCTGCGATAGCGCAGCCCTGACCCCGCAGCTGCGCGGGCGGATCGGCTTCGTCAACGAGGAGCATTCGCTGCCCGGCTGGCTGCGGGTGGCCGAAGTCACGGCGATGCAGCGCAAGCTGTACCCGCGCTGGCAGCAGGCACGCTTCGACGAGGTGGTCGGCAATTTCAATGTGCTGCCGCAGCAGTTCATCGCCCAGCTGTCGCGCGGCGAGCGCGCCGGCGTGAGCCTGGCCCTGGCCCTGGCGCAAAGCCCGGAGCTGCTGATTCTGGACGAACCTACGCTGGGCCTGGACGTGGTGGCCAAACGCGCCTTCCTGGAATCGCTGATGTTCACTGCCCTCGACGACGACGCGACCGTGGTCTATTGCTCGCATCAGATGGAAGAGATCGAACGCGTTGCCGACAATCTCGTGATCATCGAACGTGGCCGCTTGCGCCATATGTCAGCGCCAGACGACTTCTGCGAACGCGTACGGCTGTGGGTCGCCGAGTTCCCGTTCGCTGTGCCGGACCTTGGCGGGCTGCCTGGCCTGCTCGAGGCGCAGCAAATCGAAGGCTTGACGCACCTGACCGTGTTCGACCAGCCGGACGAATTCGGCGCCCGCCTCAAATTGATGGGGGCGCGCTCGGTGCAGTCGATGCCGGCCACCCTGGAGCGCGCCGTGAATGGCTTCCTGAGCCGTGGCCACGCCTCGTCCAAACGCGCTGCCTGAGGAGACACCATGCGCGAACTCTATCTTTCCGAATTGCGCCGCTTCCGCAAAGCGGCCCTGCTGGCAGCGCCGTTGCACCTGCTTGGCCTGTTCCTGGTGCTGCGCTTCCGCGACTTCATGCACGCGCATATGCACCAGCAGTTGCTGCTGCTGTTTGTGTATGTGGTGCTGGCCTTCGGTTTCGGGCTGTACCAGTTTGGCAGCTATCGCCAACCCAACCGCTGGGTCTGGCTGATGCACCGGCCCATGCGGTCGCGCCAGGTGGCGGGCGCCATTGGCGGGGCATCGGCAACGCTGATCGGGCTCGTGATCGGCCTGCCCGGCTTGCTGGCCCTGGCCGGCAACCAGGTGCTGACCACGCGCGTGGTCGATGTGTACCACTATGCCGTTGTCCTGCACGGCACCCTGTTTGCGCTTGCCGCCTGGCTGTGTGCCGGCTACGTCATGCTGAACCGAAGCAAGCTTGGGGCGGCCGTGGTCGTGCTGCCCTTCACATTGATGTTCACGCTCACCTCGATCTACCAGCTGCTGCTGCTCGACCTGCTTTGTATCGCGTTGCTCGGCGCGATGGTGGCCACGGCCATGAAACCCAACCGGCACGCGCCGCCACAGGGTTCGGCCGCCGTGCTGGCGACTGCCCTGCCGCTGCTGCTTGCCAGCTATTTCGTGCTGACTGCGGGCGGCGGCATGCTCTACCAGTACGCTGCGATCATCCTCGGTTCGCACCCGCTCAATACGGACCTGCCCCCGGCGGGCGGCTACACCGAGGCCGTGCGCAGCGAACCCGATGCCCGGATGCTGCTTGGGCTGGCGGCTTCGCGCGATCCGCGTGCCGCGGCCTGGCGCACGCAGGTGAAAGGCAATACCATCGCGCGCCATGCCTTCATCGACAGTTATCCGATCCATAACCAGGCCGGCCCAATGTCGAACCATGAATTTTCCGATCCGGTGAATAAGCTGAGCTGGACTTACAGCCAGGATGCGGCAGCCTTCATCGGACGCGCCCAGTTCACCGGCGTGCGCAAGGCGGCATTGCCGGTCGACTCGCTGCCGATTCTTGGCGTGCGTTTGCCGATGACGGGCGAGGCGCTCTTCCCGCACCGAATCGCTGCCTATGATCCGGCTACCCTGTCGTGGCGCGACATCCTGCGCGTACCTGCCGATGAAACCATCCTCGGGCCGGCAGCGCCAGGCATGCCGGCAAGGCAATACATCGTGACCAGCAGGCGCGTGGTGGTCATGGAAGGCAAGCCGCCCATGCGCGAGGTGTTCGGCATCGACCTGCCGGGGGCTGGCCAGGACCTGGCTGGCGTCGACGTGGCCGAAGTGGCAGGTGGCGCGCTGGTCAGCTTTGTCTTCGGCGCCCGCATGATCGATGGTGTACCGGGCGGCGACCAGGTGGTGCTGCACGTTGACCGCACCGGCCACGCCACGGAAGTGGCCCGCCGCGCGCTGACCCACGATTTCCCTACGCTGTTCGAACACAAGGACTGGTGGATCTCGCCAGTGCTGCACGCTGTCGATGCCATGCCCGCCAGGCTGCTGACGACGCCCGCCGTGTTCCCGCCGATTTCGCCCGCACTGCCGCGCCCAGCCCTGGCATGGGCGGCCGCCCTGGCCGTGGCGCTGGCTTCCGGGCTCGCGGGATGGTGGTGGCTGCGGCGCACCACGGTATCGCCGCGACGGCAGGTGGGCTGGATCGCCGCCTGCCTGGCCCTTGGCCCGCCTGCCTTCCTGACCCTGGCCGTCATGGAGCGGCGGCGCGAGAGAATGCCTCTGACGAGGACTGCACAACACGCCGCCGCCCACGCGGCCTGAACTTCCAACCCAAGGAGACCACCATGATTCACTCGCCCCAAACAGGGCGGGCGGGCTTCGCTCGCCCTGCGATTTGCGCAATGCTGCTGGCAACTATCAGCCTGGCCACGGCCGCCCCGGCCGCCCCCGCCGCCAAACAGCGCGCTTCCCACGCCCAGTCCAACGTCCCAGCCTCGGGTATACCCACGACCAGCGCGGCGGAGCTGCGCGCGATCGCTGTGCGCAATGCGGCCCTCGCCCCGGCGGCAAGGCTCCCCCTGGACGCCTTGGCGGCCCGAGCCGCCATGCGCGAAGTGCGTCTCGCGCCCGACGGCAGCGCGGTAGCCTTCCTCATGCAGGCCGGACCCGCCGCCAGCCTGCAGCTGCACGACATCGCCAGCGGCACGACCCGCGTCCTCACGAAGGAAGCTCCGCGCGGTACCCTGACCTGGTCCACCGATGGCAGCACGCTCTTCATCGACGACGCGGCAGGCATCAGTGCCATCAGCATCAAGGATGGCGCCATCGCCAAAGTCGCCGTCTACGACGCCAAACTGGAAAACAAGGTCTTGAACGTGGACTTGCGCCGCCCCCGCCACATGCTGGTCGGCGTGTTCGACCGCCAGGCAGGCAGATACACCTTGTCCAGCTATGGCGCCGACGGCAGCCGCGAACAGCTGTACCAGGGACCGCCGCTGCGCGACGCCATGCTGGACGCAAAAGGCCAGCCGCTCTTCATTAAATCCCTGGCCGCCGATTTCACCCAGGTGATATCGCGCCGGGAGGGCGATGGTTGGAAGGAAGTCATGCGCTGCAAGCCGGTCCGCCCTTGCACCATGCTGGAAATTACGCCCGACGGCAAACGCCTGAAGATGATGATGGGTTACCAGGGAGACCGCACGGCACTGGTCCTGGTCGATGCCAGGACCGGCGGCCAACGCCTGTTGCACAGCGACCCGCAAGGCATCGCCGACCTGCGCAGTTATGCTCCCGACCCGCAAAGCGGAGAAGTCCTCGCTGTCGGCTACGATCTGCCGGTGCGCCGCCAGTACGCCGCCGCGCCAGGCGCAGGGCGCGCGCTGGCCGATATCGGCGAACGCTTCGCCGGCAGCAGCCTCGCCCTTTCCGCCTCCGCCGGCGGCAAACGCTGGATGGTCACGGAATCGGGCGGCGACCTGCAGCAGCCGCGCTATTGGCTGTATGACGCCGCCACGCGCAAGTCGACCGAGATCCTGCAAGCCGAACGCGCGCTGGGCAAGCCCCTGGCGCAGGAAGCGTTGGCACCCAAGCATGCCATCACCTTCCGCGCATCGGACGGCATGGCAATCCACGGCTACCTCACGCTGCCACGCGGTGCGGACGCTACCAGGACGCCGCTGGTGACGATGGTGCACGGCGGCCCGTGGTCGCGCTTCGACGGCGACTACCATTGGCTGGCGCAATGGCTGGCCAACCGCGGCGTCGCCGTATTCCAGCCCAACTTCCGCGCGTCCACCGGCTATGGCGAAAAGTATATGCTGGCGCCCAGCATGGACTTCGGCAATGGCCGCGTGCAGCGCGACATCATCGAAGGCGTGCAATGGCTGCTGACGAACGGGATCGGCGACCAGTCGCGCCTGGCCATCCTGGGCGACTCTTTCGGCGGCTATTCCACGCTGATGGCCTTGACCCATACGCCGAAAATGTTCCAGTTCGGCCTGGCCGCCGTACCGCCATCGGACTTCAGCCGCGTGATCGAACTCGCTGCGACGGAGAACCTGGCCGGCACCGAAGACTTGCCGACCTCGATGCGCTTCAACGAAATGGGCATCAGCCAGTCGAACAGCGCCGCCATGGCAGCACTGCGCGCCGATTCGCCCATGGCCAATACGGCACGCGTGATGCGCCCGCTCGTGATCCTGGCCGGCGGCAAGGATGACAAGGTCGAGATCGCGAGCGTCAACGAATACGTGGCAAAGCTGGACGCGGCCGGCAAGCGGGTCACCTTGCTGGTCGACCCGGCCGAGGGCCACAACCCGCGCAAGCCGATCGTCCGCCTGGCCTATGTCAACCTGCTGGAACGGATGCTGCACGATTACCTGGGCGCCCCGGCGCCCGAGCCTTGCGCGCCGGACCTGTGCCGCTACCTGGAGCTGCACCTCAAGCTCAACAATGCCTTCAGGAAATAAATTTGACAGCGTGGGGATTTCGGGGTGAAATGTGCACTCTCACCCAAGGAAATCCCCAATGAATCAACGAATTACCCGCCTCGTGCTGGCAACCGCGCTGATTGCCTGCACTTCCCTCGCCCAGGCTCAGTGGATGTGGGTGAATGAAAAGGGCGTGAAACAACTGTCCGACCAGCCGCCGCCGCCCGGCACGCCGCCAAGCCGCATCCTGAAAGCCCCGCGCGGGCAGGCCGCCGCCGAGTTGCGCAAGGACATGGCCGCCGCCGCTGCGCCTGCCGAAGGCGAGGATGCGCCGCCGGCCGACGCCAAGACGCCACCGCCCAGGCCGACGCTGGCCGAGCGCAATGCCGACTTCAACAAGCGCCAGAAGGAAACGGCGGAAAAGAATGCCAAGGCTGAGGCGGAAGCGCAGCACGCCAACGAAAAGGCCAAGTATTGCGCGGAGGCGAAGAACCAGATCGCCATGCTGGAAAGCGGCATGCGCGTTTCTGAGCTGGGGCCGAACGGTGAACGCAACTTCATGTCCGACGAAGATCGCGCCAAAACGCTGCAGCAAAACCGGAATGCCTACAACAAAACCTGCAAATAGCCGGGAACTCGGGTCGCCAGCCCTGCTCTAAGCATGCGTGGAGAGGGAAAACCGCAATGGAGGCGACCATGAATGGCAACGGACCTGTAGAAAAAATGTTGCATGACCATGAGACCCGCATCACGCGGCTGGAAGAGGCCGTCAAACACATCCAGCACACGCTGGAGCGCATCGAGCGCGAGCTCAAGGAATTTCGGATCGAAATGCGCAGTGAGCAGCAAGCGCTGCGCGAAAGCGTGGAGCGCAATATCGAGGCACTGCGGCAGGAATTCCACCGCGACCGCCGCTTCATGACGATGGTCTTCCTGACCACGCAACTGGCAGTGATTGGCGCGCTGCTGCGCCTGGCAGGCGTCTTCTAAGCCTTCTTGGCCCGGCGCCGCCGGGCATCCTTGGGGTCTGCGATCAAGGGCCGGTAGATTTCAATCCGGTCGCGGGCCCGCAGCACGGTATCCAGTGACTTCTTCTTGCCATAAATCCCCACCGGCATGGTGACGAGGTTGATCTCGGGCGCCGCCTGCAGGATGCCGCTGATCTCGATCGCCTGGCCGATGGTCGTGCCCTCCTCCACTTCCAGCGCGTACAGGATCGGCTCGGAAGCCGGCGCATAGCACACCGTCACCTTGATTTTCTCAGCCATAGACCGTCTCGGCGCGTTTGCAGAAGGAGTCGACCATGCTGTTGGCGATCATGCCAAATACGGAACCGATCACCTGTTCCAGCAGCTTGCTGGAAAATTCGTAATGCAAATCCAGCTCTACCTTGCAGGCGTCTTCGCGCAAGGCCTTGAAAGTCCAGGTACCGTCGAGCGTCTTGAACGGCCCATCGACCAGCTTCATGCGGATTGCCGTGAAAGGGGTATTCGTATTGGACGTGGTGAAATGCTGCTTCACACCATGGAAATTGATCCCAACGCTGGCCACAACATGGTTCTCGCCCCGTTCGCGGACATCGACGCCGCCACACCAGGGCAAAAATTTGGGATAATCCTCGACCTTTGCCACTAAATCAAACATTTGCTCGGCGCTGTATCCCAGGAATACCGACTTGTGCACTACTGCCATTGAGTAACCGTTTGCTATGATGTTGTCCAAAGAACCGTAGTTTAACCGACCCACGCATTTTTACCCATGACCATTGCCGATAACCGCAAAGCCTTCCACGACTACTTCATTGAAGACAAATATGAAGCCGGGATCGCGCTCGAAGGCTGGGAAGTCAAGGCGATCCGCGATGGGCGCGTTCAGATCAAGGAAGCTTACGTTACCATCCGCGATAACGAACTGTACCTGTTTGGCGCGCATATCAGCGCCCTGCCGACCGCTTCCACCCACATCCACCCGCAAGCCGTGCGTACGCGCAAGCTGCTGCTGCACCGCCAGGAAATCGACAAGCTGGTCGGCAAAGTTGAGCGCGCCGGCTACACCCTGGTGCCGCTGAACCTGCACTTCAAGGGCGGCCGCATCAAGTGCGAAATCGGCCTGGCCAAGGGCAAGAAGCAGCACGACAAACGTGCATCCGAGAAGGATCGCGATGCCAACCGCGAAGTCCAGCAAGCGATGAAACAGCACCGGCGCTGATTGCCAGCCCGGTGTTGCGTCCGCGTCGCGCCCCGGGGCCGAGGCGCCGATTCCGTGTTTCCATTCGGAAACGCGGATGCTACACTTGCGTACTGACGATTTTTTTCCCGGGGAATGAAATGCTTACCAAAACAGCAATCGCTGTGATAGCGGCTGTCACACTAGGTGCTTGCTCGGCCCCGTATTCACCGACACCGCTGGCCACCAATTTTCCGACCACCAAACAGGAAACGCTGCAGGCGGCGGCACACTGGGGCGTCATTGGCAAACATATCGAACAACAGGTGACTGCGGAGCTGAAAAAGTCCTCGCCGCGGCCGCTGTACGTCGCCAGCCCGGCCAAGCCATCGCCATTCCAGCAAGCCTTGACCGCGCAACTGATTTCCTCGCTGGTCAAGGATGGCTACGTCGTATCGCGCTCGCCTGCGGGCGCCCTGCAGCTCAACCTGGACGTGCAAGCCCTCACCTTTGCCCCCGACCGCAAGAAGAACCTCCCCATCGGCGTGCCGACCGCGCTGGCGACCGGCGTGTGGCTGGTGAACGAGCACAATCCCTTCAATAGCTCGGCCGGCAAGGTCGGCCGCCTGGTGAAGGCAGTCGGCATCGGCGGCGCAATCGATGCCTACAACTGGTACGACAGCGAATATACGGCCGGCCCGACGCCCAGCACCGAATTGATCATCACCGCTTCGGTCACCGACCAGTACCGCTACTATGTGCGCGCCACGAATACGTATTACGTGGCCGACGCCGACCGGGCCTTGTACGGGATCGATGACGATCCCCGCATGCCAAAGGGCACGCTGTTCCAGGTGAAGGGAGACCGTTGATGCGCGCTTTTGCCGCTCTCCTGCTGCCGCTGGCGCTGGGCCTTGCCGCCTGCGCCAACGTGACCGATAAGCCGGAAAACAAATATGCCGCAACGGCGCAGAACCAGTTCGTCGCCGCCAACTACCAGGCCGCCGATTCGCTGCTGAACCAGCTCTCCGGCCGCCTGGCCTCGGACAAGCCGCTGATCATGGCCACGGTGGTGAATATCGATGCGCTGGACCAGAGCTCGACGCTGGGCCGCCTGGTGTCGGAACAGATTTCGACCCGCCTGGCGCAAGGCGGCTTGCGCATGCTGGAAATGAAGCTGCGCACCTCGGTCTACATGAAGCGCCAGCAAGGCGAAATGATGCTGACGCGCGAAGTGGGCGAAGTGGCGCATAGCCACAATGCCCAGGCGGTGGTGGTTGGGTCCTACGCCGAGACCAGCGACGCGGTGTTCGTCAACATCAAGGTGGTGAACCCGCAGACCAACCACGTATTGGCAGCCAATGACTTCGTGCTGGCCAAGGATGGCGTGGTGCGCTCCATGCTCATGGGGCGCTGAGCAAGTCCACCAGCCTGGGCAGCACTTCCTGCGCCGGCAATTCCAGCTTCAGTGAAATCAGGTCATCGGCGCGGGTCTTGCCCGCGTTGATGGCCACGATCGGCTTGCCGGCCGCCGCAGCCATGCGGCAAAAGCGGTAACCGGAAAATACCATCAGCGACGAACCGACCACCAGCAAGGCGTCGGCCGCTTCCATCTCCGCCATCGCTTGCGCGGTGCGCTCCGGCGGCACGTTATCGCCAAAGAACACCACGTCCGGCATCAGTACGCCGCCGCAGGCCACGCAGACCGGCGCACGGAAATCGTCCAGCGCATCCGGCTCGACCTGCGCGTCGCCATCGGGCAGCGGCTGTGCCAGCACATTGGCCAGGTCGGGGTTGTCGCGCTCGAGCTGCGGCTGCAGGCTGGCGCGCGGATAGCGGGCCTGGCAAGCGAGGCAGACCACGTGGTGCAGGTTGCCGTGCAGTTCGATCAGGCGCCGGCTGCCGGCGCGCTGGTGCAAGCCATCCACGTTCTGCGTGATCACGCTGTGAAGGTGCCCGCCGGCTTCCAGTTGCGCCATGGCGCAGTGGCCCGCATTCGGTTCGGCGCGGGACATGGTGGACCAGCCCACCATGCTGCGCGCCCAATAGCGGCGCCGCACGGCTTCGTTGCGGCGGAATTCCGGGCCCTGGATCGGGGTGCGCCCGCGCCGCACGCCATCCTTGTCGCGGTAGCCGGGGATACCGGAGGCTGTGCTCAAGCCGGCGCCGGTCAGGGCCAGCACGCGGCGGTGGCGCGCCAAAAATTGCGCCAGGGAGTGCGGCAGGTCCCGCTCAGTCAAGCGCAGCGCATCCATCCGGTTTGAAAATCCGTTCGGTCGAGGCCGGATACTTTTCCAGCTTCGATGCGGCACGGGTCGGACGCGGCGAGAAATCGCCGCCGCAATTCGGGCATTTGCCGTGCAGCTTGTCGTTGGCGCAGTCGGCGCAGAAGGTGCATTCGAATGAACAGATCAAGGCGTCCTGCGCGCCGGGCGGCAGGTCTTTGTTGCAGCATTCGCAGTTGGGGCGCATTTGCAGCATGGTGTATGGCTCCTCTATTGGTCGCGGTAGTGCGCCGCGTTCAGCAAGGCGCTGGTGATTTCCGCATCGGCCAGCGCTTCATTCGTGGCGCGCGCGAATGTGCGCTCGCGGATGCGGCCCAGGCGCTCCAGCAATTCCTGTTTCGGCAGGCGCGATTGCGCGATGGCGGCGGGATCGATCCCTTCATAGCGGCCGTGGGCCGCTTCCAGCGCATCGAGCTGGCGCCGCACTTCGGCGTCGGGCACAGTGCCCTTGCCCGCCTGCGGTGCCGGCTGCTGCGCCAATTGCCGGCGGATCGGTGCGAAGAAATCGATGGCTTCTTTCGACAAGCCCTGGGGCTTGAGTGCCAGCAGCGCCTGGCGGCCTGGCGGCCCGCCCGCGCGCAGCAGGTAATTGACTGCGCGGCCGAACACTTCCGCATCGGCGCTTTGCAGCAATGGCGTCACGGCCGGCACGCTGTCCGGCGAACCAACCATCGCCAGGGTTTCCAGCACCGGCTTGGCCAGGGCGGCGTCGCGCAAGAGCGCGGCCAGGTGGCGCTCGCCCGTAGTGCCGAAGCGGCCATAGAGCAAGGCGCGCACGCCAGCCTCGTCGATCGCGCTGCCTTGCTGCGGCAGCGCTACGGTGACGGCTTTGCGCAGGAAGATGCGGTCGAGCTGCGGCAGCAGGCGAGCGTCGCGGCCCGCGGCGGCGGCGTGGAACAGGCGGAACAGCTGCGGACCGTCCAGCAGCGCTTGCGGATCGATGGCCAATGCGGCCTGCGCGGCCAGCGGCTTATCCGCATCCGAACCGTAAGCGAGCAGGAAGCAGGCGGCGTCCAGCAGCAATTGCTGGCTGGGGCGCGCCGCGCGCAACTCGGCCGCCAGTTCGCGGCGCAGCAGCGGGATCGAGTCTTCGCGATAATCTCCAAAGTAGCGCCATGCGGCGTCCAGTTCCCGGCGCTGGGCGCCTGCTGCTGCCGTATCGGCGGCGGCGGGCATGGCGCGGATGCCGGCAATGCGGGAAGCGAGTGCCGCGCCGGTCGCTGCATCGCTGGCGGCGTTCGTGGTGTTCGCAGCGTAGGCGGCGATTGGCGCGGACAGCGACAGCGCGGCCGCCGTGCCCAGCGCAGCGCAGGCAGCCAGTGCGTTTGCGGCGATGCCCCTCATGACGCCAACCTGCGCTGCAAATCGGCCACCGAAGCGTGCCATTCCGCGTAATGCTCGCTGTCCTGCCACAGTTCGCGCAACTCGGACCCTTCCGACAGCACCAGCGCCAGCACGCGCCGGGCCTTGTCGGCGATATCGGGGCGGGGTTTGCCCAGCTTCGCCTGCACCTCGGCCACCCATGCGTCGATGCCGGCGGAATCCTCGTCCTGCGGTCCGCCCTTGCCTTGCAGGCGCGACCAGGTTTCGACGGCAGCCAACGCTTCAGCGCCGTAGGGCGCCTCCAGGTATTCCGTGGTTTCAGCCTGGAGCACGTTGTTCAGCGTGTCCTCGATAAAGTAAAGGTCTTTCGACTCCTGCAAATCCTCCGCCCAATCCTGCGCGAAATCATTGCCAAACGGTCCAATAGCCCAGGTTCCCACTAGCGCCTCCTGTTCGGTATAGGCGCAATTGTACAGATTTCAGCGCGGATTTCAGCGCGGCAGCAAGTGCACCTCCGCGACCCGGGGACCTTTACCGGTTCACCCGTCTTTCTGCGTCTTGACCACCTGCAGCGCGGTGGCGATCAGGCTGCTCATTTCGCCCACGTTGGCCGGCACGATCAGGCTGTTCGTGGTCTTGGCCAGTTCGCCGAACGCATTGACGTATTGCTCGGCGACCTTGAGGTTCATGGCGGCCTCGCCGCCCGGCTGCTGGATGGCGCTGCCGACCTGCTTCAGTGCGCCCGACGTGGCTTCGGCAATGGCCAGGATGGCGGCGGCTTCACCTTGCGCGCGGTTGATGGCGGCCTGCTTGTCGCCTTCGGACCGTGCAATCGCCGCTTCGCGTTCACCGGTGGCGATATTGATCTGCTCCTGTTTGCGGCCCTCGGAGGCGGCAATCAGGGCGCGTTTGCCGCGTTCCGCCGTGATCTGCGCCTGCATGGCGTGCAGGATTTCCTGCGGCGGCGTCAAATCCTTGATTTCGTAGCGCAGCACCTTGACGCCCCAGTTGGCGGCCGATTCGTCGATCGCGTTCACCACGGTGGAGTTGATGTGGTCGCGTTCCTCGAACGTCTTGTCCAGCTCCATGCGGCCGATCACCGAGCGCAGCGTGGTTTGCGCCAGCTGCGTGATCGCGGCAATGTAGTTGGAGGAGCCGTACGAGGCGCGCATGGCATCCGTCACCTGGAAGTAGAGGATGCCATCCACCTGCAGCTGCGTATTGTCCTTGGTGATGCAGACCTGCGAGGGCACGTCGAGCGGGATTTCCTTCAACACGTGCTTGTAGGCGATGCGGTCGATGAACGGCACCACGATGTTCAACCCCGGGCCCAGCGTGGCGTGGTATTTGCCCAGCCGCTCGACCACCCAGGCATGCTGCTGCGGCACGACGTTGATGGTCTTGAATACGAATACCAGCGCAACGATGAATACGACCAGCGTGACGGTGCCAAAACTGAATTCCATTCCCTGCTCCTTATTGGTTTCAAAGGCCGACGATCAGCCGGCTGCCGCGCACTTCGCGGATGGTGAATACGCCCGGCGCCGCCGCCTGCCCCGGCGCCAGCTCGACATCCCACATCGCGCCGCGGTACATCACGCGCGCCACGCCGTCCTGCCAGGCTGGGACGCTGACGGTCTGCCCGATGTCGAGGTTGACATCCGGGTTGGCCGACGCCGGCGACTGCACGGTCTTGCCGTAGCGGCTGCGGCGCAGCAGCAAGGTCGCGATCGCGGCCACGATCGCCGCCACCAGCGTTTGACCGGGCATGTCGACACGCGCCAGCGCCGTCAACGCGCCGGCGGCCAGGCCGACCGCAATCATCAGCAGGTAGAACGTGCCGCTAAACAGTTCCAGGATGACCAGCACACCCGCGCCGATCGCCCACAACATCCAATCAGACATCGCACCCTCCAGAAGTGAAAAACCCCCGCGCCGATAAGGCTACGGGGGTTCAAGCCGCTTATCGGCGGTTTATTGTTGCATTTCTGCCAGCTTCTGCCAAGTGTCGATCACCGAGTCCGGATTCAGGGACATGGTTTCGATCCCTTGCTGCATCAGCCATACGGCCAGCTCAGGATGGTCGGAAGGACCCTGGCCGCAAATGCCGATGTACTTGTCCAGCTTGCGGCAGGCCGAAATGGCCATGCCCAGCAGCGCCTGCACGGCAGGATCGCGCTCGTCGAAGTCGGCCGCCAGCAGCTCCATGCCGGAGTCGCGGTCCAGGCCCAGGGTCAGCTGGGTCAGGTCGTTGGAACCGATCGAGAAGCCGTCGAAGTACTGCAGGAATTGCTCGGCCAGCACGGCGTTGGAAGGCACTTCGCACATCATGATGACGCGCAAGCCGTTCTCGCCGCGTTTGAGGCCGTTCTTGGCCAGCAGGTTGACCACCTTTTCCGCCTGGCCCAGGGTGCGCACGAACGGCACCATCAGTTCGACGTTGGTCAGGCCCATCTCTTCGCGCACCCGCTTCATGGCGATGCATTCCATCTCGAAGGCTTGCGCGAAGTCTTCGGACAGGTAGCGTGCGGCGCCGCGGAAGCCCAGCATCGGGTTTTCTTCGTCCGGCTCGTAGCGCGAACCGCCGATCAGCTTCTTGTACTCGTTGGACTTGAAGTCGGACAGGCGGACGATCACTTTCTTCGGCCAGAACGCGGCGGCGATGGTGGCCACGCCTTCGGCCAGCTTGTCGATGTAGAACTGCTTCGGCGAAGCATGGCCGCGCGCCACCGATTCGACCGCCTTCTTCAGGTCGGCGTCGATGTTCGGGTATTCCAGGATCGCTTTCGGGTGCACACCAATATTGTTATTGATGATGAACTCCAGGCGGGCCAGGCCGACACCGGCGTTCGGCACGGACTGGAAGTCGAAGGCCAATTGCGGGTTACCCACGTTCAGCATGATCTTGGTCTTCAATTCCGGCAGTTCGCCGCGCATGACCTCGGATACTTCGGTTTCCAGCAAGCCGTCGTAGATCTTGCCTTCGTCGCCTTCGGCGCAGGAGACGGTCACGAAGGTGCCATCCTTCAGCACCTCGGTCGCATCGCCGCAGCCGACCACCGCCGGCACGCCCAGTTCACGCGCGATGATCGCGGCGTGGCAGGTACGGCCGCCACGGTTGGTGACGATGGCGGAAGCGCGTTTCATCACCGGCTCCCAGTTCGGGTCGGTCATGTCCGCCACCAGCACGTCGCCCGGCTGCACGCGCTCCATCTCGCTCGGGTCGTGGATCACGCGCACGGGACCGGCGCCGATCTTCTGGCCGATGGCGCGGCCGGAGGTCAGCACGGTACCGGTCGATTTGAGCTTGAAGCGCTGCTGCGCCTCATGCGACTTCTGCTGCGACTTCACGGTTTCCGGACGCGCCTGCAGGATGTACAGCTTGCCGTCGCGGCCATCCTTGCCCCATTCGATATCCATCGGGCGGCCGTAGTGCTTCTCGATGATGACGGCATACTTGGCCAGTTCGACGATTTCCGCATCGTTCAGGGAGTAGCGGTTGCGCAGCTCGATCGGCACGTCGACGGTCTTCACGGAACGGCCAGCCTTGGCTTCGTTGGTGAATTCCATCTTGATCAGCTTGGAGCCGATATTGCGGCGGATGACGGGCGACTTGCCCTGCGCCAGCATCGGCTTGTGCACGTAGAACTCGTCCGGGTTGACGGCACCCTGCACCACGGTCTCGCCCAGGCCATACGAGGAAGTGATGAAGACCACGTCCTGGAAGCCCGACTCGGTGTCGATGGTGAACATCACGCCGGCCGCGCCCACGTCGGAACGCACCATGCGCTGCACGCCGGCCGACAACGCCACTTCGGCGTGGGTGAAGCCCTTGTGCACGCGGTAGGAGATCGCGCGGTCGTTGTACAGGGAGGCGAACACGTGCTTCATCGCGTCCAGCACGTTGTCGATGCCGACCACGTTCAGGAAGGTTTCCTGCTGGCCTGCGAAAGACGCGTCAGGCAAGTCTTCGGCGGTGGCGGAGGAGCGGACGGCGAACGACATCTCGGAGGTGGAGTCGGCGACCAGTTTGTCGTAGAAGGAGCGGATCTCGGCTTCCAGGCGGGGCTGGAAAGGGGTATCGATGATCCATTGGCGGATCTCGGCGCCCGATGCTGCCAGGGCGCGGACGTCGTCGACGTCCAGGTGTTGCAGGCGGTCGGCGATGCGCGTGGCCAGCGATGGGCCGCCGTCGACGCTGTGCGACAGGAAGTCGCGGAAAGCCTGGGCGGTGGTGGCGAAACCGCCTGGCACCCGCACCCCTGCACCTGCCAGCTGGGAGATCATCTCCCCCAGCGATGCGTTCTTGCCGCCGACGGATTCGACATCCGTCATGCGCAAGTTCTCGAACGAGGCGACGTAAACCGCCCCGTCGGACTGCTCCTTCAATGCTGCGTTAGTCATAAAGACACCTTTTTGATGATAAAAATCTTTACGCAGGCATGCTTGGCATCGTTCTTGTCATTCTTGGCGCCGTGCAGCACAATCTTACCGTTGGCAAGCATTTTACAGCCTGCGCAGCAAATTGACGATTCATCCATTGGAAAAGCATTTTTGATGCCACAAGATCAACGTTTATTGCCGTCCTCTAGCCGCACGGTGTTTTTTGTCTCTGACGGCACGGGCATCACCGCCGAAACCTTCGGCCATTCGGTGCTGACGCAGTTCGACCTGCGCTTCCGCCAGATCCGCCTGCCCTTCATCGATACCTGCGACAAGGCCTATGATGCAGTGCGCAAAATTAACGAGGTGGCGGCCGAGGATGGCACCAAACCGATCGTCTTTTCGACCCTGGTGAAGGCGGAACTGTCGGAGGTGATCCAGCGCGCCAATGCCATGCATATGGACCTGATCCAGACCTTCGTGGCGCCGCTGGAGCAGGAATTGGGCGTCAAATCGACCCACACCATCGGCCGCTCGCACAACGTGGTCGACAGCGAGGAGTACAAGAACCGGATCGAGGCGATCAACTTCTCGCTGGCGCACGACGACGGGCAATCCAACAAGAACCTGTCGTCGGCCGACGTGATCCTGGTGGGCGTGTCGCGCTCGGGCAAGACGCCGACCTCGCTCTACCTGGCCATGCAATATGGGGTCAAGGCGGCCAACTACCCGCTGATCCCGGACGATTTCGAGCGCGGCAAGCTGCCGTCGGCGCTGTATGCGTTCAAATCGAAGATTTTCGGGCTGAGCATCGAGCCGCAGCGCCTATCCGAGATCCGCAACGAGCGCCGCGCCGGCTCCAAGTACGCGTCGCTGGAAAATTGCCGCTATGAGGTCAATGAGGCGGAAGCGATGATGCGCCGCGAAGGCATCCGCTGGCTGTCGTCGACCACCAAGTCGATCGAAGAGATTTCCACCACCATCCTGCAGGAAATCAAGCCGAACAGCCGCACGCAGTATTGATTACCGGGCCAGGACGGGTGGCGCCATTGCGGCCACTACGTCGCGCCAGGAAAGGACAGCAACGTTGGCAGGCATCCTGGTCGAACTGGCCCTATCCTGGGCGATCCTGTGGTCCGTGGCGCACCGCCATCTCGAGGCCATCGGTCTGATGCCGCGCTGGCGCCGGGTGCGTGACGCCTTCATCGGTTTCATGCTTACCGCCTGCGCATGCGCGCTGATGTTCGGCCTGCATCCGCTCCTGGGTGGCGCGGCCGTGACCCTCAACCCGGCGTACGACAGCGCGCGATTCTGGAGCGCTGCCGGCTGGCATTTGCGCTCGGTCGTGTTCGAGGAGCTGATTTTCAGGGGCGCCCTGCTCTATCTGCTCATCCTCCGAGTGGGTGCCTTGCGGGCTTGCCTGGTGAGCGCGGCAGCGTTTGGCATCTACCATTGGTTCACCTTCGGGGCGCTCGGCAATCCCGTACAGATGCTCGTCGTGTTTCTTCTGACCGGCTATTACGGACTGCTGTTTGCCTGGTCTTTCGCCCGCACCGGATCGCTTTATCTGCCCGTTGGACTGCACTTCGGCTGGAACCTGATACAGGCCGTCATGTTCGCCCCAGCGGCCGAGCCGCCTCTCTTGCTCGTGAGCGGTGGCTACAGCGCCGGCGCTCTCATCTCCCTGCTGCTATCAGGGATACCGCTGGTACTCGTGCCGCTCGTGCTCCTGGCCTATCTCCGTAAAACAGCCGGGCGGCCGGCGTGATCCCGCCGCCTGGCGTTTTTTCATCAGAAAAAGTGTTTCCAGTCGTTCAGCCAGTCCGGGATGTCGTCCACCGGCATCGGGCTGGCGATGTAGTAGCCCTGGGCGTAGGTGCAGCCAAGCTCCTGCAGGAAGTCCCAATCCTGCTTGGTTTCGACACCGACCGCGCAGGCGTGGCGCGACAGGCTGCGTGCCAGGCCGAGATAGGACTTCAGCACCGTGCTGATGGCGCGCTTGCGCGAGGCGCCGTCGACGAAGCTGCGGTCGATCTTCAGTTCGGAGAACGGGATGGCGGCCAGCAGCTGCAGGTTCGAGCGCCCGGTACCGTAATCGTCGATCGCCAGGCCGAAGCCCATCATGCGCAGGCGCAGCAAGCGCTCGAGGAAGTGCGGGTTGGTGGTCAGGACCGACGATTCGGTGATCTCGAACGTGATGTAGTCGGCCAGAATGCGGTGGCGCTCCAGGCAGGCCGTGATCTGGGCGATGAACTGCGGGTGCGACAACGTGCTCGGGTCGACGTTGATCGAGAACGAAATCGGGATGCCCTTGTCGTGCAGGGTGCGGCAGGCCGCCACCGACTTTTCGATCATGCTCCAGTCGAGGAAATCGATGCGGCGCACGCTTTCCAGCACGGGCATGAAGGCGGCCGGACCCAGCACGCCGTGCTGCGGGTGACGCCAGCGGGCGAACATTTCCAGGCCCTTGACGGCGCCGGTTTCCAGCTCGATCTTGGGCTGGAAGAAGGGATCGAATTCGCGCGCCTGCAAGCCGCGCCCCACTTCGGCGAACGTGAATTCGGGCTGTTGCGGTTCCGGCTCGGCTTCGCCGGAAGGCTCGATGTAGTTTTCCAGCAGTTCCTGCAGGCGCGCCGACGTGATCGGCTTGGTGGAGCTGCCCAGCATGTCCACCCCATAGGCTTCGGCCATGGTCTCGACCGAGAACAGCACGTCGGCACTTTGGGCGCCCAGCACGATGATGCCGACGCGGCAATCGATTTCGGCCAGGCGGCGGATCACTTCCAGCCCGTCCATGCCCGGCAGGGCCAGGTCCAGCAAGGCGATGTTGATGGGCGGGTTCAGGCCGATTTCGAGCAAGCGCAGCGCACTCAGGCCGTCCGACGCGGTCGTGATGTGTTGCGCACCCAGGTGACGCAGCATGCCTACCAGAAGCTCGCGCTGGACGGGTTCGCCCTCGGCTACCAGGAAGTGCATACTTGCAATTTCCATAACACCTATTCCAATCAGAATAATTTTCTTATCCCAGATTTTGCCT
>CBFGQI010000091.1:0-21184 GCA_965650885.1 uncultured Oxalobacteraceae bacterium
CCCGCTTCGTTTCGCGCTGTTGGCTGCGTTGCGTTGCGAGGGACAGAACTATAGCGGACTGGCGGGCGGCGCGCAAGGGGATTCTTGCGAAAACCGGTATACCGGTGTCAGGCCCAAGGGCCTGACACCCCCCTCTGCTCGGCGGGCGGAGGGATTACAGGCCGTCGAAATTCGGGGGGCGCTTTTCCAGGAAGGCGTACATGCCTTCGCGCTGGGCTGGGGTGCCGAAGCCGGCGTGGAACAGGCGGCGCTCGTAGTTCACGCCTTCGCTCAGTGTGGTTTCGAAGGCGCGGTTGACGCAATCCTTGATCTGCATGGCGACAGAAACCGGCATCTGGGCGATGCCATGTGCAATATCCAATACCGATTCGATCAGCTTGTCGGCTGGGACCACGCGCGATACCAGGCCAATGCGCTCCGCTTCGGCGGCGTCGATCATGCGGGTCGTCAGCAGCATATCCATGGCTTTCGATTTGCCGATGGTACGCGGCAGGCGCTGCGTACCGCCTGCGCCCGGCGTAACGCCGACCTTGATTTCGGGCTGGCCGAATTTTGCGCTGTCGGCAGCGACGAGGAAGTCGCACATCATCGCCAGCTCGCAACCGCCGCCCAGCGCAAAGCCGGCCACGGCGCCGATCACCGGCTTGCGCACTTTCAGGATGTGCTCCCAATTGCGGCCGATGTAATTGTCGCGGTGGGTGTCCTGGTAGGTGTAGTCCTTCATCGCGGCGATGTCGGCGCCTGCGGCGAAAGCCTTTTCGCTGCCGGTCAGTACGATCACGTGGATGGCCGGATCCTTCTCGAACTTGGCGAAAGCTTCGCCAAGCTCGTTCATCATATTGTCGTTCAGGGCATTCAATGCCTTAGGTCGGTTCAGGCGGATCAACGCTACTTTTTCGTGTACTTCTACGAGCAGGTCCTGGTATTCCATTTATTGTCCTCCGGTCGTTTAGTTATCTGGCAATTGTAGCTGTTGTGGTCGAAGCGTGCGCCTTTGAATCAGGGCTGGTCCTACACTGGACTGGAGAATTTGACCGGAGGAGCGCCATGTTCAAATCGATATTGCTGCCCACCGATGGCTCGCAACTGTCGGAGCGGGCCGCCCAGACTGCGATCGAGTTCGCAAAAATCCACGGCGCGCGCATCACGGTGGTGTCGGTGCTCCAACCCCTCCCCTTCGTGCCCATGGCCGATGCAGCTGTAATGCCAGACATTGGCGTATTCGACCGGGAAGTGCGCCGCAATGTACAGACTGCCCTCGATAAGGTGCAAGCCGCAGCCACGGCGGCCGGCATCGAATGCGATGCGGTGTTGGGCGAGGCGAACAGCCCGTATGAAGTGATCGTCAAGACAGCCGAAGAGCGCCACTGCGACATCATCCTGATGGCATCCCATGGCCGCAAGGGGCTGAACAAGCTATTCCTCGGCAGCGAAACGCAGAAAGTCCTGGCCCATACGCATTTGCCGGTCCTCGTGTTGCGCTGATGGCGCCTGGTTGTGAATTTGGTAATATTTGCCAAGTTTTCAACCAGAAGCGAGGAACCGCATGCAGCATCACAGCCTCCTGGCGGGGTTGGCATTGGTCATGTCCAGTGCCGGCGCCGAGAACGTCCAGGTCACCGTCCGCCTCGCGGCGCCCGACGCGCTGGAAGTCAGCTATCAGCTGCCCGCCAACTGCTCGCAGTTGCCCTTCTTGAAGAACGGGCAAGGCGCGGCCGAGATCCGTTCCCGATGGCAGGCGCTCGACGGCTGTGGCGAGGCCGATGGCGAAACACTCGCGCGCAACGCGAAGAGCTGCAAGGCCTTGACCTTCCGTGTGCCTGCCACCATCAACAAGGTCGCCGGTTACCCGGGCTCTTTCCCGACCGGGGATGGGATCTATGCCCATATGTCGAACTATGCGGTGGCCGAGGCTTGCGGGACCGTCAGCTACCGCTTTGCAGGGCCTGGAACCATCCTGACTGGACTGGCGAGACACGAGGATACCGCGCCCGCCCACGCCGATGCGCCAGCCCTGCTCTTCCCGACGCGCTTGCCCAAAGCCGGCACGAGCCTGGACTATTACGATCCCGCGCTCCCTTCCACCACCGTGCAGCAGTTGCGCGAGCGCGCCGAGCGTACGGCGTCCTGGCTGCACAACCGTATGCCGGGCGCGCAATTCACGCGCCCGATCATTGCGGCGACGCTGGCAAAGGATCGCGGCGGCCCGAATATTGGGGGCAATGCCGGCGACGTACTGCATCTTGCGCTGTTCAATTGGCCTGCCGAGCCGGCGCCTGAGGTATCGCGCCTGGCGAACAAGCTGGTGACGCACGAAATGAGCCACCGCTTCCAGATCCGCGACGCGGCCGACGTTTACCCGGACGCGCGCCTGATCCACGAAGGCGGCGGGGAATTCCTGCGCTGGCTGGTATCGCTTCATCACGGCTGGCTGACGCCGCAGGATGCCGCGACCGAACTGGATGGCGCGCTGGCCGCCTGCATGCTGATCACGGATGCCCGCCGCTGGCGCGACATGCCGCCGGCCGAAATCGGCGGCGCTTACCTGGAGTACGAATGCGGCTTGCCGGCGTATGTCTATGCACTGGCCGCCCGCCAGGGCAAGGACGATGCGCTGGCACGCATCGACGACTTTTACCGCCAGCTGCGCAAGGGTGCCAAACCCGATTTCGCGCAAGCGATGGAATGCGGGAGCCAGCCGTGCACGCCCAAGGTCTTGCCTGCGGTGCTGGAGGGGAGCCATGCCATGCGCGAAGAATGGGCCGCGGCACTGGACGCGACAGGGTTGGCACGCCCGGTCGCGCCGACGCAGCGTCAGACCGATGCCATGATGTTGCAGGCGCTCACCAAACTGGTCAGGGAAGACTGCCAGGGCAAGCGCAGCATGACGCCAACCGGCACCAGCGTCCTGGTAGATACGCTGCCCTCTTGCGCAACCTTGCATAAGGATGTGGAAGTGGTGCAGGTGGAAGGTCAGCCGCTGTTTGGCGGCGTGCAGGCGCTGCCTGCCATGACGCAGGCATGTTCGGTACGCAAGGAAGTGACTCTGGGCTTGAAGGATGGCGCGACGCTCGCCATACCTTGCCGCACGCCTTACGTCGCCAGCACGCGCATGTACGCCGCCGATATCGGCAAGATCATGCGTGCACTTGGCGTGCCGGCCACGCCCGCCCGCTAGCGCCTTAGCGCGCCAGCTTCGGCAGCAGCACCCAGATATTGCCGCGCTGCTTCATGCGGCCGGCAAAATCGGCAGCTTCGGCGCCAAAGCCGAAGAAGACGTCGAGCCGGATGGCGCCCTTGATGGCGCCGCCGGTATCCTGCCCCATCATCAGCCTTTGCAACGGCACCGCCTCTTCGCCGGGTAGTGTCGTGTTCAGGTAGATCGGTGCGCCCAGCGGCAACTGGCTGCGGTCAATCGCAACGGAACGCTGCGGCGTCAGCGGCACGTTCAGGGTCCCTTTCGGACCGACTTTCGGGTCGGGCAGCTTTTCTTCCTTGAAGAAGACATAGCTTGGGTTGGCGTTGAACAGTTCCTGCTGGCGCGTCGGATGGCCGTCGATCCAGGCTTTGATGCCCTGGGCGGTGGCTTGCTCGGCGGTCAGCTCGCCTTGCTGCACCAGCCATTTGCCGATCGACTGGTAAGGGCGGCCGTTCTGGTCAGCGTAGGCGACCCGCACCGTTTCCCCGTCGGCCATCTGCACCCGGCCGGAGCCCTGCACTTCCAGGAAAAATGCCTCGACGGCGTCGTCCACCCACAGCAGCTCATTGCCTGGCAGTCCATTGCGGGCGATTTCTTCCCGCGCCGGGAATGGCACGACGCGCTTGCCCTTCAGGCGGCCGCGCACACGCTTGTTCGCCAGTTCGGGATAGACCGAGCCGAGGTCGACGATGACCATGTCGTCCGGCACCTTATAGAGAGCCGTCTGGTACGCACCGCCTTTCTTGCGGGCGCCGCGCAGCAGCGGTTCGTAATAGCCGGTAATCAAGCCGGTGTTGCTGCCGTCAGGCGCGATCACCTGGTGCGGGTCGAAGAAGGACTCGAAGAACAGGCGGATGGCCGATTCGCTGCCGGCGTCCACCGTCTTGGCGATGGCGCAAGGCTCCTTCCAGTCGGCACTGCCGGCCAATTTGGAACACGACAGCATGAAGGCCGGCCAGGCCGCGCGCAAGTCGTCGCGGTCCCAACCTGGCAAGTCGGCAAAGCGGGCGGGGATGAGTTCAGCCTTCGCTGGGGCGGGCGCCACTGGCGCCGGCGGCGGGACGGTCGCCGGTGGCGTGACGGGCGCCGGGACGGGCGCGGGCTGGGCCGGCTTGGCGGGCGGCGCGCTCGGCGCAGGGGGCTGGGTGGCGCAGCCGGCCAGCATCAACGCGACGGCGGCGGCGCAAACGGGTAAACTACGGCGTGTCGAAAACATGAGGTGTTGTCTATGTGGTATCTGATGCTCGAAGCGCTGGTGGCGCTGTTCCTGCTGGTGTTCATCGTCTGGTGGACGCTGCCGTCCAAGAAAAAGAAGGACGGCGACAAGTAATCAGTGCAAGGTCCGCGGCAGCGACAGCACGAACTCCGGAATCTTCGTCTCGAACTGGTGGCCGTCTTCGGCCACGCAGAAGTATTCGCCATACATGGAGCCCTGCGGCGTGCGCAGCTGCGTGCCGCTGGTGTATTCGAACACCTCGCCCGGCGCGAGCAGCGGCTGGTGGCCCACCACGCCGAGACCACGCACTTCTTCCACATGGTTGTTGGCATCGGTGATCACCCAGTGCCGGGAAATCAGCTGGGCCGGCACCGTGCCGGTGTTCTTGATCGTGATGGTGTATGTAAACACAAAATTGGTGCGGTCCGGATTGGACTGTTCCGGCAGGTACTGGGTGCGTACCGTGACCGCAAACTCATACTGGGCCATAGAGTCTTCCTAGCTAACAATTGGGCAATTCTAGTCCAAGCAATCGGACAGCGTCCGCACGGAAGCGTAAAATAACGCATCTTTTTTATCAGCCAACCAGCCATGACTACTTTCCGCATCGCTCCGAGCATCCTGTCCGCCGACTTCGCCCGCCTGGGTGAAGAGGTCCGCAACGTTGTTGCCGCGGGTGCCGACATCATCCACTTCGACGTGATGGACAACCATTACGTGCCGAACCTGACCGTCGGCCCCCTGGTCTGCCAGGCGATCCGCCCGCACGTGCAAGTGCCGATCGACGTGCACCTGATGGTCAAGCCGGTCGACCGCATCATCCCGGATTTCGCCAAGGCTGGCGCCAACATCATCACCTTCCACCCGGAAGGCTCCGAGCACATCGACCGCTCGCTGCAACTGATCCGCGACCATGGCTGCAAGGCCGGCCTGGTGTTCAACCCGGCCACCCCACTGAGCTACCTGGACCATGTCATGGACAAGATCGACATGATCCTGATCATGTCGGTGAACCCGGGCTTCGGGGGCCAATCCTTCATCCCGCAGGCATTGAAGAAGATTGCCGAAGCGCGCCGCCGCATCGACGAATCCGGCCGCGACATCATGCTGGAAGTGGATGGCGGCATCAAGATCGACAATATCAAGGCCGCAGCGGAAGCCGGCGCCGACACCTTCGTGGCCGGCTCCGCCATCTTCGGCCAGCCTGACTACAAGGCCGTGATCGACGCCATGCGCGGCCAACTGGCTTCGCTGTAACCGTGGCGGCGGTCCTGCGCGGCGTAAGGGCCGCCATCATCGACCTCGACGGCACCATGCTCGACACCATGCCGGACTTCGAGGTGGCCATCAACCTGATGCGCGAAGAGCTGGGCCTGGCGCCCATCACCGCCGCGCAGATCGAACTGATGGTCGGCAAGGGTTCCGAGAACCTGGTGCGCCGTGTGCTCGCCCTGGATTATGACGACGCCGGCGTGGAGCGGGCCTTCCCGACGGCCATGGAAGCCTACCAGCGCCACTACCTGGTCATCAATGGCCGGCACAGCGAAGTGTATGCCGACGTGGTGGCAGGCTTGGAGCGCATGCGCGCCGATGGCCTGCGCCTGGCCTGCGTCACCAACAAACCGGTTGCCTTTGCCAAGCCGCTGCTCACGCTGAAAGGCCTGGACGGCTATTTCGAGGTGCTGTTCGGCGGCGACTCCTTCGAGAAGAAGAAGCCCCATCCCATGCCGCTGCTGAAGGCCTGCGAGCATTTCGGCCTGCCGGCGGCGCAGGTAGTGGCCATCGGCGACTCTTCAAACGACGCCGAAGCGGCGCGCGCGGCAGGCTGTCCGGTGCTCACGGTGCCATATGGTTATAACCACGGAGTGGGTATACATGAAACGGATTCCGATGGTATAGTTGACACGCTGCTCCATGCAGCTGCCCTGATTAGCACGCAAAACGACGCTATCTGAACCGAAATGTTTCTCAACAAAAGACACAATGTAACCCACCGAGGCTCGATTGAGGCCTGGCTGTGGCGACGCTGGCAATCCTGACTTAGTCCCGATTGCTGTCGGCGCACGTGCGTGTCACCGCTCCGGCAGGTTTTTTGTAACCTAACCGCCATTACCTTATCCACGGCGGAATGGAGAGAAGCATGACCGAACTCGAATTCAAATCCCTGGCCGCGGAAGGCTACAACCGTATCCCATTGATCGCGGAAGCCTTCGCCGACCTCGAAACCCCGCTCACTCTCTACCTCAAGCTGGCCCAGACCCAGAACTACGGCAAGAACACTTTCCTGCTGGAGTCGGTCGTGGGCGGCGAGCGTTTCGGCCGCTACTCCTTCATTGGCCTGCCGGCCAATACCCTGCTGCGCAGCACCGGCAAGCTGACCGAGATCGTGAAAAATGGCCAGGTGATCGAGACACACGAGGGCAATCCCCTTGAATTCATCGAGCAATACCAGGCGCGCTTCAAGGTCGCCGTGCGCCCCGGCATGCCGCGTTTCTGCGGCGGCCTGGCCGGCTACTTCGGCTACGACACCGTGCGCCACATCGAAAAGACGCTGGCGCATACCCAGCCGAAAGATGACCTGGGCCTGCCCGAAATCCAGCTGATGGTGACCGAGGAACTGGCTGTCATCGACAACCTGTCCGGCAAGCTGTACCTGATCGTCTATGCCGATCCGCAGCAGCCGGAAGCTTTCTCCAAGGCACGCCAGCGCCTGAAGGACTTGCGCGCCCTGCTGCGCCGCGGCGTCGATGCCCCGGTGACCACGCCGTCGGTACGCACGGAGACCATCCGCGATTTCGCCAAAGAGGATTACCTGAAGGCGGTCGCCAAGGCCCACGAATACATCCTGGCCGGTGACCTGATGCAGGTGCAGATCGGCCAGCGCATCCGCAAGCCGTACGTGGATTCGCCGCTGACGCTGTACCGCTCCCTGCGTTCGCTGAACCCTTCGCCGTACATGTACTTCTACAATTTCGGCGATATGCAGATCGTTGGCGCTTCGCCGGAAATCCTGGTGCGCAACGAGACCCTGCCGGATGGCGAAAAGAAGGTCACGCTGCGCCCGATCGCCGGCACCCGCCCGCGCGGCAATACGCCGGAACGCGACGCCGCGCTGGCCGAAGAACTGCTGAACGACCCGAAGGAAGTCGCGGAACACGTGATGCTGATCGACCTGGCGCGCAATGACCTGGGCCGCATTTCCGAAATCGGCAGCGTGAAGCTGACCGACAAGATGGTGATCGAGAAGTACTCGCACGTGCAGCACATCGTTTCCAACGTGGAGGGCAAGCTGAAGAAAGGCATGTCCAACCTGGACGTGCTGCGCGCCACCTTCCCTGCCGGCACGCTGACCGGCGCGCCGAAAGTGCGCGCGATGGAAATCATCGACGAGCTGGAAATCTGCAAGCGCGGCATCTACGGCGGCGCCTGCGGCTACCTGTCCTTCGGCGGCGAAATGGACGTGGCGATCGCGATCCGCACCGGCGTGATCAAGGACGGCATGCTGTACGTGCAGGCCGCCGCCGGCATCGTCGCCGATTCGATACCGGAAATGGAATGGCTGGAGACTGAAAACAAGGCGCGCGCCGTGCTGCGCGCGGCCGAGCAAGTGCAAGATGGCCTGGATGGGGAGTTCTGAAATGCTGCTGATGATCGACAATTACGACTCCTTCACCTACAACATCGTGCAGTATTTCGGTGAACTGGGCGAAGACGTGCGCGTGCACCGCAACGACGAAATCACCATCGCCGAAATCGAGGCAATGAATCCTGACCGCATCTGCATCTCGCCGGGTCCAAAAGACCCGTCGCAGGCGGGCATCTCGCTGGACGTGCTGAAGCACTTCGCGGGCAAGAAACCGATCCTGGGCGTCTGCCTGGGACACCAGGCCATCGGCGAAGCCTTTGGCGGCAAAGTTATCCGCGCCAAGCAAGTCATGCATGGCAAAACTTCTCTTATCGCGCATACGGGTGTGGGCGTGTTCCAGGGCTTATCCAGCCCGTTCACGGTAATCCGCTACCACTCTTTGGCAATCGAGCGATCCTCGCTGCCTTCCTGCCTGGAAGTGACAGCATGGACCGACGACGGCGAAATCATGGGCGTGCGGCACAAGGAGTACGACATCGAGGGCGTGCAGTTCCACCCCGAGTCCATCCTGTCCGAGCACGGCCACGCCTTGCTGAAGAATTTCCTCGACCGCAAATAAGAGAAGGAAGCATCATGCCTATCACGCATCAAGAAGCACTGGTCCGCTGCATCGAACACCGCGAGATCTTCCACGACGAGATGCTGCACCTGTTCCGCCAGATCATGTCCGGCGAAATGTCGCCCGTCATGGTGGCCGCCCTGACCATGGGCTTGCGCGTCAAGAAGGAAACCATCGGCGAGATCACCGCTGCGGCGC
Source organism: uncultured Oxalobacteraceae bacterium (assembly GCA_965650885.1). GTDB lineage: Bacteria > Pseudomonadota > Gammaproteobacteria > Burkholderiales > Burkholderiaceae_D > Rugamonas. The sequence goes on from CBFGQI010000091.1 coordinate 8,819, forward strand.
AAGTCATGCGCGAGTTCTCGACCAAGGTGCCGATGGCCGACACCAGCAACCTGGTGGATATCGTCGGCACCGGCGGCGACGGTGCGCACACCTTCAATATTTCCTCCGCCTCGATGTTCGTGGCCGCCGCGGCGGGCGCGCGCGTGGCCAAGCATGGCGGGCGTTCGGTCTCCTCCTCTTCCGGCAGCGCGGACCTGATCGAATCGCTGGGCGCGAACATCAACCTGAAGCCGGAGCAGATCGCGCAATCGATCGCGCAGACCGGCATCGGTTTCATGTTCGCGCCGAACCATCACTCGGCGATGAAGCATGTGGCGCCGGTGCGCCGCGAGCTCGGCGTGCGTTCGATCTTCAATATCCTGGGCCCGCTGACCAATCCGGCCGGTGCGCCAAATATCCTGATGGGCGTGTTCCACCCGGACCTGGTGGGTATCCAGGTGCGCGTGCTGCAGCGCCTGGGGGCGCAGCATGCGGTGGTGGTATATGGCCGCGACAATATGGATGAAGTGTCGCTGGGCGCGGGCACCATGGTGGGTGAGCTGGTCAACGGCGAAATCCGCGAATACGAGATCCATCCGGAAGACTTTGGCTTGTCGATGATCGCTTCGCGCAACCTGAAGGTGGCGGACGCGGTGGAATCGAAAGCGCGCGTGATGGAAGCGCTGCGCGGCGAGCCGGGGCCGGCGTCCGATATCGTGGCGCTGAATGCGGGTACCGCGCTGTATGCGGCGGGCGTGGCGTCGTCCATCGAGGATGGGCTGGCGCGGGCGCGCGCAGCCGTGTCGTCCGGGGCGGCGGTGGCCAAGCTGGAACAGTTCGTCCGCGTGACCCAGGAACTTGGCAAGGAGGGGTGAGCCATGTTCGGCATCCATGACCTGACGCTGTTCGTGATTTCCGGTCTGCTGCTGAACATCATGCCGGGGCCGGATTCGCTGCTGATCATGGCGCGCAGCGCCAGCCAGGGCTGGCGCGCGGGATGCGCGGCGGCGCTGGGGATTGGGGCGGGGACGTTTGTGCATATCGGCGCCGCGGCGCTTGGGCTGTCGGCGGTACTGTCCACTTCGGCCACGGCGTTCACCGTCGTCAAATGGGTCGGGGCGGCGTATATCGTCTGGTGCGGCATCGGCATGCTGCGGGCGCGGATCAACACCGCGAAAACCGGCACACCGGTGTCTGACCCACTGGGTCAGACACCGCCCTACCGGTTTGCGCCGCAGGCGAACCAGACGTACCGCAAGATCTTCGCCCAAGGCTTCCTGACCAACGTCCTGAACCCCAAGGTCGCGCTGTTCTTCCTGGCCTTCGTGCCGCAGTTCATTGACGCCGACGCCGCGAACAAGCCGCTGGCCTTCCTGATCCTCGGCTGCATCTTCAATTTCAACGGCATGCTGTGGTGTAACGGCCTTGCCATCTTCACTGCATTCGCCAGCGCGAAACTGAAGGTCAAACCGCTGGCGGCGCTATGGCTGAACCGCGTCACCGGCGGCCTGTTCATCGCGCTCGGCGCGCGCCTGGCCCTGGCCGAACAACACTAAAGAAACATCATGTCCGATATCCTGAACAAGATCCTGGCCGTCAAAGCCGACGAAGTTGCCGCGGCAAAAAAGCACCGCGGCCTGCAATCCCTGCGCGCCGAAGTGGAAGGCGACAAGGAACTGCGCGCCGGCCTGAGAGGCTTCGAAGCCAGCCTGCGCAAAAACATCGAAGCCGGCCACGCCGGCGTCATCGCCGAAGTGAAGAAAGCCTCTCCGTCGAAGGGCGTGCTGCGTCCCGACTTCCGCCCCGCCGACATCGCGGAAAGCTACGCAAATGCCGGTGCGGCCTGCCTGTCTGTGCTGACCGACGTGCACTTCTTCCAGGGCGCCAATGAATACCTGCGGCAGGCGCGCGCCGCCTGCGGCATCCCCGTGCTGCGCAAGGACTTCATGGTCGACATGTACCAGATCTACGAGGCGCGCGCGATGGGCGCCGACTGCATCCTGCTGATCGTGGCGGCACTGGACCACGGCCTGATGGCGGAGATGGAAGCCTGCGCCCACGAGTTGGGCATGGACGTGCTGATCGAATCGCACGACGGCGAGGAACTGGGCGCGGCACTGAAACTGAAGAGCCGCCTGATCGGCATCAACAACCGCAACCTGCGCACCTTCGACGTCACGCTGGATACAACGCTCAACCTGCTGTCGCGCATCCCGCCGGAACGCATGGTGATCACTGAATCCGGCATCATGACGCCGGCCGACGTACAACGCATGCGCGAGCGCGACGTGCACGCCTTCCTGGTCGGCGAAGCCTTCATGCGCGCGCCCGACCCGGGCGCCGAACTGCGCAAGCTATTCGACTGACGGGGCCTTGCAGCGCTGCGATGCGATGTGCTCCCTGCGGGTGTATTCGGTCACGCTGCCATTCCGTTCGGTCACGGTGAAGGAGCCACCATCGGGGCGCAGCTCGACCCGGTTGCTCTCCTTCTGGTGCGGCGTTATGCTTTCTTCGACCCAGTGGATCTTGCCGTCGGCGTAGCGCCAGCTTCCTTCCATACGATCGCCGGAATAACTGCCGTCGTCGGCCAGTACGATCAGGTAGTCCACGCCGCGCTTCTTGAATTCCCATAACCCGACCAGTTCGCAAGGCAGTTCCGCGGCACTGACCGCCGGCCGGCGCGCCGTGCCTTCGTCCTGCGCTGAGCTGGCGAAGAATGCCAGGGCAAGCAGAGCAAAGACGATCCAGCCGGCTGTCGTCGATGCCAGCCGCTCGTCCTCCTGCAGCCCACCCAGGCGCCGCACATCCGGCTTCGAGGCACCGAAGAATCCCACTTTCAACCCCGCGCGCTTCATCCGGCGCGTGGCAATTACGCCCAGGATGATGACCATCGCCAGGCTGGCGAGGGCGACGCCCAGTTCGATCGCCAGCGGGATGGTGGTGCTGGCGCCCTGCAGCAGCGAGAGCGCGGCCGGGGCCACGAAACAAAGCAACAGCACTGTCTTCAGTGCGGTGCCATAGCCCAGGCCTTTCAGCAGGCGATAGGTGCCCCAGGTTCCCATCGCTGCCAGCAGCACCCAGACAAACAGCAGCGGCACCGGCGCCAGCATGTCGAACACGCGGCGGAACAGGAAGCGGAATCCGATCGCTATGCACATCAGGCGGAAGCCCTCCGCCAGCTCGTACAGCTGCCGGTCGCGTCCCGTTCCATCGACGTCCGGCTGATCGTCCGCCATGGCGCGCGCGGCCGCTGCTTCCCTGGCGCTGGCCGGCATCCCGTACGGTGACTGCGACGGCGATGCCGGTGGTGCGGATGCTGTCGGCGCCAAGGCAATCCCGGGCCCGGGCGGGACGGGCGGTGCCTGCCGGACTGGCGGGGCCGGACGCGCTGGCGGCGGCGGGGCGGCGCGGGCCACGGGTCCCGGCTCGGGCGCCAGCGTCACCCGGCACCCGGCGCGCTCGCGCAGCGCGGCAGCATATTGGTTGGCCTGGAAACGCGGCACGCCTTTCTTGACGACGGTCCGGCGTCCGCCCGACAACAGCGCCAGCATTTCGGTCCCCGGTTTTCGCATCAATGCCGCCAGGCGCGTGGCAGCGTCACCGGGTTCCACGCCTTCCGCCGGTCCTTCCAGCACCACCTGGTAGGTAGGCGGACGGTGCACTTCGCCGGACTGGTTGTCCACCACGGTCAAGCCCAGTTCGCCTGCCAGGTAGAGCACGTGCGGCACGACTTCCTGGCGGCGGCGTACCAGTGTCAGGCGCCCGGCGTTGCCGGCGTAATGGCCTTCCGACCAGGGCGTATCCGGGAACAGTTCAGCCAAAGCGTCGTGAAAGCGCTTCAGCACGGCCGAAGGCGGCGCTTCGCCAGCCTCCTGGCGCAGCTTGTTCATGAAGGCGAAGACGTCGAGATCGGCGTCGGGAGCGGGCACTGAGGCCAGTTGCAGCTGATAGGTCATCGCCCGATTCTAATTGTAAGCCGATGCAAGTAGCTAAATTTGCATTGCCAATTTACAACACTTTCAGGCGGCCAGCGACGATGGCGCCGCGACTTCGGCTCGGTTGCGGCCATTCGCCTTGGCACGGTACATGGCATCGTCGGCCCGCGACAGCAGGCTGTCGAGCGTCTCGCCACGCACTTGCTGGCTGGCGATGCCGATGCTGACCGTGCAGGCGGGCAGCTCCGGCAGCGGACTGTCGTGCAGCGACGTCTGGATACGCTGCGCCAACTGCTGCGCATGGGGCAATGGCGCCTCCGGCAAGAGCACCACGAATTCTTCGCCGCCAAAACGTGCCACCACGTCGGACTGGCGGGCAGTGCGCATGATGACCGCCGCCACGTGCACCAGCACCTTGTCGCCCTGGGCGTGACCATGCTGGTCATTGATGGACTTGAAGTGATCGAGATCGATCGCCATCAGGGATAACGGCGCATCGCTGCGCAGTTGTCTCGCCCGCACGCGGTTGAAGCATTGCAGGAAGCCGCGGCGGTTCAACACGCCAGTCAATGGGTCGTGGGTGGAGCGCTGCTCCAGGATTTTCTGCAGCTTGCGCGTCGCCAGCATCAGGAAGGCCACCGTCAGCAGCAGGGCCATGAAATTGGCCAGCGCCAGATACACGTTGGCCAGCGCGCTGGTGCGCAGCAGGTTGGCCGCGTCCGGGTCGAGGAACAATGCGGCCACGCCGCGCGATAGCGTATTGACCGCTTGCGCGGCCAGCAGCAAGCCGAAGAACCAGCTGGTGAAATGGCGCGTGCGGTGGCGCCACACGAGGCGCAGCTGGTCGATATAGAACACGCTGACGATCAAGCTGAACGCTGCTGCGCGGTGCGGGAAGTTCGGCTCCACCAGCAGCCACCAAAGGATGGCTGCTAGCTCCAGCACCCACGCGGCGTGGAAGATGGCCCAGCCAGGCGGCTCGCCATAAAAGCGGCGCGTGCCGACCATCGACAGGCCGATACCCCATGTCAGGCAAGCGTTGGCGCCCGGCAGCGCGATTTCGTCGGGCAGCAGGCCGCGCAGCACGAACAAGGTGCCGGCACCGACCATGGCCAACAGGCCGCAGGCCCAGTGGCCCACGCCGGCCACCTCGCGCCGGAAGCTCAGGTGTACGGAATACATGGCCACCGCCAGCACCGCGCAGGTGAGCGTGGTGGTGAACAGGATGGTGAACGGATCCAGCGCGAACAGCACGGCGGATCAGGCGGTCGGACGGCGCAGGCTGGTCTTTTGCTGTTCCACCGCGACCGTCACGCCGGGCACGCGGTCACCCTGCAGGGTGACGTCGAAGGCCATCAATTCGTCGCGGCGGAAGGCGTGCACCTGCACGGTGTCGCCTACCTTGTAGCGTGCCAGCAGGCTGTCGACATTGGCCGGGTTGCCGCTGACGCGCAGGCCATCGATTGCCACCAGCAGGTCGTTGGCCGACAGGCCGGCCTGTTGCGCCGCGCCGCCATCGTGCACGGCGCTCAGCTTGCAGTCGGCGCCATCGCGGCCGATGTTGACGTCCATGCTTGGCTTGGAGGACTTGCGCTCGTCCTTGTAGCCGACGCCAAATTGCGGCAGCAGCTTGGCCAGCGGCACGTCGTCGGTGCCGCGGATGTATTTGTCGAAGAAGGGCTTCAGCCTGAAGCCGGCCACGCTGTCGAACAGCGCCTCCACTTCCTCCGGCGTCACGCCGCGCGGCTTGCCGTTGTAGAAATCGCGGCCATAGCGCTGCCACAAGGCGCGCATGATGTCGTCCAGCGAGCGCTTGCCGCTGGTCTTGGCGCGGATGGTCAGGTCCAGCCCGAGGCCGATCAGAGAGCCCTTGGCGTAATAGCTGACGATGGCGTTCGGCGAGTTCTCATCCTGGCGGTAGTATTTGCCCCAGGCGTCGAAGCTGGAATCGGCCACGCTTTGCTTGGTGCGGCCGCTGCCGCGCAGTACGCCGCCGATGGTCTTGCCCAGCATCTTGAAGTAGCCTTCTTCGGACAGCAAGCCGGCGCGTACCAGCATCAGGTCGTCGTAATAGCTGGTGAAGCCTTCGAACAGCCAAAGCAGCGGGGTGTAATTCTCGACCTGGTAGTCGTATGGGGCAAATACCGACGGCTTGATGCGCTTGACGTTCCAGGTATGGAAATATTCGTGGCTGCACAGGCCGAGGAATTTCATATAGCCTTCGCTCGGCTCCTTGCCCTTCTGGGCAGTGGTCGGCAAATCGGCGCGGGAGCAGATCAGGGCTGTGGAGGCGCGGTGTTCCAGTCCGCCGTAGCCGTCGCCCACCACCATGGTCATGAAAACGTAGCGCTCCATCGGGGCCTTTTTCGTGCGCGGCTCGAAGAAGGCGATCTGCGTTTCGCAAATCCGCTTCAGGTCGGCGCAAATGCGGGCGATGTCGAGGTTGGGCACGCGGCCGGTGAACACCACGTCGTGCTGTACGCCCAAGGCCTTGAAGCTGGCCATCTCGAACGCCCCCATCTCGACCGGGCTATCGATCAGCTCATCGTAATCCTCGGCGACGTAAGTGCCGAAACCGTAGCGCCTGGCCTTCAATTCTTTCAGTGCGGTGGCGACGCGCCATTTGGCCGCGGCTTCGTGCGCCGGGCGCTGGATGTCGACCACGTGCGGCACGTCTTCCTGGCCGAGGGCGCGCAGGAAGACGCTGGTGCCGTTGAAGAAGCCGTGGGTCTGGTCGAGGTGGGCGGCGCGCACCGACAGGTCCCATGCATACACTTCGTAATGCACGGTGAGCTTGCCCTTGCATGGGGCGGCTTGCCAGGAATGCTTGTCGAGCTTTGCCAGTTCGACCGGCAGGCCGCCCGCCTCGGCGCGGATCTGCACGATATTGCGCGAGAATTCGCGGATCATGTAGCTGCCGGGGATCCAGGCCGGCAGCGCCAGCACCTGGCCTTCCGGCGCCGGTGCCTCGATGGTCATGCTGACCTGGAACATATGGGCCGCCAGGTCCTTGGCGGCGATGGTGTAGCTGATTTTCCTGTTTTTCATTTGATGTCGGACGGGGTATCGATGTCCTGCAGGATGCCGGGATCGTCCACCGCGAGTTCGTTGACCGGGTTGTTCTTCAGGATGCTGCGGGCACCCTGGTCGCCTTGCAGCGCCAACAGGGCCGGCAAATGGGTGCGGCCGAAGGCGACCGGGTTGCCGCGCCGGCCAGCGTGTACCGGTGCGGCGATGTCGCCAGCGGCCTGCTTGGCCGCGCCTTGCCCGACCGCGGCCACAAGTGCCGCCATCGTCGCGGACTGCACATAAGGCATGTCGGCCAGCGCGATCAGCCAGCCTTGCGCATCCTGCGCGTGCCGCACGCCGCACACCAGCGACGCGGCCATGCCGCTGCCGGCATCGGCGCAGGCAATGACCTCGCAGCCAAGGCCGCGCAACAGTCCGGCAGTGGCCGCGTCTTCCGGGCGCACCACCGCTATCACGCGCGGAACGGCGGCCAGCAGGGCGCGGGCGCTGGCCGCTGCCACCGGCTCGCCCGCGCTGCCCGGCATCACCTGCAGCAATTTGTTGCGCATCCCCGCCGGATCGAAGCGGCTGCCACGGCCGGCCGCCAACAGGATGCCGGCCACTCCGGCGCCCGCGACGGCAGCCTCGCGGCCAACCACCGAATCAGGGGCGGCGGCGGGGGCGGCGCGGGTGACGGCGGGGGTGGACACGCGCGGCGCCTTGCCTTACGCCTTGGCCAGGTCGAACGGCAGCTTGCGCACGCGCTTGCCGTTCAGCCGGAACATGGCGTTGGCAAGCGCCGGCGCCAATGGCGGCAAGCCCGGCTCGCCCATGCCGGTCGGATTGTCGGTCGAGACCACGGTGAAGACTTCCACCACCGGCATGTCGGGCATGCGCGCCACGGTGTAATCGCTGAAGTTCGACTGCTCCACCACGCCATCTTTCAGCGTGATCGCCGCGCCTGGCAAGGTCGTGCCCAGCCCCATCAGCGCCGCCCCCTGCACCTGGGCTTCGATCGTCATGGGATTGACCGGGAAGTTGCAATGCACGCCCGCCGTCACCTTGTGCAGCTTGGGTCGTCCATTCTTCATCGACGCCACCACCACGTAGGCCACGGAAGTCTCGAACGACTCGTGCAAGGCAACGCCCCAGGCCTGCCCCTTCGGCAGCTTGGTCTTGCCGTAACCGGACTTCTCAACCGCCAGGTCGAGCGCCGCCAGCTGGCGCACGTGCTTCGGATCGATCAGCTTGCGGCGGTACTCCACCGTATCCATCTTCGCAGCGTGTGCCGCCTCGTCGATCAGCGTCTCCATCACGAACGCGGTATGGGTCGAACCCACGGAACGCCACCACAGCACCGGCACGTTGGCCTTCACGTTATGGACGGTCAGGTTCATCGGCACCGCATACGGTTCGCCCATGCCCTCCACCATGGTCGCATCCACGCCATTCTTCACCATCATCGGCTCGAACGGCGTGCCCGCCAGGATGGACTGGCCCACGATCACATGGTTCCAGCCGACGATATTGCCTTTGGCATCGATGCCGATATCGGCCTGGTGCACGTGGGAGGGACGGTAGTAGCCGCCCTTGATATCGTCCTCTCGGCTCCAGATCACCTTGACCGGCCCCTTGCCCCAGGCTTTGGCCACGTTGACCGCTTCCACCAGATAGTCCGAAGTCGGCACGGCGCGGCGGCCGAAGCCTCCCCCCGCCATCATCGTGTGCAGCGTCACCTTGTCCGGCGTCAGGCCGGCCGCCTTGGCCGCGGCCACCACGTCCAGCGTCTGGAACTGGCTGCCGGCCCAGATGGTGCAGGAATCGCCCTTCAGGTCCACCACACAGTTCAGCGGCTCCATCGGCGCATGCGCCAGGTAAGGGAATTCGTAGGTTGCGCTGATTTTCTTCGGTGCCTTGGCGATGGCCGCGGTATCGGCCTGCTTCACCTGGATGCCTGCTTTTTTCGCCAGCGTCCTGTATTCGGCCAGCTGCTTCTTGCTGCTGACTTTTTCCAGGCCGGCGGTATCCCACTCGACCACCAGCGCATCGCGGCCCTGCTTGGCCGGCCAATATCCGTTGGCCACAACGGCCAGGCCGCTGCCGCCACGGTCGGTATCGACCTTGAACACGTCGAGCACGCCAGGAATCGCTTTGGCTTTGGACGCATCGAACTTCTTCACCTTGCCGCCGAACACCGGGGCCCGCGCCACCAGGACCACTTTCGCGCCCTCGGGCTTGAAGTCCATGCCAAACTGCTGCGTGCCGGTCGACTTGGCCAGCGCATCGAGGCGCGGCGTCGGCTTGCCGATGATGGTGAAGTCTTTCGGGTCCTTCAGCCTGACCTCTTTCGGCACCGGTTGTTTCATCGCCGCCTCGGCCAGCGAGCCGAAGGTCGCGCTCTGGCCGGAAGGGCCGTACAGCATGCCTTTCGAGGCACGGATCTGCGCCGCCGGCACTTTCCACTGCTCGGCCGCCGCGGCCACCAGCATGGCGCGCGCACGCGCACCGATTTCGCGGTACTGCTGCCACGAGTGCTTGACGGCGGTCGAACCGCCCGTCATCTGGATGCCGAAGCCCGGGTCCTTATACGCATCGCCCGCCGGCGCCAGCGCCGACCGCACCTGCGTCCAGTCCGCGTCCAGTTCCTCGGCGATCAGCATCGGCAGTGCGGTATGCACGCCCTGCCCGAATTCCAGGCGGTTGACCTGGATGGTGACGGTATTGTCCGGCGCGATGCGCAGGAAGGCATTCGGTGCCGACACCGGCTTGGGCGGTGCGTCGGCAGCGATGGCGCGCGCAAAGCGCCCGCCGCCGCCGGCCACGTAAAAGCCCAGTACCAGGCCGCCGCCGGCCTTGAGGAAGGTACGGCGCGACATGCCTGCCGCCTCGGCGCCGTCCGCTTGAGCTGCCATGAACCATTCCTTGCGCATGGCTGCCTCCCTCAAGCGATGGATTTCGCGGCGTCCTTGATGGCGGCGCGGATCCGTTGATAGGTGCCGCAGCGGCAGATATTGCCCGACATGGCATTGTCGATATCGGCGTCGGTAGGCGCCTTGTTGGTGCGCAGCAGGGCCGTTGCGCTCATCACCTGCCCGCTCTGGCAGTAGCCGCATTGCGGCACGTCATGCCTGACCCAGGCATCCTGCACCGCCTTGCCCACCTTGTCGGCCGACATGGCCTCGATGGTGGTGATCTTCTGCCCCACCGCCGCCGATATCGGCGTCACGCAGGAGCGGATCGCCTGCCCTTCCAGGTGCACCGTGCAGGCGCCGCACATGGCCATGCCGCAGCCAAATTTGGTGCCGGTCATATTGAGGTTGTCCCGCAACGCCCAGAGGATGGGCGTGGAAGGATCGGCGTCGACTTGTACGTCGCGCCCATTGATATTCAATGTGACCATGCAAGCTCCTTATTTGAGGGTGGCGAACTTTGCTTCGAGGGTACGCTGATCGACTGCTCCTGCAATTCGGCTGCCGTCGGCGAAGAAGATGGCCGGCGTGCCATTGATATTCATTTTCTGGCCCAACGCCAGCACCTTGTCATTCGGCGCGCTGCAGCCATTCGGCGCAACTGGCGCGGCTTTGCCGTGCAACATCCAGTCGTCCCAGGCCTTGTTGCGGTCGGCCGCGCACCAGATGTTCTGCGATTTGGTGAACGAATCCGGCGACAGGATGTTGTACATGAAGGTGTACACCGTCACATTGTCGATATTGGCCAGCGTGGTCTGGCGGAAGCGCTTGCAGTAGCCGCAATTGGGGTCTTCGAAGATTGCCAGCATGCGCTTGCCGTTGCCTTTCACGGTCTTCAGCGCCAGTTCTTTCGGCAATTCGTCGAAATTGATCTTGTTGATATCGTCGATACGGGCCTGGGTCAGGTCCTGCGAGGTTTTCAGGTCGAAGATGTGGCCGACCACCAGGTAGCTGCCGGTCTTGTCGGTATAGCGGATATCGCCGCCGACGCGGATTTCATACAGGTCTGCGTATGGCGTCTTCTTGATGGAATCGATCTTCACGCCGCCCAGGCGTTCCGCCAGGGCCTTGCGCAGTTGGGCTTCTTCTTTTGCGTTCTGCGCGTCCGCACAGGACATCAGCATGACCGAAGCCATCGCCAATGCCAGTTTGCTCATATTCATAGGGTCTCCGATTACTGCTTTCCGAGGGCATGTGAAATCAGCCGGCGCTTTACGCCCGGCAATTTGTCGAGCAAGTTTAGCCCGAAATTGCGGACTGCGCGCACCGGTTCGAGATCAGTGCCGAACAAGCGCTCCAAACCGTCCGTTGCGGCCAACATGAGGCTGACTTCTTCCTTGCGGGCGCGGGCATAGCGCGCCAGGACCCGGTCGTCGCCGATCGAGCGGTGTTCCTCGCGCCCGGCCACGGCCTTGACCAGCTCCTGCACGTCGCCGAAGCCCAGGTTCATGCCATGGCCGGCCAGCGGATGCACCACGTGGGCCGCGTCGCCGACCAGGGCCACGCGCGGCGCCACCATGGCATGGGGGCGCATCAGCTTCAAAGGGAAGGCCTTGACGATTTCCGGCTGCAGCGGCGAGAGCGTGCCCAGTTTTTCCTGGGCAAACGCGGCCAGCCGTCCGGCCAGCGCGCCCGCGCCTTCACGGCACAGGCTTTCCGCCAGCATATCGGGCGCCGACCACACCAGCGAGACCTGGTTCCCCGGCAGCGGCAATAGCGCCACAATGCCCTGCTCCCCGGTGAACCACTGGTGCGCGACGCCATGGTGCGGCAGCTCGCAGGCGAAGTTCGATACCACGCCGCTCTGGTTATACGGGCGGTAATCGAGGCCGATATCGCACTGGCCGCGCACCCAGGACTGGGCGCCATCGGCACCGACCACCAGGGAGGCGCCGAGATGGGAGCCGTCTTCCAGCGTGATGATGGCGCCTTGCTCGTCATGCTTCAGCGCGACCGCCTTGCCGTGCACGAAATGCACGTTCTGGGCAAAGCGCAGCGCCGCATCGAGCGCCTGGTTCAGGTTGCGGTCTTCCACGATCCAGCACAGGGTGCCGGTATGGGCGCCATAAGCGTCGAAATTCAAGGCGCCCGCCTTGTCGCCGTCGCCGTTGACCAGCATGGCGTCGACCGCGGCGATACGCGCCTGGTCCATCGCGCCCCACACTTTCAGGGAGTCGAGCAGGCGCTGGGCGGTGTGGTTGAGGGCGAACACACGTACATCCCAGCTCGCCTCATCGGCCCGGGCCGGTCCCGGTGGCGGCCCCAGCAAGGTCACGCTCAGCCCGGATTGGGCAAACGCGAGTGCCGCGGTTTTGGCAATGGCGCCATTGCCGACGATGCAGACCGCAGTCTGCACATGGTGATGCGAAGGCTTGTTCATCCGGCCATTATAGCTTTCCCTCAATGGAAAAAGGCTATTGCAAACCAAGGAATCCCTGCTATAATGCTGCCTCTTGGCCTGGTAGCTCAGTTGG
>CBFGQI010000092.1:0-21135 GCA_965650885.1 uncultured Oxalobacteraceae bacterium
TTTGCGCTGCGCGCCCGGCGCGAGGGTTTGCGCGACTTTGGCGCCGCCATGAGCCCGCACAACGCCTTTGCCATCCTGCAGGGCGTGGAAACGCTGGCGGTGCGCATGGACCGGCACGTGGCCAATACCCGGCGCGTGGCGGAATTCCTGCTCGCCAGCCCGGCCGTGGAAGCGGTGGTCTATCCCGAGCTGGACAGCCACCCGGACCGTGCCCTGGCCGCCCGTTTGCTGCCCAAGGGGGCCGGCGCCGTGCTGTCCTTCACGCTCAAGGGCGACCGCGCCGCGGGCAAGCGCTTCGTCGACAGCCTGAAGGTGTTTTCCCACCTGGCCAACGTCGGCGACGCGCGTTCACTGGTGATCCATCCCGCCTCCACCACCCATTTCCGCGTGCCGGCCGACCAGCTGGCGGCGTCGGGGATTGCGGAAGGCACGATGCGCCTGTCGGTGGGACTGGAAGATGCCGACGATCTGCTGGAAGACCTGGCGCGCGGGCTCAAGGCTTCGCAGAAAGGGGCTTGAGCATGATGGTCGGCGATACTTATTGCTACACCGGCGGCAAAGCCTTTGACCCTGCCCTGCCCACGGTCGTGATGATCCATGGCGCCCAGAACGACCACTCGGTCTGGGCTTTGCAGTCGCGCTACCTGGCGCACCATGGCTTCGGCGTGCTGGCGGTGGACTTGCCGGGCCACGGCCGCAGCCGCGGCCCGGCACTGCGCAGCGTCGAGGAGATGGCGGCGTGGCTGCTGTCCGTGCTGGATGCAGCCGGCGCAGGCAGCGCAGCCCTGGTTGGGCACAGCATGGGCTCATTGATCGCACTGGAGGCCGCCTACCGGGCGCCGGAGCGGATCACGCGCCTGTCGCTGCTGGGCGCCACTTATCCGATGAAGGTGTCGGATGCCCTGCTCGACGCGGCCTTGCACGCCGAGGCCGATGCCATCGACATGGTCAACATCTGGTCGCATTCCTCGTACGCGCAAAAGCCGTCCTGCCCTGGGCCGGGCTTTTACGTGAGCGGCATGTCGAAACGGCTGATGGAGCGCATTGCCGCGCAGGGCGAGCAACACTTGTTCCATACCGACTTCACAGCCTGCAATGGCTACGCCAATGGTGATGTGGCCGCGGCCGGCGTGCGCTGCCCGGTGCAATTCATCTTCGGCAGCAAGGATATGATGACGCCTCCGCGCAGCACCAGGGCGCTGCTGGCGGCGTTGCCGGGGGCGCGCAGCGTGACGGTCGACGCCGGCCACCAGATGATGGCCGAGCAGCCGGACGCGGTGCTGGACGCCCTGCTGGCCTTCCTGCGCTGAGCCGCCGCGCTCAGGCGGCGGCGAAGTGCTCGGCCAGGCTGACGCCCAGGCCCGACTCGACTGCCGTCTCGACCTGGCGCGCCAGGATGGCGGCGTCGCGGCTGGCCTGGCGGTCCGCCTCGTCGTCGGAATCGGCCAGCACGCCGGCATTCAAGGACATGCCGCCGAACACGAACAGGCGGTACACATCGGCCACGCTGACCTTGTTGACGTTGGCCAGCAGCACCCAATTGTCCGCCCCCTCGCTGACACGCTTGCCGAACTGCACGCGCGGTGGCGGCGCGATCTTCACCTTCGCCACCCAGCCGGGAACCAGCATTTTCTCGAGCAGCGCATCCATTTCATCGAAGCCCAGGCGCGTGCGGCCCCGTATTTCGGCCGAACTGACCGCCGCGTTGTCGCCCCGCTCGCGCGCTTCGTGCAAAACCTTCAGTACGGCCATGGCATCGACGAACTCGCCGCCCGGCACCGCTTCGTGCCACCAGCGCTCGTACTTGACGACCGGCAGCGCCGCCGTCAGCAGGGCGCCCAGCAGCGTGATCAGCCAGGAAACATAAATCCACAACAGGAACAGCGGCAAGGCTGCCAGCGCGCCGTAAATCTTCGAATAGGTCGGTACTTGTGTGATGAACACCGCGAAACCGCGCTTGGCCAGTTCGAAGGCCACCGCCGCCAGCGCGCCGCCGCAAATCGCGTCGCGCCAATCGACGATCCGGTTCGGCACCGTGATGTAGAGGAAAGTGAAGGCCAGTGTCGTCAGCAGGACCGATAGCAAGGTATAGAAGACCGGTCCGGTCACCGCGCCAACCAGCCCGCTGGTGGCATCGAACAGGTGGGTCGACAAGGTGATCGAAACACCCACCACCAGCGGCCCGAGCGTGATCAGCGCCCAATAGACCAGCACGCGCCGCACCAGCCGGCGCTGGGCCTTGACGCGCCAGATGCGGTTGAAGGCGCGTTCGATCATGCTCAGCATCGCCACCGACGTCAGCACCAGCGTCACCGCACCCACCGCCGACAGCCGCGTCGCCTTGGCGGCGAAGGTGGTCAGGTAGCCGAGGATGGTGTTGGAAATCGCCTTCGGCATCACGCTCTTGATGAAATACGCTTCCAGCGCGGTGCGGAAGGAATTGAACATCGGGAAAGTCGTGAAAATCGCCAGCGCAATGGTCAGCACCGGCACCAGGGCGAACACGGTGGTGAAGGTCAGGCCGCCCGCCACCTGGGGCAGGCTTTCTTCGCGCAGGCGCCGGCGCGCGAAGTGCAGCAGGTCGCGCATTTCGCTCCAGGACAGGGCGCGCAGCTCGGCGACGCCCTTGGAGCAGGCCCGGGCCACATTGGTATAGAGGGACTTTAAAACCATCAGTTCTCTTATTCTTGATCTATATGCACGTTGGTAAAGGGCCATATAATAGCAACGATGAACCGAACTAACCTCACAATTCTCGTTTTGTATTATTCAAGGCATGGCTCCGTACGCAAATTGGCGGAACTGATTGCCCAGGGCATTGAATCCGTTTCCGGCTGCGACGCCCGCCTGCGCACCGTGCCGGCCGTTTCCACGGTGGCGGAAGCGACCGGGCCGGAAGTGCCGCTGGAAGGCGCGCCCTATGTCGAACTGCAGGACCTGGAGGAGTGCGACGGTTTGGCGCTCGGCTCCCCTACCCGCTTCGGCAATATGGCCGCGGCCATGAAGTATTTCTGGGATGGCACGTCGGCGCAATGGCTGTCCGGCACCCTGTCCGGCAAGCCGGCCTGTGTGTTCACCTCGACCGGCAGCCAGCACGGCGGCCAGGAATCGACGCTGCTGACCATGATGGTGCCCTTGCTGCACCATGGGATGATGGTGATGGGCTTGCCTTACACCCATCCGGAACTGATGACGACGGCCGGCGGTGGCTCGCCTTACGGCGCCACACACTGGTCGGGATTGGATGGCAAGAAGCCATTCACGGAAGATGAAAAACGCCTGGCGCTCGCGATGGGCCGCCGGCTGGCCGAAGCGGCCGTCAAGCTGCGGGGACAATGAATATGAACGGCACCAAGCATAAGCTTTTCCATTGGGGGGCGATCGGCAGCCTGGTATTGCTCATCGTCTGGTGCGTGGCGTGGGAAATGTGGATCTCGCCCCTGAAGCCGGGCGGTTCGTGGATGGTGCTGAAGGCGGTACCGCTGCTGTTCCCGCTGCTGGGCGTGATCAAGCGCGACATCTACACGCTGCAATGGACCTCGATGATGATCCTGCTGTACTTCACCGAGGGCGTGGTACGCGGCTGGAGCGACAAGGCCATGCCCTGGCTGGGCTGGGGGGAAGCGGCCATCGTCGTGGTGTACTTCCTGTGCGCCATCCTGTACGTGCGGCCATACAAGCAGGCGGCCAAGCAAGCCGCCAGGGAATTGCTGGAAAAGGTCAACACCAGCAAGACCAAGTAACCATGGACGCTTCCGCTTTCCTCGCCGCCTGCCGTGCCTTGCTGGGCGAGGCGCACGTCATATCCGATGCGGCCGGGATGGCGCCTTACCTGCGCGACTGGCGCGGGCGCTTCACCGGCCGTGCGCTGGCCGTGCTGCGCCCCGCCGGCACCGCGCAGGTGGCCGCCGCCGTCAAGCTTTGCGTGGAGGCGCGTGTCCCGATGGTGCCGCAAGGCGGCAATACGGGGCTGGTACTGGGCAGTGTGCCCGATGGCAGCGGCCGTGCCGTGGTGCTTTCGCTGGCGCGCATGCAGGCGGTGCGAAAAGTCGATGCGGTCAACCGCACCATGACCGTGGATGCAGGCGTCATCCTGCAACACGCGCAGGAGGCGGCCGCCGCGCATGGCTGCCTGTTCCCGCTATCGCTGGCAGCTGAAGGCAGTTGCACGATCGGCGGCAACCTCTCCACCAATGCCGGCGGCACCGGCGTGCTCCGTTACGGCAACGCGCGTGAACTCTGCCTGGGCCTGGAAGTCGTGACGCCGCAGGGCGAAATCTGGTCCGGCCTGCGCGGCCTGCGCAAGGACAACACCGGCTACGATTTGCGCGACCTGTTCATCGGCGCGGAGGGCACGCTCGGCATCATCACTGGCGCGGTGCTCAAGCTCTACCCCCAGCCCAAGGCGTCCGTCACGGCGCTGGCGGGGTTGGCGTCGCCCGCCGCCGCCCTGCGCCTGCTGTCCATCATGCAGGACCATTGCGGCGCCAGCCTGACCGGCTTTGAACTGATGTCGGCGTACTGCCTGCAACTGGTGGGCAAGCATTTTCCGGCCCTGCCCCAGCCACTGGCCGGCGAGTATGCGCAGTATGCCTTGCTGGAACTCTCCAGCAGCGAATCGGCCGAACATGCGGCGGTGCTGCTGGAACGCGCGCTGGGCAGCGCGCTGGGCGAAGGTGTGGTGCAGGATGCCGCGGTCGCGGCATCGGCGGCGCAGTCGCGCGCCCTGTGGGACTTGCGCGAGCATATCCCGCTGGCGCAAGCGGCCGACGGCAAGAACATCAAGCACGATATTTCACTGCCTGTATCGGCCATCGCCGACTTCATCGCGGCGACCGGTCCCCAGCTGCAGTCAGCCTTCCCAGGCTGCCAGCTGGTGTGCTTCGGCCACCTGGGCGATGGCAACCTGCATTTCAACGTCGCCCCGCCACCGGGCGTGACGAACGAAGATTTCCTGCACAGCCAGGAGGCGGTCAACCGCGTGGTGCACGACGCGGTCGCCGCGTTTGGCGGTTCGATCTCCGCCGAGCACGGCATCGGCGCCCTGAAGCGCGACGAACTGGCGCGCTACAAATCGCCGGTGGAGTTGAACCTGATGCGGGCCATCAAGTCCGCATTGGATCCTTTGGGCCTCATGAATCCTGGGAAGATGCTATGAAACTCCTGCCCTTGCTGCTGTTGACGATGGCGTTGCCGGCGGGCGCGCAAGCCCTGCACAAGTGCACCATCGACGGAAAGGTGAACTACTCGCAGCAGCCTTGCGAGAAAGGCGTCGCCAGCGTGATCAAGGTACCTGACACGCCACCGCCCGACCCTTCGGCCGCGGCGGACTTGAAACGGCAGGAGCGTGAGGCGAACCGCCTCGCGACACAACGCCGCAAGCGCGAAGCCCGCGAGGAGCGCGAAGAATTGGCCGAGGCACGCGCGGTCGCCAGCCATAACAAGAAGTGCAAGAAGCTTAAGATGCAGCAGAAATGGGCTGAAGAGGATGCGCGCGGCGCCACGCTGCAGAACGTGGAGCGTTCCCAACAGAAGGCCAAGCGCGCGGCCGAAATGCTCCAGCTCGAATGCGGCGGCTGACCCGCTGGCTGGCCGCAGGCGAGTGGACCGCCCATCCCTGGCGCGTGCTCGTCGCGGTGGCAGCGATTGCGATCGGCGTGGCGATGGGATTTGCCATCCACCTGGTCAATGCGGCGGCATTCAACGAATTTTCCAGCGCCATCCGCAGCCTGTCCGGCCAGGCCGACATCCAGGTGGCCGGCACGGAATCGCTGTTCGATGAAATCATCTATCCTGAGCTGGCACGCCTGCCGGAAGTGGCGGTCGCATCGCCGGTGCTCGAATTCGACGCTTCGCTGCCAGGGGCGCGGCAGGCGCTCAAAGTTATCGGCCTCGACGTGTTCCGCGCGGGCTTCATCACGCCCGACCTGATCGGCGCGCCGGAAGAGGACCTGCCATACGATACCCTGGCCGACGACGCCATTTTCCTGTCGCCCGCTGCGATGGCCTGGCTCCAGGGGCGTCCCGGCGGCGAATTGCGCCTGCAATCCGGCACCCGGCCAGCCGTGCTGCGCATTGCCGGGTCGCTCCAGCGTGCGCGGGTCGGCCAGCGCTTCGCCGTCATGGATATCGCTGCCGCACAATGGCATTTCCAGCGCCTCGGGAAGCTGTCGCGGGTTGACCTCAAGTTGCGCGATGGCGTGGACCGCGCCGCCTTCGAACGCAGCTTGGCCGCGCGCCTGGAGCGGGAGTTTCCCGGCCGCTTCCGCGTCGCACAGCCCAACGACGCCAACCAGGAAAGCCGCAACGACAACCTGAGCCGCGCCTATCGCGTCAACCTCAGCGTGCTGGCCCTGGTGGCCCTGTTCACCGGTGCCTTCCTGGTATTCTCGTCGCAGGCCCTGTCAGTCTTGCGGCGGCGCGGCGAGTTCGCGCTGCTGCGCGTGCTGGGCCTGGAGCGCCGCCAATTGCTGCGGCAAGTATTGCTGGAGGGAGCCCTGCTGGGCAGCGTCGGCTCCGCACTCGGCATCGCCGGCGGCTATGGGCTGGCGGCCCTGGTGCTGCGACTGTTCGGCGGCGACCTTGGCGCCGGCTATTTCGCGGGAGTGCAGCCCAGCGTGCAATGGGCGCCGGGCGCCGCCCTGGCCTACTTTGCGCTGGGCCTGGGGGTGGCACTGCTGGGCGGCCTGGCGCCGGCCTTCGACGCGGCGCGTGCGCGCCCAGCCGTGGCCCTCAAGGCCGGCACCGACGAAACGGCGCTGCGGCCGCTGGCGCGGCCCTGGGCCGGATTGGCCTGCCTCGCGCTGGCGGGCGCCATGGCCTTTGCGCCGCCGGTATTCGAATTGCCGCTGTTCGGCTATCTCTCCATTGCCTTGCTGCTGGTCGGCGCGATCGCCCTCATGCCGCGCCTCGCCGGCAGCACCTTCCGCGCCCTGGCGCGCCTCACCGCGCCGCACAGCGCGCCCGGCGCCTCGGCCCCGCCGCCCGTCCCGACGCTGGCGCTGGCGCGCCTGGCCAACGCCTCGAGCCAGGCCGGCATCGCGCTGGGCGGCGTGCTGGCAAGCTTCAGCCTGATGGTCGCCATGGCCATCATGGTGGCCAGTTTCCGCACCTCGGTCGACCAGTGGGTGCTGCGGATCCTGCCGGCCGACCTGTATGCGCGCAGCGCTTCGGCCGGCACGACCGGCGGCCTGTCGCCCGCCGAACAGGAAGCGCTGCGCCAGGTACCGGGCATCGCCCGCGTGGAATTCCTGCGCATCCGCTCCGTCTCGCTGGCGCAGGACCGGCCCAATGTCGCCGTACTGGCGCGCGACGTCGACCCGGCCGATCCGGGGAAATCGATGGTCCTGGTCGGCGAACCCGCCCGGTCGGCGCCGGACCACGCGGGCGCAAGGCGCGGCGACACGGCGCTGCCGCCGGCCTGGATATCCGAAGCCATGGCCGACCTGTACGGCTTGCAGCCGGGGGCGACGCTGCGCCTGCCGCTGCAGGGCCGGCAGCGCGAATTTGCCGTTGCCGGCGTCTGGCGCGATTATGCGCGCGCGGCCGGCGCCGTCATCGTACGGCGCCAGGACTACGTCGACATGACCGGCGACCATGACGCCGGCGATGCCGCCATCTGGCTCGCCAAGGGCGCCACCGCAGCCCAGGTGCAGGAAAACCTGCGCCAACTTCCCTTCGGCGGGCTGCTCGAAACCAGTGTCCCATCCGAAATCCGCAACCTGACCCTCAGGATCTTCGACCGAAGCTTCGCCGTCACCTACCTGCTGGAAGCCATCGCCATGGTGATCGGCCTGTTCGGCGTCGCGGCGACCTTCTCGGCGCAGACCCTGGCGCGCAGCCGCGAGTTCGGCATGCTGCGCCACGTGGGCGTGACGCGCGGCCAGGTGCTCGGCATCCTGGCGCTGGAAGGTGCCGCCCTTACCGCGCTCGGCATCCTGGCCGGCTTCGCGCTCGGCTGGGTCATCAGCCTGGTCCTGGTCCACGTCATCAATCCCCAGTCCTTCCACTGGAGCATGCAGATGCATTATCCCTGGCCGTTGCTCGCCACCGTCGCGCTGGCGCTGCTGGCGTCGGCGGCACTCACGGCGCTGGTGGCCGGCCGCCAAGCCTTGTCGGCGGGCCCGATCCGCGCCGTGCGGGAGGATTGGTGATGCGCGCCCTGCTTGCCGCGCTGCTATGGCTTGCCGCGCAGCTGGCCATGCCCGTGCATGCTGCGGAGTTCACGCCGGTGACGCCCGGCGTGGCGCTGCAGTTCCCGCGCGACTTTGGGGCCCATCCCGGCTTCAAGACCGAATGGTGGTATGCCACCGGCTGGCTGGCCACGCCCGACGGGCGCCAGCTCGGTTACCAGGTCACCTTCTTCCGCAGCAGTACCGGCCATGGCCGCGCCAACCCGAGCCGGTTCGCCGCCAGGGATATCATCGTGGCCCACGCCGCCCTGTCCGACCCGGCCCAGGGCAAGCTGCTGCACGACCAGCGCACCGCGCGCGCCGGCTTTGGCCTGGCCGGCGCCGCTATCGAGGACACCGACGTGCAGCTGGACAGCTGGCGCATGCGGCGCGCCGCCGACGGCACTTACCATATCGACATCGATGCCGCCGAGTTTACGCTGGCCCTGCAACTGGCACCGACCCAGCCGGTGCTGCTGCAGGGCGATGCCGGCTACTCCCGCAAGGGGCCGCGGCCCGAACAGGCGAGTTATTACTATAGCAAGCCGCAACTGCGCACCAGCGGCACGCTCACGCGGCGCGGGGCCCGGCCGCAGCCGGTGCAGGGCACGACCTGGCTCGACCACGAATGGTCAAGCCAGGTGCTCGACCCGGCCGCCACGGGCTGGGACTGGGTCGGCATCAACCTGGAGGACGGCGGCGCCCTGATGGCATTCCAGATCAGGGACCGCCAAGGTGGTAAACTATGGGCCCACGCGACATGGCGCGATGCATCCGGTAAGATCACGCACTATTCGCCCGACCAGGTCAGTT
The DNA here is from genome assembly GCA_965650885.1 of uncultured Oxalobacteraceae bacterium. Classification (GTDB taxonomy): domain Bacteria; phylum Pseudomonadota; class Gammaproteobacteria; order Burkholderiales; family Burkholderiaceae_D; genus Rugamonas. The sequence continues at coordinate 8,985 of CBFGQI010000092.1, forward strand.
TTACCCCGCAAGTGCGCTGGCGTTCGCCGCGCACGCATGCCGAGTATCCCGTCGCCACCCTGATCGCCACCGGCCCCGAAGAATGGCTGGCCAGCCCCTTGCTGCAAGACCAGGAGCTGGACTCGCGCCGCTCGACCGGCGCGGTGTATTGGGAAGGCGCGGTCACGGTGAGCCGCGGCGGCAAGCGCGCAGGGCGCGGCTACCTGGAAATGACGGGTTATTTCCGTCCGATGAAACTTTGAACAAGAACGTAGAAAACGCAATGAGCAACAGCACCACCGGCCAGCCGGAAGCCCGAGAACTCAAGAAAGGCAGCCTGGCCGCCTTCAAGGGCTTGCTGCCCTTCCTGAAGCCTTACCGCAACCGCTTCATCGTCGCCGGCATTGCCCTGCTGGTGGCGGCTGCCTCCACGCTGGCGATCCCGTATGCCTTCAAGCAGATGATCGACCTGGGCTTCGGCGCCACGGCCGGGGTGCGCAGCGCAGCCCATGTCAACCAGGTATTCATCGCCCTTTTCGCGGTGGCGTCGGTACTGGCGCTGGCGACGGCGGCACGCTTTTACAGCGTGTCCTGGCTCGGCGAGCGCGTCACGGCCGATATCCGCAATGCCGTGTATTCCCACGTGGTGCAGCAAAGCCCGGAATTCTTCGAGACCACCAAGACCGGCGAAGTGCTGTCGCGCCTGACCACCGACACCACCCTGATCCAGAGCGTAGTAGGCACCAGTATTTCCATGGCCCTACGCAACGTGCTGCTGTTCCTGGGCGGCCTGGTCATGCTGTTCGTCACCAGCCCCAAGCTGTCTTCCATCATCATCGGCCTGCTGGTGTTGACCGTGCTGCCGATCGTCGTGTTCGGGCGCCGCGTGCGCAAGCTGTCGCGCGATTCGCAAGACCGGGTGGCGGACGCCTCCGCCATGGCCGGCGAAATCCTGAACGCCATGCCGACCGTGCAAGCGTTCACCCATGAAACGCTGGAAGCCCGGCGTTTTGGCGGCTCGGTGGAAGGTGCGTTCAGCACCGCCATGCGCCGCATCCAGGCGCGCGCCTTCCTCACCATGCTGGCCATCGTGCTGGTGTTCGGCACCATCGTGTTCGTGCTGTGGCTGGGCGCCCATGCCGTACTGGAAGGCTCGATGACGGGCGGCGACCTGGGCCAGTTCATCCTGTACGCTTCCATCGTGGCCGGTGCCATCGGCGCGCTGTCCGAAGTGATGGGGGAAGCCCAGCGCGCGGCCGGCGCCACCGAGCGCCTGCTGGAATTGCTGGCGGTGCGCTCCGATATCCAGAACCCGGCCCAGCCGCAGGCCTTGCCGCCGCGTGCGGCCAACGGCGCTGCGCTCAGCTTGGCCGACGTGTCTTTCAGCTACCCTTCGCGCCCCGATACGCTGGCGCTCGACCATGTAACGCTCGACATCCAGCCGGGCGAAACCATCGCCGTGGTCGGCCCCTCGGGCGCCGGCAAGACCACCCTGTTCCAGATGCTGCTGCGCTTCTACGATCCGCAATCGGGCGCCATCCGTCTCGACGGCACCGATATCCGCCTGCTGGACTTGCATACCCTGCGCGGCGCCATCGGCATCGTGCCGCAGGATACGGTGATCTTCTCGGCCGACGCGATGGAGAACATCCGCTACGGCCGCGCCGACGCCACCGACCAGGAAGTGGTGCAGGCCGCGCGCCTGGCCGCCGCCCATGAATTCATCGAGCGCCTGCCGAACGGCTATAAATCCTTCCTCGGCGAGCGCGGCGTGCGCCTGTCGGGCGGCCAGCGGCAGCGCATCGCCATCGCGCGCGCCCTGCTGAAGAATCCTCCGCTGCTGCTGCTCGACGAAGCCACCAGTGCGCTGGACGCCGAATCGGAGCGCCTGGTGCAAGGGGCGCTGGAAGCGGCCATGGTCGGCCGCACCACCATCATCATCGCGCACCGCCTGGCCACGGTGCAGCGCGCCGACCGCATCATCGTCATGGAAGACGGCAAGATCGTCGAAACCGGCACCCACCAGTCGCTGGTGGCGCTGGGCGGCATCTACGCCAACCTGGCGGCGCTGCAGTTCCACCATGTCCACGTGACGCACTGAGCAAAGGGTTCGCCGTGACCGACGCCGAATTGCGCCAACAATGCCACACCGTCCTGCCTGGCCACCGCCAGCCGGCGCCGGCCGAAACCTTTGCCGCCATGGCGGCGTGGTGCGAGGCCAATGGCGTTGCCCATGACGTCTATGGCGAAGGTGAGCTGCTCCAATCCTTCGAGCGCAAGGTCGCCGACCTGCTGGGCTTCGAGTCCGCCGTCTTCTGCATGACGGGCACCCTGGCCCAGGTCACGGCACTGCGCCTGGCCTGCATGGAGCGCGGCAGCCGCCTGGTGGCATTGCACCCGACCGCCCATATCTTCCGCCACGAGCGCGGCAACCACCAGTTGCTGGACCACTTCCACGCCTTGCAGCTGGGCGATCCACAGCGCCCGTTCACACTGGCGGAATTGCAGGCCGTGCCGGACCGGCTGGCTGCCGTCGCGCTGGAATTGCCGGCGCGCGAACTGGGTGGACAGTCGCCGTGCTGGGACGAGCTGCAGGCGATCAAGGCCTATTGCCGCGAACAGGGCATCCACCTGCACCTGGATGGCGCGCGCCTGTGGGAAGCGGCGGCGGCTTATGGCCGTGCCCCGGCGGAACTCGCGCGAGGCTTCGATAGCGTGTACGTCTCGCTGTACAAGGGCATCGGCGGCCTGGGTGGCGCCATGCTGCTCGGCAGCCGCGCTTTCGTGGCCCGCGCGCAGGAATGGTTCCGGCGCCAGGGCGGCAACGTGATCCACCGCACCCCATACGTGGTGGCGGCGGCCATGCAGTTCGACGCGCGGCTGGCGGCCATGCCCGCCTATTTCCGCCGCACGCAATGGCTGGTCGACGCGCTGCGCGACTTCCCGCGCCTGCGCCCCAACCCTGCCCGGCCGCAAGCCAATATGCTGCATATCCATGTGGCGGTCGAACGCGAGCGGCTGCTGGAGATCCGCAATGAAGTCGCGGCGCGCCACGGCGTCTGGTTGCTGAACCGCGCAGCCCATGCGCAATTGCCCGGCGCCAGCTATACCGAATGGTACGTCGGCGACAACCTTCTGGCGCTGACGGACGAACAAGTCCGGCATGCCCTCACCCTTTGGAGCGACGCACTATGAGTTTTGCCTCGCTTGATTTGATCGACGGGCTGCAGCGCACCCTCGACGCGATTGGCTACAAGACGCCAACACCTGTACAGAAACAGGCCATCCCGGCAGTGTTGGCGGGCCGCGACCTGCTGGCTGCCGCGCAGACCGGCACCGGCAAGACCGCCGCTTTCGCCCTGCCCCTGCTGCAGCGCCTGGTGATGGAAGGCGGCCAGGCAGCGCCGAACTGCATCCGTTGCCTGGTGCTGGTGCCTACCCGCGAACTGGCGGAACAGGTGAACCAGAGCTTCCACACCTACGGCTTCAACCTGCCGCTGCGCTCCGCCGTTGCCTATGGCGGCGTGCCGATGGAACCGCAACTGGCCAAGCTGCGCAAGGGTCTCGACGTACTGGTGGCGACACCCGGCCGCCTGCTCGACTTGCACCGCAAGGGGGCGCTGGCGTTCGGCCAGTTGCAGGCGCTGGTGCTGGACGAAGCGGACCGCATGCTGGACCTGGGCTTTGCCGCCGACCTCGACTTGCTGTTTTCCGTCCTGCCCGCGGAGCGCCAGACGCTGCTGTTTTCGGCCACCATGCCCGATTCGATACGCGCGATGGCAAAGCAATTGCTGCGCGATCCACTCATGGTCCAGGCAAGCGCGCCCAACGCCACCGCGCGCACCGTGCGCCAGATGGTCTTCACGACCGACAAGCGCAACAAGCCGGAACTGTTCCTGCACCTGCTGCGCAAGGAAGGCTGGGGCCAGGTGCTGGTGTTCGTCAAGACGCGCAAGGGCGTTGAGCAACTGGTTGGCCTGTTGCAGGGCGAAGGCGTCTCCGCCGATTCGATCCATGGCGATAAGCCGCAGCCGGCACGCATCAAGGCCCTGAAGCGCTTCAAGGCAAACGACGTGCAAATCCTGGTCGCAACCGACGTTGCCGCCCGTGGCCTGGATATCGAAGCCTTGCCGCTGGTGGTCAATTTCGACCTGCCGACCGTGGCGGAAGATTATGTGCACCGGATTGGCCGCACCGGCCGCGCGGGCGCCGAAGGCGAAGCGGTTTCGCTGGTGTGCGCGGACGAGGTCGACCTGCTGCGCGCCATCGAGAAACTGACCGGTGCCGTGCTGCCGCGTGCCGAAGAAGCGGGCTTCGAGGCGGACCACCGGGTGCCGTCCACAGGCACGCCAAGCGTACCGGCCATGCCCGGTGCACGCGCTGCCGCCAAGCCGGCGCGCGGTGCGGTCAAGCCGGCAAAAGCGGCGATCAAACAGCCAGCGAAAGCCCCCGATGATACGCCGCGCCCCGCTGGCGGCTTCGGCGGACTTAAAGAGGAAGCGCCGCCGAAAGAGAAGCAACGCCAGCGCGGGCCGATCTATGGCGCGCGGCCGGGCAGCCCCGGGGCGGGCAGCGGCGGCGGCGCGCGCGGAGGAATCGGCGGCGAGCGTGGCGGGCGCAGCGGCGCGGGCGCCGGCGGCAAGGTGGTCGTGACCGCGACGCGTGGCGCCAAGTCGGCCGCCCGCGCTGCCGGCCGCACGGCCGCCAAGACCGGTGGGCGTGGAAACAAACGATAAACGGAGAGACCCATGAAGCAGTACAAGGAATTGATCAGCACCGTGCTGGAGCAAGGCAGCTGGCAGGACAACCGCACCGGCATCCGTACCCTGAGCGTGCCGGGCGCCATGATGCGCTTCGACCTGAACGACGGTTTCCCCGCCGTGACCACCAAAAAGCTGGCCTTCAAATCCGTGGTCGGCGAACTGTGCGCCTTCCTGCGCGCTTCCCGCAGCGCCGCCGATTTCCGCGCGCTCGGCTGCAAGGTGTGGGACCAGAACGCCAACGAGAACCAGCAATGGCTGGCCAATCCTTACCGCAGCGGCACCGACGACCTGGGCCCCGTCTACGGCGTGCAATGGCGCCAATGGCCCGGCTACAAGGTGCTGGATGCCGCAGCCGAAGCGCAGATCGCCGATGCGGAACGCAACGGCTTCCGCCTGGTCGCCCCGCTGGAGGAAGACGGTGTGCGGAAAGTGCTGATGTACAAGGCCATCGACCAGTTGCGCGAGTGCCTCGACACCATCGTCGACAACCCGTCGAGCCGCCGCATCCTGTTCCATGGCTGGAACCCGGCGGTGCTGGACCAGGTGGCGCTGCCAGCCTGCCACCTGCTGTACCAGTTCATCCCCAACGCCACCACGCGCGAACTGTCACTCTGCCTGTACGTGCGCAGCAACGATATCGGCCTGGGCACGCCGTTCAACATTGCCGAAGGCGCCGCACTGCTGCACCTGGTGGCGCGCCTGACCGGCTATCAACCCCGCTGGTTCAGCTATTTCATCGGCGATGCGCACATTTACGAAAACCATATGGAGATGGTGCAGGAGCAGCTGAAGCGCGAGCCGCTGCCGCTGCCGCAACTGCGCATCGACAGCCGGGTGCCGGCATTCGCCGACACCGGCAAATACGAGCCCGAATGGCTGGAAAAGATCGAGCCTTCCGACTTCACGCTGGAAGGTTACCAGCACCATGCACCGCTGACGGCGCCGATGGCGGTTTAAGCCATTTCTTCCTCGGGGACGACGCTGCTCCACCACTGGTTGGCGGCAGCCTCCCCTTCCTTCTCCAGCAGGAAATGGTAGCCGCGTTGCGCGGCTTCCTCCAGCAGGCGCCGGTCGTTCAACGCCGCATCGCGCAAATGCGCGAGGCCCTGCCGGTGGCCCTGTTCCAGCAGTATGCGGCCGTACAACAAGGAGGCGGTCGGGAACGGCCCGCCGGGACGCTTCAATTGCTCCGCCAGCACAGGCTTGGCCGCTGCGCCGCCCTCGAATTCGAATTTGAGCAGGGCGAGTTCCTGCAGATCCGGCACTGTCAGTTGGTCCGCCGGCCGCGCCGACAGTTCCCCGATCCGCAGCTGTGCTTGGGACACGTGGCGGAAGCGCTCCCGCCAGCCGCGCCCGTTGGCTTCCCACCATTGCTTGTCCAGTTCAGCTTCCAGCTGCTTGCCGACGCCGGCCGCCAGCATGACGTCCGCCGCACTGGACTCGACCGGCTGCGGCAACGCGGGCGGCGCGCCGATCGCATCGAGCCGCTCGCGCAGGCAGGGATGGGTATCCTCGACGCCGGAAGCCTGGGCCCAGGCCGCGTCCAGGGCGCTTCTGGTGGCCCACTCGTCGTGATTGGCCTTGAACGCCATCCGCATCGAAGCGAACGGCATGAACGGCGGTTGCTCGGCGCGGTCGGCGTGGGCGTACAGCTTGGGCCAGAACGTCCGCCCGACCCAATCCCCCAGCAAGTGGCCGCGCACCAGGCCCTGGGCGGTGGCGGTGCGGCCGGCCATGCCGGCGGCGGTGCGGTCGGCTTCGTACTCGTCCTGGCGCGCCAGCACGAAGGTATAGGCGCTGTAGTACGGGAAGAAGCGCTTCAGCGTGCCGGCAATCGCACCGCTTAGCAGATTGTCCCCGGCGCCGTCCTCGACATGTTCGTACAGGCTGACGAACAGGCGGCGCTGGCGGTACACCCAGGCCGACGCCTTGCCGTGGTTGCCGCACAGGTGGCCGTACTCGTGCGCCAGCACGGACAGCATCTCCTTGGGCGTGGCACCGAGCAGGTATGGCAGCCCGACGATCAGGTAATTGCGGTAGCCGCCGAAGATGCCAAAGCGGGCATGCTGGCAGATGGCGGCATTGTAGTCGTCCGTCACCAGCACATGATGGATGGCAGGTCCCTTCAACTTGGCATACAGCTTGTCGAGGATGTCGAACAGCTTGGGCGCTTCGTTGCGCGTCAGTTCGCGCCCAGTGGGACGCTCCAGCCGCATCAACATCACGCGCAGGACGATGAAGATCAGGGGCAGCAGGAACAGCCCGAACAGGCCAATTTTGATGGTGGCGACGGTGCGGTGCGAGGCCAGCGCCCATTGCATGAGCGTGATGAACAAAGCGATCAGCCCGGCCAGCGCGCCGAACAGGACGACGTATGCTGCCAGGCTGATGGCGATGACCTTGCGGCGAAATGCCGCCGGGCTGGCGTGTGAATCCAGCTCCAGGCGGCGCACCAGGTGTTCGAACGCTTTGCTGTCCAATCATTCTCCTCAGTTGCAATGCTTAAAATTCTTCCCAATCCCCGACCGGGCTGTTGGCCACCTTGCGGGCGGCGGCTTTGCTGTCGCGCAGCGCTGGCTTGGCCGCCACTGCGGGCTTGGCACGGACCGCCTGGATCACGGCCCGGGCCTGTACCGCAGCCGGGTGCTCGCGACGTTGGCCGTCGACCTGGAACACGCTCACCACACGCGACAGGCTGTTGGCCTGGTCCTGCAAGGCGGCGGAAGCGGAGGCCGCCTCCTCCACCAAGGCCACATTCTGCTGCGTAATGGTATCCATTTCCGAAATGGCGTGGTGGATCTGCTCCAGGCCCGCGGTCTGTTCCTGGGTGGCGCTGGTGATCTCGCCCATGATGTCGGTGACGCGCTGGATGCTGGTCACGATTTCCTTCATCGTGGTGCCGGCCTGGTTCACCAGCTTGGCGCCGCTTTCCACCTTGCCGACGGAATCATCGATCAATTGCTTGATCTCCTTGGCGGCAGCGGCTGAGCGCTGGGCCAGGTTGCGCACTTCACTGGCGACCACGGCGAAACCGCGGCCCTGTTCACCGGCGCGGGCCGCCTCCACCGCCGCATTCAGCGCCAGGATATTGGTCTGGAAGGCAATGCCATCGATGACGGCGATGATGTCGACGATCTTGTTCGACGATTCGTTGATCGAGCCCATGGTCGCCACCACTTGCTCCACCACTTCACCGCCCTTGGTGGCAACGCTCGAAGCCGACACGGCCAGCTGGTTGGCCTGGCGTGCGTTGTCGGCGTTCTGACGCACGGTGCTGGTCAACTGCTCCATCGAGGAGGCGGTCTGCTCCAGCGAGGCGGCCTGTTCGCCGGTACGCTGCGACAGGTCCATATTGCCGGCCGCGATCTGGCCCGATGCGCTGGAGATGGTGTCGCTGCCGCCGCGCACCTCGGACACGATGGACGCCAGGTTGCCGCGCATCTTGTCGAGGGCGCGCAGCAGTTCGCCGAACTCGTTGGCCGGATGCGAGGTGGCTTCGCCTTTCAGGTCGCCTTCGGCAACACGGTTGGCGACTTCCATTGCTTCGCCCAGGGGCTCGGAGATCGCTTTCATCAGCAGCAGGCCGGCAAACACGCTGAGCGCCAGGCCGCCGACCAGGACCACGGTCACCGTCGTGGTGGTGCGTTTCAGGCTGGCTGCCACGCTGGCGTCGTCTTCCATGATGCGTTTGTCGGCATGCTCGGACAGCGCCTTCAGCGCGCCGTCGCCGATCCGGTAGGAAGGGTTGATCTTCTTGATCAGCACCGTCTCCGCATCGTCCCAGCGGTTTTCCTTCACCGCGGCAGTGGCAGCGCGGATGTGCGCCACACCCAGGCCGTCGCTCTTGGCGAACCATTCCTCCGCCATCTTGCGTTCTTCCGGTTCCTTGATGCTTGCCAGGTAGCCTTCCCAGCGCTTGCCTACACGGGCCGTCACTTCGTCCACGATATTGAAATGGTTGGTCAGCGGGTGGTCGTGCAACTGGCTCCAGGCCAGGTCGGGATTGTGCTGCAACGCTTGCAGGATCTGGCTGCGGCCCGTTTCCATGTCCAGCCGGATGGCATTGCGTTCCGCGATGTTCCTCTGGTTGGCAACGGTCACGTCCCTCACCAGGCCGATCGAACGCTCCGCACTGAGGATCCCCAGGCCGCCAATGATGGCCATCAAGCCAATCAGCAGACCCAGCACACCTACCAGCAGGGTCTTGATCTTGAAATTATTGAACATCGCTCACTCCTTTACCAGACATTTGAAAAATTGATGCAACCGGCCACGCAATTCCGACACTTCGTCGAACTCGATATAGGTGATGTCGGCCAGGTCTTCGAGTTCGCGCAGCAGCGTGGTCTTGATTGGCGCGCCTTTCCATACCAGGAACAGGATAGGCGTCCGCCGGCCTTTGAATATGTGATAGCTCAACTCGAATGCACTGCTCTCGCTCATGCCGACACGGATATTGATCATGACGTCGGCCTGGTCCAGCAATGCCAGGCGGTGGCGCCTGAAATTCTGCGGCGTGAATGGTTTGCCCTGGCTGCGCTCAAAGGAAGCGCGGAAGGTCTCTGCGCTTTCTGCCTGCAAGCCAGTCAGGTAGTCGAATGCATGCGGCAAGCCGTTCGCGCTATCGATCATCTGCATGATCTCGCCGATCATACGCTGTTCGCGCTCGTCCGACTCGGTAAATGGTTGCCGGATGAAGAGCTTGAGTGGCGCGGAGCCGACACTGCGCTGGCGCGGTACCGAGCGGCGCTCGGGGATCTGCCAGGCTGCCGCCGCCAGGTCGGCCGCGCTGGGCACGGGACGCGGCACCGGCAGCACCTTCCCCTGTTCGCTGGCGCCCATCGCATGCAGTTCCTGTAGCGAGCGCACATCCAGCGTGCCGGCATGCTGGCGCGCTTCGGCTGCGGCTTCGGCGGCGGCGATCGTGGTGAAGATCACGGTACCGCTTGCAAGCGCCGCGGTACGCAAGGCGCGCGTGGCGGCGATTGCGCTGCGCTTTTCGTCGACGGTCACCACGGCCATGGCGATTTCGCGCAAGGCCAGCAGGCCAAGCAGGGTTTCGTCTTCAATGGTATTGACGGGCACTTCCCCCGCTTCCAGGATGGCGGCCGTCACTTCGCTGGCGCACAGCGAGTAGCCCGCCTCGGAAAGCTCGCGGCCCAGCGCTACGGCGCGCGCCTGGTCGGCCTTGCGTACGCGCATATACACGTGCCCTTGCAGTGGGATCCGCAGGCCGGCGCCCAGTTCGGCCTTGAGGAAGGCTTCGCCGAACGTCGACCCGGTGCCCATCACTTCACCGGTGGATTTCATCTCCGGCCCGAGGATGGTATCCACCCCCGGGAATTTTGCAAACGGCAAAACAGACTCCTTGACGCTGTAGTAAGGCGGAACCACTTCCGCCGTGACGCCCTGCGCCGCCAGCGTGCGGCCCGCCATGCAGCGCGCCGCCACCTTGGCCAGCTGCACACCGGTCGCCTTCGAAACGAATGGGACGGTGCGCGATGCGCGCGGATTCACTTCCAGCACGTACACCCGGTCGACCGTGCGGCCATCGGCCTTCTGGCGCTGCACCGCAAACTGCACGTTCATCAGGCCGACAACCTTGAGTCCGCGCGCCAGGCGCATGGTCTGGCGCTTGATTTCGGCCACGGTGCCGTCGGCCAGCGAATATGGCGGCAGGCTGCAAGCCGAGTCGCCGGAATGGATGCCGGCCTGCTCGACGTGCTCCATGACGCCGCCGATCACGACCTCGGTGCCGTCGCTGACGCAATCGACGTCCACTTCGATCGCATCATTGAGGAAGCGGTCCAGCAGCACCGGCGAATCGTGCGAGACCTTGACCGCCTCGCGCATATAGCGCTCCAGGTCGGCCCGCTCGTGCACGATCTCCATGGCGCGGCCGCCCAGCACATAGGATGGGCGCACCACCAGCGGATAGCCGATTTCCTCGGCCATCGCCACTGCCTGCTGCTCGTCGCGCGCGGTGCGGTTGGAGGGCTGACGCAAGTCCAGTTCGAACAGCAGCTTCTGGAAGCGTTCGCGGTCTTCAGCTGCATCGATCATGTCAGGCGAGGTGCCGATGATGGGCACACCGTTGGCCTCCAGCGCCAGGGCCAGCTTGAGCGGGGTTTGGCCGCCGTACTGCACGATCACGCCTTCCGGCTGCTCGATGGCGACGATTTCCAGCACGTCTTCCAGCGTCAGCGATTCGAAATACAGGCGGTCGGAAGTGTCGTAATCGGTCGATACGGTTTCCGGGTTGCAGTTGACCATGATGGTCTCGTAGCCATCCTCGCGCATGGCGAGCGCGGCATGCACGCAGCAGTAGTCGAATTCGATGCCCTGCCCGATGCGGTTCGGGCCACCGCCCAGCACCATGATCTTGCGCGCGCCGCTCGGCTGCGCCTCGCACTCTTCGTCATAGGTGGAGTACATGTAGGCGGTACGCGTGGCGAACTCGCCGGCGCAGGTGTCGACCCGCTTGTACACGGGGCGGATACCCTGGGCATGGCGCTGGGCGCGCACCGCGTCCTCATGCACACCGAGCAGGCTGGCAAGGCGGCGGTCGCCGAAACCTTGCTGCTTCAGGCGCCGCATCACGTCCGGCTCCAGCGCCGCCAGCGGCTGCGCTGCCACCCATTCCTCGATTTCCACCAGATCCTGGATCTGGGCCAGGAACCAGGGGTCGATATGGGAAAGCCGGTTCACCTCGACCAGCGACATGCCTTGCGCGAACGCCTCGCCCACGTACCAGATTCGCTGCGGTCCTGGCAGGCGCAGTTCCTGCTCGATCACGTCGCGGCCGGTGGCGATGCGCTGCAAGCCGTCCACGCCGATGTCCAGTCCGCGCAGGGCTTTCTGGAACGATTCCTGGAACGTGCGGCCCATGGCCATCACTTCGCCGACCGACTTCATTTGCGTGGTCAGGCGGTCGTTCGCGCCGGGGAATTTCTCGAAGGCGAAGCGCGGGATCTTGGTGACCACGTAGTCGATCGCCGGCTCGAACGAGGCTGGCGTGGCGCCGCCGGTAATGTCGTTCTGCAGCTCGTCCAGGGTGAAGCCGACGGCCAGTTTGGCCGCAACCCTTGCGATCGGGAAGCCGGTGGCCTTGGATGCCAGCGCCGAGGAGCGCGACACGCGCGGGTTCATCTCGATCACGATCATGCGGCCATCCTGCGGATTGACGGCGAACTGCACGTTCGACCCGCCGGTATCGACGCCGATCTCGCGCAGTACGTCGATCGCCGCGTCGCGCATCACCTGGTATTCCTTGTCGGTCAGGGTTTGCGCCGGCGCCACGGTGATCGAGTCACCGGTGTGCACGCCCATCGGGTCGAGGTTTTCGATCGAGCAAACGATGATGCAATTGTCCTTGCGGTCGCGCACCACTTCCATCTCGAATTCCTTCC
>CBFGQI010000093.1:0-20830 GCA_965650885.1 uncultured Oxalobacteraceae bacterium
GGACATTTTGCGCAGCAAAATGTCCGGTTGCCAGAGCTGACCCCGACTTTCAATTGTCTAGGTGGGAAATCTGCAGGCGGCGGCTTTCCTGCACTACGCCATTGGCTTTGTGCTCCAGCACCAGCTCGGCGTTCTGCTCGTCCAGCGAGATGCCGACCGACAGGATGTCGATCAGCAGCAGCTGCAGGATGCGCGAAATCATCGACAGGAAGGCGCTGCTGTCTTCCGTATGGTCGACCGCCAGGCACACAGTGGCTTTCTTGGCCAGCGGCGACTGGCTGCTGGTGATGGCGATGACGTCGGCGCCGGCATGGCGCGCCGCTTCCACCGCTTCCAGCAGTTCCGGCAGCTTGCCGGAATTGGAAATCGCGATCACGACGTCGCCCGGTTTCAGCAGCTCGGCTGCCAGCTGGAACAAATGCGAGTCGCCGTATGCCGCGGTAGGAATGCGGAAGCGGAAGAATTTGTGCTGGCCGTCCAGCGCCACCACGCGCGAATTGCCCATGGCGTAGAACTCGACCTTCTTGGCCCGGGACAGCAGCTCGATGGCGCGGTCCAGCGAGTGCACATCCATCTGGTCGCGGAACTTCAGGATGGCGGACACCGTATTGTCGATCACCTTGGCGCTCAGGTCGTGCGTGCTGTCGGACACGCGCACCTGGCTGTGGCGCACCGGGATGGCGCCGGTCAGGCTGGAGGCGAACTTCAGCTTGAAGTCGGCCAGGCCCTGGAAGCCCAGCGAGCGGCAGAAGCGGATCACGGTCGGCTGCGACACTTCCGCCAGGCGGGCGATGTCGGCGATCGGCTCGTTGAGCACCAGGCGCGGCTGCTCGATCACCAACTGGGCCACGCGCTGTTCGGCCGGCGTCAGTTCGCCTTTCAGCGACTGCACGCGTTCCATCAGCGTGTTGGCACCGGTACGGCCGCGCAAGTGTTCGGACAGGATGGTCGCCACGCCGTAGAAGGCCGGGTTGGGCGTGGTGATCACGTAGGTGGGAATGTCGGCCAGATAGGACGAGAAGCGGCCCTTGGCCTCAAAGCGGGTACGGAATGGCGATTCCTTGAACCATTCGCCCATGCGCGGCACGATGCCGCCGCCGATGAAGATGCCGCCGAAGGAGCCCAGCGTCACCGCCAGGTTGGCCGCGGCGCCGCCCAGCATGGCGCAGAAGCATTCCAGCACTTCGAGGCACAGCGGGTTCTTGTCTTTCAGCGCGCCGGCAATGATTTGCTGCGAAGTCAGGTCGCGCACGTTCAAGCCGTTGCGGCGGGCCAGGGCGCGGTAAATGATTTCCATGCCGGGGCCGGAAATCAGGCGCTCGTTCGAAACGTGCGGCCAGGTTTGCCAGGCGTATTGCAGGATCGCGTATTCGCGTTCGTCGGCGGGGGCGAAGTTGGTGTGGCCGCCCTCGGAGCCCAGGGTCACGAAACCGTCGGTGGTCGGGATCACGCCGGAGCAGCCCAGGCCCGTGCCGGGGCCGAGGACGCCGATCACGGAATTTTGCGCCGGGGTGCCGCCGCCGACCTGCATCAGGTCGTCCGCCTTGAAGCCCGGGATGGCCATGGCCAGCGCGGTAAAGTCGTTCACCACCAGCAGCGTATGCAGGCCCAGCTCGCGCCGCACTTCGTCGGTGGAGAATTGCCAGTCGCGGTTGGTCATGCGGATGAAATCGCCGTGCACCGGGTTGGCCAGCGCCAGCGCACCGTGGTTGAGGCTGACGTCGCCGTGGTCCGCCAGGTAGTTGCGCAGCAGCGGGACGATGCCGGTGAAGTCGTCGCACTGCAGCACGCGCACGGCCTTGAATTCGCCCGGTGCGGTTTGCAGGGCCAGGCGCGCGTGGGTGGCGCCAATATCGGCCAGCAGGCGGGGGCCGTCCGCAAAAGCGGAGCGGTTAGCTTTTGGGTCTGCCTCTATCTGTTTCATCGCTTTTTATGTAATAGATAACGCTTAAAGGCGGGAGGATACCTTAAAACCGGTAAACCGGGGTCAGACGGGGACGCCGAGTCCCGAAGGGTCAGACCCCAGTCTGCGGCGGCCGCGGTTTACCGGTTCTAGGCAGAGTAGCCAAACCAGGCACCATACCCGGGCAACTGCACAATGCCATCCACCACCTCGCCCGGCAAGCCAGGCTGTTCCAGCTTCTGCGCCCCCGCCACCGCCGGCAGCGCAAAATTCACCGGCGCCGCACCCAGGTTAAACAGCGCGATCACGCTACGCTCGCCTTCCAGGTCGCGCCGCAGCGCCAGCACCGGTTCCGGCGCATCATAAAACACGATATCCCCGCGCGTCAGCTGCGGCATGGTCTTGCGCCACGCAATCATGCGGCGCGCAAAATTCAGTGGCGATGCCGGATCAGCCTCCTGCACCGAAGCCGCAACCGCCTTATGCTCCTCCGCTACCGGCAACCAAGGCGTGCCCGTCGTAAAGCCCCCATGCGGCCCATTGGTCCATGCGATCGGCGTACGGCAGCCGTCGCGCCCTTTGAACTCCGGCCAGAAAGTCTTCCCATACGGGTCCTGGATCAGCTCATACGGCACATCCGCTTCGCTGAAGGCCAGCTCATCGCCCTGGTACAGGCAAGGCGTGCCTTTCAGCGACAGCTGCATGGCCAGCACCAGCTTGGCGAACGCCGCCGGGTTGCTCATGCCCTTCCAGCGCGTCACCACCCGCACCGCATCGTGGTTGCCGACCGACCAGGAAGGCTGGCCATCCTTGACGCGCGCCTTGAAGTCTTCGACCTGCTTGCGGATATGGCCCGCGCTGCTGTCCGCGGTCAGCAGGTTGAAGCTGTAGGCCATATGCAGCTTGTTGCCGCCCTCGGTGTATTCGGCCATCACCGCCAGCGAATCGTCGGCCCCCACTTCCCCAATCGCCACCGCATCGTATTCGTCCAGCAGCTTGCGCAGCTTTTCCAGGAAGGCCACGTTTTCCGGCTGGCTCTTGTCGTGGATGTGGGCCTGCATGCCATACGGGTTGGCGTCGCTCACGGTGGAAGTGTCGCGCACCAGCGCGGGCGGATTGCTGCGCAGCTGGCGGTCGTGGAAGTGGAAATTGCAGGCATCCAGGCGCACACCGTCAACGCCGCGCTTCAGCCAGAAGCGCAAGGCGTCGAGGTGGGCTTGCTGCACCTCGGGGTTGTGGAAGTTCAAGTCCGGCTGGCTGGCCAGGAAATTGTGCAGGTAGTACTGCTTGCGGCGCGAATCCCATTGCCACGACGAGCCGCCGAACACGGACAGCCAGTTGTTGGGCGGATTCCCGTCCGGCAGCGGATCGGCCCACACATACCAGTCGGCTCTCGGATTGTCGCGCGAAGAACGGCTCTCCTTGAACCACGGGTGGTCTTCCGACGTGTGGGACATGACCTGGTCGATCATGATCTTCAAGCCCAGGCCATGCGCCTTGGCGATCATGCGGTCGAAATCGGCCAGGGTGCCGAACATCGGGTCGACGTCGCAATAGTCGGCCACATCGTAGCCAAAATCGCGCATCGGCGATTTGAAGAAGGGCGAGATCCAGATGATGTCGACGCCCAGCCTGGCAATGTAGTCAAGACGGTCGGCGATGCCATTCAGGTCGCCGATGCCGTCGCCATTGGTGTCCAGGTAGCTGCGCGGATAAACCTGATAAATGATTGCCTCTTTCCACCACGGTGTGTTCATGTCCCCAATCCCGATAAAAACTGTTATGTAGATAATATACATGATGAATGGCGGAAGTTCAAATGAAGTCATTCGTTAAAAATCAATGAGTTACGATTTTTGACGTAGTTAAACTACACCCCGTTCAAACCACTAGTTGCCAACCCAGACCCATTCGCATAGCATCGCGCCCATTATTTGAATCGGGAGACCTCATGTCGACGCAAGAAATGGAACAGGGTAACGGGCCAATGCCCCGCCAAATCCCGTACATCATCACCAACGAAGCCTGCGAGCGGTTCAGTTTTTACGGCATGCGCAATATCCTGGTGCCCTTCCTGATCAGCACCTTGCTGCTGTTCATCCCGGCCGAGCATCGCGCCAGCGAAGCGAAGCACGTCTTCCATACATTCGTCATCGGCGTGTACTTCTTCCCCCTGCTGGGCGGCTGGCTGTCGGACCGCTACTTCGGCAAATACAACACCGTGCTCTGGTTCTCGCTGATCTACTGCGCAGGGCATGCCTGTCTTGCCCTGTTCGAGAGCCATCTGGAAGGCTTCTACTTCGGCCTGTTCCTGATCGCCTTCGGCTCGGGCGGCATCAAGCCGCTGGTGGTGTCCTTCGTCGGCGACCAGTTCGACCAGACCAACAAGAAGAAGGCGAAAGTGGTATTCGATGCCTTCTACTGGAGCATCAACTTCGGCTCCTTCTTCGCCTCCCTGCTGATGCCGATCTTCCTCAAGGACTTCGGTCCCGCGATTGCTTTCGGCATTCCGGGCATCCTGATGTTCATCGCCACCATGGTGTTCTGGCT
Organism: uncultured Oxalobacteraceae bacterium; assembly: GCA_965650885.1. Classification (GTDB taxonomy): domain Bacteria; phylum Pseudomonadota; class Gammaproteobacteria; order Burkholderiales; family Burkholderiaceae_D; genus Rugamonas. The sequence continues at coordinate 4,454 of CBFGQI010000093.1, forward strand.
GGGCCGCAAAAAGTACGTGCACGTGCCGCCATCGGAACCAAACCAGGAATCGTTCACCCGCGTCGCCAAGACTGCGCTGCTGTCTGCCGCACCGGGCCAATCGCGTCCGGGCCTGGCGATGGCCATGGTCGGCGTGGTCGCCGCGCTGGCGTCGTTGGCCATGACGCCTTCCTGGGGCTTCGTGATCGCCGCCTGCACCGCGCTAGTACTCCTGATGGCATTCGGCGGCATCGGCACTTCCATGCAGCTTGAGCGCGCACGCGGCAAACATGGCGACGAAGCGGTGGACGGCGTGCGCGCCGTGCTGCGCATCTTCATCGTGTTTGCGATGGTGACGCCGTTCTGGTCCCTGTTCGACCAGAAAGCTTCGACGTGGATCGTGCAGGCCAACGACATGGTGCACCCGACTTATGAAATCCTCGGCTGGTCCTTCTCCTTCGTGCCGGCACAGATGCAAGCCCTGAACCCGCTGCTGGTGATGCTGCTGATCCCGTTCAATAACATCGCGCTGTTCCCCATACTGCGCAAGCTCGGTATCGAGCCGACGCCGCTGCGGCGCATGGGCGCTGGCATTCTCTTCTCCGCCCTGGCCTGGGTGGTGATCGGCACGCTGCAAGTGGTGATGGATGGCGGCACGCCGGTGTCGATGGCCTGGCAGATCCTGCCCTACGCCCTGCTGACCTTCGGCGAAGTGTTGGTGTCCGCCACCGGCCTTGAATTCGCCTATTCGCAGGCGCCATCGTCGATGAAAGGCGTGATCATGGCACTGTGGTACCTGGCGGTCACCGTCGGCAACCTGTGGGTGCTGATCCTGAATGCCGGCGTGAAAAACGATGCCGTGTCGGCCTACATCAAGACGACCGGCTTCTCGGTGATGGCCTTCCAGATGTATTTCTTCGCCGCCTTCGCCGCCCTGGTGGCGGGCTGCTTTGCACTGTATGCGATACGGTACAAGATGGTGGACTTCTACCGGAAAGAAGAACTCAAGGCCGCCTGACCCTGGCCCCGCTTCCCGATGCCCCGCCCGCGCGGGGCATTTTTTTTGCAAACTCCGTGTCGAAAATTTTTACATAAATTGTCATTTCGACACTTCGTTTCCTTTTAAATATTTAATTTTCAAGGGATTTCAGTCTGTGGCATGCAATTTGCGTAATGACGACCTGCGTCCACCACCTGAAGGAGATAAGCAGTGAACAAGATCCAACTCGCCAAACTGATCGGCGCGCTTGCCCTCGCCCTGCCGGCATTTACCGCGCAGGCAGCACAAGTCGCGGTTTTCACCAACCCTGCCGTCGTTGACACCGACGGCGGCATATGGGGGGAAGCGTTCAATATCCAGTCTTCCCTGACCGCCGCCGGCCATACGGTAAGCACTTTCAACGCCATGAATGCCGCCGGCATTACCGCCGCCCTGGCCGGAAAATCCGTCATGGTCCTGCCGGAACAGGAACAAGGCGCATTGGAATGGAGCCTTGATGCCGCAGCCCTCAACGCCATCAAGGCATTCGTCCAGGCGGGAGGTGGCTTGGTGGTCAACTATGATTACCATGAATCCCTGAACGACATCTTCGGTTTCTCGATGGCGACCAGCACGACCAACAGCACTTCCGCCATCACCGGAGCTGCTGCAGGCACCAAGTTCGCCGGCGGCCCGGCCACCCTGCCGTGGAATGACGACACCGGCGGCTTCCTGACCGCTTCGTTGCCTGCCGGTTCTAAGGCGATTTATGAAGTGGGCGGTGTCGCTACCGTCAGCCTGACACAGTTCGGCGCCGGCCAGATCCTGCACCTTGGCTGGGATTGGTTTGACGCCAAACCGTTCGGCAGCCAGGATGATGGCTGGCTCGACGTCCTGAACCGCGGCATCGACCAGCTTGATGCCGCCGATCCTGCGGCCGTTCCGGAACCGTCCACCATTGCCTTGCTGGGCCTCGGCCTGGCCGGCCTGGCACGCGCCCGGCGCAAGAAACGCGCTTGACTTGCGCGGATCCCGCAAAAGCTCGCCTCCGCGGGCTTTTGTTTTTTCTGCGCTGCTTCGACCGCTTCGAGGCAGCAGGAAATTTCAGGATCGCCGTTTTGCCTGCACTGCCATGGGCGCCAGCACGAAGGCAAAACTGAGCAATTGGTCGCGCTCCGGCGTGCGGGGCTGGCTCATCAGGCCGCACAGTTCTTCGAGAAGGCGATTGGCTCGCGCCAGCTCGTCCTGCGACAGCCATCCCTTATTCCTTGCCGCCCAGAGCTGGCGGGTCGCGCCCTCCAGCACAACCCCATCCAGTTCCAGCGCAGCGCCGAAATCTTCCTCCGCCACCTGCGCCAAGCCGTGCACGAGTTTGCGCAGCGCCGGGGCCGCCTGCTTGCGGTAAGCCAGGCGCAAAGGCAGTTTGCCGCCGCCTGCCAGGCGGTATTGCTGCTCTTCGCCGGCGGCCTTCTCCAGCGGCACGATGAGGCCGGACTTGGCCAATAGCTTGAGATGGTAGTAGAGCCCATCGGCGTGGCGGCCCAGTTCCTCCGCCAGCGTGGCGGCGCAGGCCTCGCCGCCGAGTGCCGCCATGGTGTCGACGATCTCCTGGCGCACGGGCGAAGCCAGGACTTCGATGCACTCGGCATCGGCGATGGCGCGGTAATTTTCTGTTGAAATCATGGTATCCTATTTCAACACACTCAGCTGACCGATGCAATATGAAGAACCACTTTGCCGCCATGATGTTCGCCATCTGCACCACTCCGGCCCTCGCCGGCGCGCCCGCTGACATGGACGATGCCGCCTTTGTGCGGCAGACGCTGGAACGCATCCATCCGGCACCAAGCCCGGCACTCGCGGCGCTCGAAGCGCTGCCGGCCTTGCCGGCAGCCGCGCCCGACGCGCAAGCAGGCGCCTGGCGCCACTGGGCGGTGCTGAACCCGCGGTTCGCCGACGCCCACACCTTTATAAGCTTGCCCGATTGGCGCGGCGATACCCAGCGTCACCTGGCGCAAGGCGGCAAGCTTTTCCCATTCGAAGTCCGCGTCGAAGCGGACGGACGCGTCGTGGTCCGGGCCAGCCTTGGCGGCGCCCCCTCCCCGCACGCCGGCGCGGAGATCCTGTCGATTGACGGCAGGCCCGCGCGCGAGCTGGCCGCCGGCATGCTGCGCCTCACGCACGGTGACAGCGACCGCTTCCGCCGCCACTTGCTGTCGCAGCGCTGGTGGCTCTACCTCTGGAAGACAAACGGCACGCCGGCCGGCTACCGCATCAAGCTGCGCGGCACGACGCTGGACATTGCAGGCAGCAGCGCCACGCCGCAGGTGCTGGCAGACGAGGCCAGCTTCGACAAGCTCTACAACCTGACCCCGCATCCCGGCGCGGCGGCTGTGATGAAGGTCGGCAGCTTCGATTCCAGCCACCTGGAGCGCTTCAAGGCCTTCACGCACAATGCCTTCCAGCGCCTGCGCGCGAGCGGTGCCAACACGCTGGTCATCGACATCAGTGCCAACGGCGGCGGCGATGACGTCATGTGGCTGGAGGCGCTGATGCCCTACCTGGCCAACAAACCCTACCGCACCGGCTCCACCTATCTGAAGAAAGATGCCGCCAGCGGCGCGCTTTCGCGTGGCGAGATCGCCACCTGGCACCAGCCGCACATGGGCAACCCGCTACGTTTCCAGGGCAAGACCTATGTCGTGATCGGCCCGGCCACCTATTCTTCCGCCGTGCTATTCGCAAACGTCATGCAGGATTTCGGATTCGCCACCCTGGCCGGAACCGGCGGTGCGGTGCGCAGTTCGCAAACGGGCGGGGTCCGCAAGTTCACGCTGCCCCAATCCGGCCTCGCGCTGTTCGTCCCGCGCTTTGTGCTTGACCGCCCAGCCGGCGCGCGTCCGCAACATCCCTGGCTGGAGCCGGATATCCAGCTCCCTGCCGACGGCGCCATCAACGCGCTGCTGCGCGGCTTGCGCTGAAGCGGCGGCGAAAATCCGCACAAGACTTGGCGGGAATTCCGGAATCCCGCCCAGCCGCCATCACACGAACACCGGCCTGGAGCGACGCGCCCCAATAAAATCAGGCACTTGCCGCGCCTGAAGTCACTGGCACGGAAGCTGCTATCTGCTGGTCAAAACAACCTTTATCCAGGAGACCAGCATGACCAAGCTCAAACTTGCATCCCTCATCGCGGCCGCAGCATTCGCAGCCAGCGCCAACGCCCAGGAAGTTGTCCGCCTCGGCAACCTCAAATTCGCGCATTATGGCGCGGTGTCGTACATCAAGGAAATCGCCCCCAAATGCGGCATCAAAGTCGAAGAGCACATCTTCGCCAAGGGCCCGGACGTGATGCAGGCGATCCTGGCGGGCGAGCTCGATGTCGGCGCGACCGCGTCGGAAGCAGCCATCCAGGGCCGCGCCAACGGCGCACCAATCTATGTGGTCGCCGGTTTCGCCAAAGGCGGCGCGCGCCTGGTTGCGCGCCCCGACAGCGGTATCAAAGCCATCAAGGACTTGAAAGGCAAGAAGGTCGGCGTGACGCGCGGTGGCATCCATGAAGTGCTGCTGGCGGCCGAACTGGCACAGGCCGGCATGACCTTCTCCGACCAGCCAGGCAAGGACGTGCAACTGATCTTCCTCGCCTTTGCCGATTTGAACCAGGCCCTGCTCGGCAAGAACCTGGACGCGATCATGCAATCCGAACCGCAGTCTTCGCAAGCGATCAACAAGGGCTTTGGCGTGGAAGTCATGAAGCCTTACGACACCCCGATCGGCGAGCCGGTACGCACCATGGTGATGAGCGAGAAGTTCTATTCCACCCGCCGCGCCACCGCCGCCAAGTTCATGAACTGCTTCGTGCAGGCCACCAGGACCTTCATCGACGATAAGCCTGCCGCTGAAAAATATGTGCGCAACGTGATCTTCAAGGGCCAGATCACCGCCGACGATTTCCAGGACGCGATCGCCAATTCACCGTACACCTACGACGTCACCGCGCAACATATCCAGATCACCACCGATGTGATGAACAAGACCGGTGTGGGCAAGATGCGCAAGGCGCCGGTGGCAACCGAGTGGGTCAGGACCGACCTGCTGGATGAAGCCAAGAAAAGCCTGAACATCAAGTAAGGCGGGGACATCATGGCAAAGATGAATATGCGGCAGATTGCCGCCGGCTCGGTCGTCCCTGTCCTGGTGATCGCGTTGTGGCAAGCCAGCGCGTCGCTGGAGTGGATCAACCCGCAAGTGCTGCCCTCGCCGTGGTCGGTCGTGACCAAGTGGGTGGAATACCTGCTGCCGCTGCAGGCCTACGATCCGGCTGCCAGCTCCTGGCTGGCCTGGGCCCTGTCCGGCGAACTGCTGGGCGACACCGTCAGCAGCATGTACCGCGTGCTGGTCGGCTTTGCGGTCGGCGCCGGCCTGGCCCTGCCCTTCGGCCTGGTGATGGGGTCGAGCAAGCGCATGTACGACTGGCTCAATCCCCTGCTGCAGGTGTTGCGCCCGATCCCGCCTATTGCCTACATCCCGCTGGCGATCCTGTGGTTCGGCCTGGGCAATGCGCCGGCCGTGTTCCTGATCGCGCTGGGCGCTTTCTTCCCGGTGCTGATGAACACCATCGCCGGTGTGCGCCAGGTGGACGGCATTTACGTGCGCGCCGCCCGCAACCTGGGCGTCAGCCAGCGCACCATGTTCGTACGGGTGATGCTGCCGGCTGCCGTGCCCTACATCCTGTCCGGCGTGCGCATCGGCATCGGTACCGCCTTCATCGTGGTGATCGTGTCGGAGATGATCGCCGTGAACAATGGCCTCGGCTTCCGCATCCTCGAGGCACGCGAATACTTCTGGTCCGACAAGATCATCGCCGGCATGATCAGCATCGGCCTGCTCGGCCTGGCGATCGATATCGGCATGAATAAACTGAACAACCATTTGCTGCGCTGGCACCGTGGCCTGGAGAATTGAGATGAGCGCGACCCATATCGACGTCAAGCACGTCAACAAGGTATTCAAGACGGATAACCGCGAAGTGGTCGCCCTGCGCGACATCAACCTGCAGATCCCTCAGGGCCAGTTCGTCTGCCTGCTTGGCCCTTCGGGCTGCGGCAAGTCGACGCTGCTGAATGCCATTGCGGGATTCTCGCTGCCTTCCAGCGGGGAGATCACGGCCGATGGCCAGTTGATCGCTGGCCCGGGCCCCGAGCGCGGCATGGTGTTCCAGGAGTACGCGCTGTTCCCGTGGATGACCGTGGAAAAGAATATCGCTTTCGGCCTGGAGATCAAGGGCATGGTCGCGGCTGAAATCAGGCAGCGCGTGGACCAGTTGCTGTCGATGTTGTCGCTGTCGGACTTCCGCAACCGCTATCCGAAGGATTTGTCGGGCGGTATGCGGCAGCGCGTGGCGATCGCGCGCGTGCTGGCGCTCGATTCGCCGATCATGCTGATGGATGAACCGTTTGGTGCGCTGGATGCGCTGACGCGCCGCAACCTGCAGGACGAATTGCTGCGCATCTGGGCGGAGTTGAAGAAGACCATCATCTTCGTTACGCATAGCATTGAAGAGGCCATTTATATGGCCGACCGGATTGTGGTGATGACGTATCGGCCGGGCACGGTCAAGCGGGATATGCTGGTGGAGCTGCCGCGCTTGCGCGACCCGGCGTCGGCGGAGTTCAATGCGCTCAAGCGCGAGCTGGGGGCGCTGGTGATGGAGGAGCAGCAGCGGCATCATAGCGATGAGCTGCGGATGGCGGCGGTGGATTGACTTAGAACCGGTAAACCGGGGTCAGACCCGAAGGGTCAGACCCCAGTCTGCGGCAGCCGCGGGTCAGGGGTCTGACCCTGCGGGTCAGACCCCGGTTTACCGGTTTACAATGACCCAATGCGCAAACCTTATTACCTGCTCTTTCCGGCAGCCGCGATCATCACCGCCGCCTACCTGCTCGGCGCCCACCGCGCCGGCAACGAGCAGTTAGCCCAGGGCCAGCGCCAGCTCCAGCTGATGGCCCCCGAACTGCAATCCGTCCTCGAACGCTTCGAAACCCTCCCCTTCGTCCTGGCCCAGCAACCCGACCTCCCCAACGCCCTGGCCCATCCCAACGACGCGGAAGCCATCGCCCGCCTGAACCAGACCCTGCAAACCATCCAGCAGCAAGCCAAGGTCGGCGCCCTATACCTGATGGACCGCAACGGCCTGACGCTGGGCGCCAGCAACTGGGACCAGCCGCTCGGCTTCGCCGGCAAGAACTTCTCCTACCGCCCCTACTTCCAAGCGGCGTTGAAGGGCGAAGCGGGCCGCTTTTACGGCATCGGCACCAGCACCAGCGAAGCCGGTTACTTCATCGCCCAGCCGGTCTACCGGCGCGGCGCGATCGACGGCGTGATCGCCGTCAAGATCAGTCTTGCCGAGATCGAGCGCCACTGGCACAGCAGCGAAGACCCGATCGTGCTGGCCGACCGCCACGGCGTCATCTTCCTCAGCAACCGCCCCGCATGGCGCTACCACAGCCTCGCCCCGCTGCCGCCCAGCGCACTGGCGGAGCTGGCCAGCACCCAGCAATACACCGGCCGCGACGTCGCGCCGCTTGCGCGCAATCCCGGTCCGCGCGTTGCGCAGCAAGTAGGCCGCCTTGGCTGGCAGCTGATGATTTTCCCGAACCAGTTGCGCGTGGTCCGCAGCGGCATCAACTGGGCGCTGGCGTCCGCCTTGCTGCTGGCTTGCGGCGCCATCTCCTATTGGGCCATGCACCAGCGCCGCCGCCGGCGTGAAGAACGCCTTGCCTTCGACCGAGAACTGGAATCGCGCATCGCCCAGCGCACGCAGCAACTGAGTGAAACCAACCGCATCCTGCGCAGCACCCAGAATGAGCTGGTGCAGGCGGGCAAGCTGGCCATGCTGGGGCAGATGGCGGCAGGCATGACCCATGAACTGAACCAGCCACTGGCCGCGATCCGCGCCTTTGCCGACAATGCGCGCACCTTCCTGGAACGCGGCCAGCCGGAGCAGGCGGCCAGCAACCTGGGGCATATCGGCGATGCCAGCGCACGCATGGGCGCCATCATCAGCCAACTGAAAGGCTTCGCGCGCAAGGATGAAACCATCGGGCCGGTGGACCTGGGAAGTGCCGTGCGCAGCTCCGCCTTCCTGCTCGAGAGCGAAGTCAAACGCCGCCATGTGGTGCTGGAGATCGATACCGGTGCCGCTCCGTTGACCGTGGCGGGCGACATGGTGCGCATCGAACAGGTGCTGATCAACCTGCTGCGCAATGCGCTGGACGCGGTCGAGGGCGTGCCGCAGCCGCGCGTCACTGTCGTGCTGGCGCGCGATGGCGGCGACGGCATTGCGCGCATCAGCGATAATGGGCCTGGCATTCCCCAGGACGTGGCGGCCCACCTGTTCGAACCATTTTTCACCACCAAGCCGGCCGGGCAGGGGCTGGGCCTGGGGCTGGCCATTTCATCGTCCATCGTGCAGGCCATGAACGGCCGGCTGTCCGCCCACAACCTGGACGGCGGCGGCGCGCAATTCGAGTGTCGCCTGCCGCTCATTTCTGAAGGAGCAGCGCAATGAAGGCGCTTTTGGTTGAAGACGAGGCCGCACTGCGCCTGGCCACCTCGCAAACGCTGGAACTGGGCGGCTTCGTGGTGCGGGCCTGTGCCAGTGCGGAGGAAGCGCTGCCCAGGCTGCAGGCGGATTTCGCCGGCGTGGTGGTGACCGATGTCCGGCTGCCGGGCCTTTCCGGGCTGGACTTGCTGGCCCGCGTGGCGGCGCTCGATACCGAATTGCCTGTGATCGTGGTCACCGGCCATGGCGACGTGGACATGGCGGTGGCGGCGATGCGTGCGGGCGCCTATGACTTCATCGAAAAGCCTTTTGCCGCCGAACGCTTGATGGATGCGGTGCGGCGCGCGCAGGAGCGGCGCAACCTGGTGCTGGAGAACCGCCGTTTGCGAGCCGAGCGCGCGCAACATCCCGATATGCCGGATCTCGTCGGGCGCTCGGAAGCGATCGAACATTTGAAAGTGGTGGTACGCAATGTGGCGCCGACCGGGGTGGATATCCTGATCAATGGCCAGACCGGCACCGGCAAGGAAGTGATGGCGCGCCTGATCCACGCTGCCAGCGGGCGCAAGGGAAATTTCGTCGCGATCAATTGCGGTGCACTGCCGGAGTCCGTGTTCGAGAGCGAAATCTTCGGCCATGAACCGGGCGCGTTCACCGGCGCGCAAAAGCGCCGCATCGGCAAGCTGGAATATGCCAACGGGGGCACGGTGTTCCTCGATGAGATCGAGAGCATGCCCATGGCCTTGCAGGTGAAGCTGCTGCGCGTATTGCAGGAGCGCCGGCTGGAGCGGCTGGGCGGGAATGAGCCGGTAACGCTGGATTGCCGCGTCGTGGCGGCCAGCAAGGCCGACTTGCTGGCCCTGTCGGCGCAGGGTCTGTTCCGCGAGGACCTGTATTACCGCATCGGCGTGATCAGCATCGATTTGCCGCGCCTGCGCGAACGGCGCGAAGATATCCCGCTGCTGCTGGCGCATTTCGTGGCCGAGGCGGCACAGCGCTACCAGCGGCCGGTGCCGGTGTGGACGCCTGAGCAGATGGCGGCCTGGCAGGCGGCGGACTGGCCCGGCAATGTGCGTGAGTTGCGCAATTTTGCGGAACGGCTGACGCTCGGGCTCGTCCCGCCTTCGGCTGCCGCAGGCCCGGCCCAGTCTCCCGGCGGCGCAGCGACCGCCCCTTCCGCGGCGGTGGCGATTGGCGCAGGCATCTCCGCGCCGGCCGCAAGCGCGACCAGTGCGGGCAGCGCGTGGGCGGCAGGCGCCGGGGCGCCAGCCACTGCCGCGATGTCGTCCGGCGCGATGTCGGCGGGAGCGGCATCGGCTGCCGGCGTCGTGTCGGCGGGCGGCACCCCGGTTGGCGGGGCCACGGCCGCAAACCCGCTGGCCGGCCCGGGCGCCGCGCCGGGTGCCGACCATGCATCGCTGCCGCAACTGGTGGATGCCTACGAACGCGACCTCATCCTGCGCGCCCTGGCCGCTGCCGACAATAATGTGGCGTTGGCCGCCGACCGCCTGCTGCTGCCGCGCAAGACCCTGTACGACAAACTGAAAAAGCACCACATCCAGCGCGAGTGATATGTAGTGAAGCTACATATTTTGAGGTAAGATTTCTGTAGCACCACTACTACGGAGACCAAATGAAGCAGCGCATTCTCGCGGCAGCCATCGTGCCCGCCCTGGCAGCGTTTTCCGCCAGTATCGCGGCCGCGCCGACGGCCCAAGCAGCGGCCGGCGCCGGAGCACCAACCACCGCCCTGGCCGCCTCCCCCACTGCCGCCACCCCGCCCACCCTGGCATCCTGCGACGGCCCGCACGAAACCGTGCTGGCGCCGATCCAGGGCTTCGACGCGCGCGCACTGTGGCTCGATGGGCGGCTGGCGAGATGGAGCGGCGTGCAAGCCGAGGGACAGTTCAAGCTGTATTACGCCAATGCCGCCGGCATCAGCGCCCCGCAAGGCGGTACCGTCGGCGGCGCCGATGGCGCGCTGACGCTATCGGTGACGAACGCCGCGCTCCCGGCGCCATTGGCCGCACGCTTCAAATACAGTGGCGACGGCGTGGTGCTCGCGCTGTCCGATGCCGACCGCGTCCGCCTGCCGGCGCTGCTGGCCAAACAACTGGTACTGGTGCAGGAGAATGCCGGCGGCACCGTGCGCGACGCCACCGCAGTGCAAGTGCCCGGCGCCCTGGACGACATCTATGCCGCAGCCGAGCAGGCGCCAGACCTGGGCGTCACGGTCGGCAAGGCCGCGACCAGCTTCAAGCTTTGGGCGCCGACCGCGCAGCGTGTCTTCGTTTGCGTCTACGACTCCGGCAGCGGCAAGCCCAAGTCCATCACCGCCATGCGCGCCGATGCCAGGACCGGCATCTGGTCCGCCAGCGCACGCGGCAACCAGTCCGGCCGCTATTACAAGTATGTGGTGGACGTGGTCACCCCGAAAACCGGCCTGGTGCGCAACCTCGTCACCGATCCCTACTCTGTCAGCCTGAGCGCCGATTCGGCGCGCAGCTACATCGCCGACCTGGCCGATCCGCACCTGGCGCCGCCGGGCTGGAACAAGGACCAGCCCCCTGCCAAGGTCAAGGCGCAGCCGGACATGTCGATCTATGAACTGCACGTGCGCGACTTTTCGATCAACGACTTGACCGTCAGCGCCATGAACCGCGGTAAGTACACAGCCTTTCGCGAAACCGGCTCGAACGGCATGAAGCATTTGTCCATGCTGGCAAAGGCCGGGCTGACCGACGTGCATCTGCTCCCCGTGTACGACCTGGGCAGCGTGCCGGAAAAAGGCTGCGTCGCCCCGATCGTGCACGGCGCGCCGGACGGCGACCAGCAGCAGCGGATCGTCGGCGAGAACGCGCAGAAGGATTGCTACAACTGGGGCTACGACCCCTGGCACTACAGCGCGCCTGAAGGCAGCTACAGCACCGACGCCAGCGATGGCGCACGCCGCATCATCGAATTGCGTGAGATGGTGATGGCACTGCACAAGGCCGGCCTGCGCGTCGGCACCGACGTGGTGTACAACCACACTTACCGCGGCGGCCAGCATGAGCGCTCGGTGCTCGACCGCATCGTGCCCGGCTACTACCACCGCCTGAACCTGAAGGGCGACATCGAACAATCGACGTGCTGCTTCAATACGGCGACCGAGCACCGCATGATGGCAAAGCTGATGATCGATTCGGCCGAACTGTGGACCAGGCATTACCACATCGACTCCTTCCGCTTCGACCTGATGGGCCACCAGCCGCGCGCCGCGATGGAAGCCCTGCAGGCGCGCGTCGACAAGGCAGCCGGCCGCCACGTGAACCTGATCGGCGAAGGCTGGAACTTCGGCGAAGTGGCCGATGGCGCCCGTTTCGTCCAGGCTTCGCAGCTTTCGTTGAACGGCAGCGGCATCGGCACCTTCAGCGACCGTGGGCGGGATGCCGTGCGCGGCGGCGGTGCCGGCGATTCGGGTCCGCAAATGATTGCGCAACAGGGCTACGTGAATGGCCTGGTATATGACGTCAACGCCGGTGCGCCCCTGCGTCCGGTGGCCGATTTGCTGCAGGCGGCCGATATGGTGAAGGTGGGGCTGGCTGGCTCGATCCGCAGCTACCGCATGCAGACCTTCACCGGCGAGAGCAAGGAACTGCAAGCCATCGTCTATGGCGGCAGCCAGCCGGCGGGCTACGCCAGCCAGCCGGGCGAAGTAGTCAATTACGTGGAAAACCACGATAACCAGACGCTGTACGACATCAATGTCTTCAAGCTGCCGCTGTCCACCACCAGCGCCGACCGGGCACGGGTGCAGATGCTGGCGGCGGCCATCAATGCGTTCTCACAAGGCGTGGCTTACTACCATGCGGGCTTTGAAATCCTGCGTTCGAAGTCGATGGACCGCAACAGCTTCGAATCGGGCGACTGGTTCAACCGGCTCGATTGGACTTACCAGGACAATTACTTCGGCGTGGGCCTGCCGCCGGCGGCCGATAACGGCAAGGATTACCCGCTGATCCGGCCGCTGCTGGCCAATGCGGCGCTGAAACCGACGCCGGTCGATATCGCCTTTGCGCGCGACACGTTCAGGGATTTGCTGCGCATCCGCGCGGGCAGCACGCTGTTCAGGATGCGGACGGCGGAGGATATCAAGCAGCGCCTGCATTTCCTGAATACGGGACCGGGGCAGGTGGCGACGGTGGTCGCGGCACGGCTGGATGGTGTGGGGTATGAAGGCGCCGGGTTCCGGACCGTGGCTTACTTTATCAATGTGGACAAGGTGGAGCGGACGGTCGCTGCCCCGGGCGAGGCTGGGAAGGGGTATCGCCTGCATCCTGTGCATACCGCGGCCGGCGCCGGCGATAAGCGGGCGGCGGAGGCACGTTATGATGCCGCTACCGGGTCGTTTGTCATTCCTGCGCGGACCGCTGTCGTGTTTGTTGAGTGAAAACCGGCAGGACGGTGTCAGACCCCAGGGTCTGACACCGGTTTACCGGTTTTACCGGCCCAGCAGCACCGTGGCGTGCTTGCCGCCAGTTCGCACCACGCCACCTTTCACAACGTAGGTCGCGCCCGAATACGCATCCTTCACCCGGGTCCCATCCGCAAACACATCCCCGACAGTAATATCCACCGGCTGCCCAGTCTTCACATCGATAGCCACAACCACCTTATCCTCCCCCCGCACGCGGCTGAAGGTGTACGGCGCATCCGCCAATTTCCGATGCGCCCCCGCCCCGATGGCCGGATGCGCCTGCCGGAACTTGCCCAGCTTCGCCCAATGCGTACGCACCGCAGCCTGCGCCTTGAGATCGTCCCAATTCATATACGAGCGCAGTTTCGCATCGCCCGTCGCCTCAGCCACGTCGAGGCGGCGCGCCGTCTCGTCCCCGTAATAAATCTGCGCCGCCCCCGGCGCCAGCAACAGCTTGTTCGCCGTTTCAAACGGCTTCGTGCGTGCCGGGTCGAAAGGGTTGCCATCGTCGTGCGACGACATATAGTTCAGCACCGAATACCCTTTGAGCGGCCCCGCCAGCTGCGCAGCATACTTGCCGAACATCGACTCATAATCGCCCTTCGCATCGTGCACCATGCCGAAGTTGATCAAGCCATCAAACCCATTGGCGAAGAAATTCGCCTTCGCACCACCGCCCATGTCGAATTCCTGGCCGTGCGCGATGTTGTAGTTATATACCTCCGCCACCATGAAAAAGCGGCCATCGCCCAATACCTTCCTCGGGTTGGCGCGCTTCCAATCCTCATGCGCCGCCAGTGCCACCTTGCGCAGCTCAGCCCAGACGCCAGGCTCGGTGTGCTTGACCGTATCGCCCCGGAAGCCGTCGATGCCGAACTTGCGCACCCAGTCCGCGTGCCACTTCATCAGGTAATAGCGCGGCGCGCGCGGATGCCCGGTGCGCGCAAAGAATTCGTCCAGCTCCTTCATTTCACGCTCATAACGCCCCTCGGCCTTCCACTTGGCAGCCAAGGCTGCCGGCAGCGCCACCGGCGCGTCGCTCTCCGTACGGAAATCGGGGAGGTTTTTCACCAGCGTGCAGGTAACCGTGCTTGGCACATCCTTGTGCTGGCATTGCGGCTCGGTACGCACCCAGCCTTCCGGCCATACCGGGTCGGCATCGGTCACGGGACCGGTATGGTTCATCACCACGTCAAGCATGACGCGGATGCCGCGCGCATGGGCGGCATCGACGAAATCGCGGAAGTCTTTTTCCGTGCCGAGGTTGGCGTCGACAGCGGTGAAGTCGCGTGCCCAGTAACCGTGGAAGCCGTAGGATTTGCCGGTGCCTTCATCCGTCCCCGCGTGGATCTGCTCCACCGGCGGCGTGGTCCAGATCACGTCCACGCCCAGGTCGTCGAAATAGCCGGACTTGATTTTCGCAGTCAACCCCTTGAAGTCTCCCCCCATGTAGCCGCGCAGCGGTGCGGCATCGGCTTTGCGGCCGTACGCCAGGTCGTTGGCCTTGTCGCCATTGGCGAAACGGTCGGTCAGCAGGAAGTAGACGGTCGCATTCTCCCAAAGGAATGGCTTGGGCGGCGCCGCGAGTGCGGCGTGGGTGCCGGTGGCTAGCAACAGGGACAAGGCAAGGGACGAAAGTTTCATGCGTTTTTTCCTATGTGATGACAGATGGATTGGTTCGGCCGGTATGCATGACGATGCTCGCCACGCTATCGGCAATGGCGATGAGCCCCGCCAAGGCTTGCTGCGTCGGGATGCGATGCTGGGCTGGATCGGCTTCGTAGCGCTCAAGGTAGACCCGCAATGTGGCGCCTTCCGTGCCGGTGCCGGACAGGCGGTAGACGATGCGCGAGCCATCCGTCATCATGATGCGGATGCCCTGCTGGCTTGCGTGCGAACCGTCCACCGGGTCGCTGTACTCGAAATCGTCGGCGGCCTGTACTTCGTAATGGTTCATCTTCTGACCCGGCAGGTTGGCCAGCTTGATGCGCAAGTCCTGCATCAGCAGGCGCGCCGCGTCCGGCGCGATCGCTTCGTAATCGTGGCGCGAATAGAAGTGGCGGCCGAAGCGCTGCCAGTGGGCTGTCACGATGTCCTGCACGGAGCCGCCGCCCACTGCCAGCAGGTTGAGCCAGAACAGTACCGCCCATAAGCCATCCTTTTCGCGGAGATGGTTCGATCCGGTGCCATAGCTTTCCTCGCCGCACAGCGTGGCCTTGCCGGCGTCGAGCAGCGTGCCGAAATACTTCCAGCCGGTGGGCGTTTCGTAGCACGGTATGCCCAGTTCCGCCGCCACCCGGTCGGCCGCACGCGAAGTCGGCATCGAGCGCGCGATGCCGGCCAGGCCGCCCGCATAGCCCGGCGCCACAGTGGCGTTGGCAGCCAGCACGGCCAGGCTGTCGGAGGGCGTGACGACGAAGTCGCGGCCGACGATCATATTGCGGTCGGCATCGCCGTCGGAGGCAGCGCCGAAATCGGGCGCCGCCTGCGCACACATGATGTCCAGCAGTTCCTCGGCATTGACTGGATTGGGGTCGGGATGCAGGCCGCCAAAGTCTTCCAGCGGCTCGCCGTTGATCACGGTGCCTGCCGGTGCGCCCAGCATACCTTCCAGGATGGCGCGGGCATACGGCCCCGACACGGCATGCATCGCATCGAAGCGCATGGTGAAGCCGCCGGCAAACAGGCGGCGGATCGCATCGAAATCGAACAGCTGCGCCATCAGTTCCGCATAGTCCCCTACCGGATCGACCACTTCGACGCGCATGCCTTCGAGTGCCGCGTTTGCCCCCAGCGTATCGATGTCGACGTCGGGCGCATCGCTGATGCGGTATTGCGCCAGCTGCAACGTGCGCTCATAGATTGCTTCGGTCAGCTGTTCCGGCGCCGGTCCGCCGTTCGCCCCGTTGAATTTGATGCCGAAATCGCCGTCCGGCCCGCCGGGATTATGGCTCGCCGACAAAATGATGCCGCCCAGCGCATGGTATTTGCGGATCAGGCAACTGGCGGCCGGCGTCGACAGGATGCCGCCCTGCCCCAGCAGCACGCGCGCGAAGCCGTGCGCCGCCGCCATCTTCAGGATCACCTGGATGCCGGCACGGTTGTGGAAGCGGCCATCGCCGCCCAATACCAGCGTCTTGCCGCTGACATCGCCCAGCGTGTCGAACACGCCCTGGACGAAGTTTTCGAGATAGGAAGGCTGCTGGAAGACTGCGACTTTCTTGCGCAGACCCGAAGTCCCCGGACGCTGGCCGGGGATGGGGGACGTTGCTACCGTCTGGATTGCCATATTCGCTCCTCCTGGGGTGAAAGTCGGGGTCAGCTCTGGCAACCGGACATTTTGTGCTGAAAGTCGGGGTCAGCTCTGGCAACCGGACATTTTGCGTAGCAAAATGT
>CBFGQI010000094.1:0-20787 GCA_965650885.1 uncultured Oxalobacteraceae bacterium
CTTCGCGCGCCAGGATGCCGGTCAGCATGGCGGCGCACTGGTTGATGCCGAGGAAATTGATGGCTTGCTCGACCGACTTGGCCTTGCGCGCGGCGCCGTAGAACGGGGAATTGGCCAATTTCAGCAGGGCGCCCGACATGCCCACGTCGTTGCCGATGATGCGCGCGATGGCGCGCGGCGACGGGTCGGGCTGCGCCAGTTCGCGCTGCAGGTCGACCAGCAGGCTGGGACGCGGCGGGATGCGGATCGAGCGCAACAGCGCATCTTCTGCGGTCGGATGGTTGGCCGGGAGCCGGGCGGCGGCTGTTGTCATTTTGCTTGGTAGTTGTTCTGCTGAGCGGGCTCCGACATTATCGCCTGTTTTTCCGGCTTTGGCCGCGTGCCCGCCCGGGTTTTTTTTCATGCCGAAATGGCAGGATTGATACAATCGGTAGCATGTCTTCCCACATCCTTGCCGATATCGACTTCAGCGCACCTTCGCCGCAAGTGGCCCGCCGCCTGATCGGGGTGACCCTGCTGGTCAATGGCGTCGGCGGACGCATTGTCGAGGTGGAAGCCTACGACCGCGAAGACCCGGCCTCGCACAGCTTTGCCGGCAAGACGGCGCGCAACTTCGCCATGTTCGGGCCGCCGGCCCATGCGTATGTCTACTTATCGCACGGCATCCACTGGTGCCTGAATTTCGTCTGCCGCGAGGAAGGGCACGGGGCCGGGGTGCTGATCCGCGCCATCGAGCCGCTGGCCGGCATCGGGCAGATGGAAGCGCGGCGCGGCTTGAACGATCCGCGCTTGCTGTGCTCGGGGCCGGGCCGGTTGGCGCAGGCGATGGGCGTGACCCGTGAATACAATGCCATGCCGCTGGGCGCGGCGCCGTTCGAACTGCTGCCGCGCAAGGGGCGGGTGCAGGTCGTGGTGGGTCCGCGCATCGGCATCTCGAAGGCGGTCGACGTGCCGTGGCGCTTCGGCCTGGCCGGCTCGCCTTTCGTCAGCCGCCCGTTCCGCTAGGCCTTCCGGACCGTGCCCGGGCGCGGCCGCGCATCGGGCTGCCCGCCGCGCGCCGTTCGCCATCCTGAGTCACATCACGCCAGCCCCGCGCCCCGTGCGCGCCGCCCATGTCCGCCGTGCCGCCTGCGCCGCCCCAGCCGCCCCAGCCGCCCACGCCGCTTGCACCGCTTGAGCCGCGCGCGCTGCCGTTCCCGGTGCCGGCGTCCGCCTGCTCCGCGTCTGCACCCTCCCAGCCCAAGGCCTCGCCGTCGCCGTCCGCGTCACCCTCGCCATCCTCACCCAGCTCGAACACTGCCACCGCCTGCGCCAATCCTGCCGCCTGCTCCTGCAGGCTGGCCGCCGCCGCCGCCGCTTGCTCGACCAGTGCCGCGTTCTGCTGCGTGACATCGTCGATCTGCCCCACCGCGCCGTTCACTTCCGTGATCCCGCGCGCCTGCTCCGCGCTGGCATCGCTGATGCGCTGGATGATGCCACTGACCTGGGCCACCGACGCCACGATATCGCCCATGCTGCCGCCGGCCACGCCGACCGAGGCCGCGCCGCTGTCGATGGTGGCCACGGAAGTGTTGATCAGCGCCTTGATTTCCTGCGCTGCCGTGGCGCTGCGCTGCGCCAGCGTCCGCACCTCGGCCGCCACCACGGCAAAGCCGCGCCCCTGCTCGCCGGCGCGCGCCGCCTCGACCGCGGCATTCAGCGCCAGGATATTGGTCTGGAACGCGATGCCGTCGATCACGCCGATGATCTCGACGATCTTGCGCGAAGAGGCGCGGATCGCCTCCATGGTTTGCACCGCATCGGCCACCGCCGCGCCGCCGCGCACCGCCAGCGCATTGGCATTGGCCGCCAGCTGGCAGGCTTCACGCGCATGTTCGGCATTGCTGCGCACCGCCGCCGCCAAGCTGTCGACCGCGCTGGCGGTTTCCTCCAGAGAGCTGGCCTGCAGTTCGGTGCGCGACGACAGGTCCATATTGCCGCTCGCGATCTCGCGCGAGGCCAGATCGATCTGCTGCACCGCCCCCCGGATCGAACGGATGGTGCCATTCAGCTGCGCCACGCTGCCATCGAGCGCACGCACGGTCTCGGCGATTTCGTCGCGTCCGCGCGCCGTTTGGCGCGGCGCCAGCCGCCCCGCTGCCAGGCTGCGCACGCCCTCGCCGATGGCATGGATGTCGCGCAGCAGCGCGCGCCGCACCAGCATCGAGACCGCCAGCGACAGCGCCACCGACAGCAGCAGCAAGCCCGCCATGGTCATGCCCAGCAGACGGAACTCTTGCCGCGCGCCTTTGTAGGCCGCTTCGCTGAGCGACTTTTCCAGCGCCGCCAGCTGCGCCAGCTGCACGTCCAGCGCCGCGAACTGGCGCTCCGCCTTGGCCATGGCGTTGGTGGCGATCGACTGGTCGACCTGCGCCAGTTCGATGGTTTCCTGCACCGCCTTGCGGTAGGTGGCCAGTGCCTGCTGCGACACCGCCAGTAAGCCGCGTTCATCTTGAGCCGCGCCGCTGGCCAGCTGTTCCAGCCGGCTGCCCACCGCGCCGTGCCGGTTGCGGATCTGCGCCGTCAGCGCATCGAGCCGCGCCTGCGCGAAGCTGCCGTTGATCCAGGCCAGCAGCTGGTAAATGTTGGCGTGCGCCATGCGTGCCTCGCCCGCCACGTCGGCCACGGCCTGCAGCCGCGCGGCGCGCAGCTGCACCAGGTTTTCCATGGAAGCGTTCTGCCGCACCATGCCGAACCAGGCGCATGCCGCTGTCGCCAGCAGCAGCGCCAGTACCACGCCAGGCGCAAGCAGCAGCTTGGGTCCAATCCGCAGTCGGTTCAGCATGGCCGCCTCCTATTTCTTGTAGATGCCCGCTTCCAGCACGGCGTCGCCGACGCGCTGGATATAGGTGGTCTTGGGTTCGATCTTGCCGGTGGTGGGGTTCTTGTACATATAGTCGACCCAGCCTTTGCCCTTCTTTGCCGCCAGCTCGATGATCTCGCGCCGGTACTTCTTGCCGCTGGCATCGGGCACGTCGGTCAAGTCCTTGCCGACGATGGTGGGATTGACGGGATGCGCCAGCACGATGCCGCTTTGCAGGTCGCGGATGTCGACGTACAGCGCACCCTGGATGAATTCGGGATCCTTGGCCGCGACCTTCTCGATGAACTTGTCCTTGCCGTGCTGCTTGATATAGGCAGCGCCTTTTTCGACCATGGCGATGGCGTCTTTCTCGGTCGGTTCGCTGGCGTGGGCGCCTGCCGTGGCCAGGGCGATCAGGGATGCAATCAGGATGCGTTTCATGCCGGGCTCCTTGGGGTGGGATGGAGCCCCCACTGTACGTGTGCACAGCCGGTCGGGAATTGCGCAAACGCAAGCTCGTAGGATTTTTCCTGGCAACTATTGAGGTATGGCAATAGGCGAATTCCTAAGCGGTCCATCATGAAGTCCTAGCCCACCCACTCAGGAGTACGCCATGACCGCCGACGCCCTGCCCAAGTTCAAGCCCTATACCCGCCAGACCATCCGCCAGGCGCCCCAGTGGGAATTGCTGACGCACGAACAGCAGGAGGCGGTGCAGGTGATTTCGCATGTGCTGCCGTTCCGCACCAACCAGTATGTGCTGGGCCAGTTGATCAACTGGGACAATATCCCGGACGACCCCATTTACCGCCTGGTGTTCCCGCACCGCGACATGCTGCCGGCGCACGAATACTGGCAATTGCGCGACCTGCTGCTGGTGAAGCAGGATGAGGCGGCGGCGCAACAGCTGGTGCGCCAGATCCGGCTGCGCATGAACCCCCATCCGGCCGGCCAGATGACGCACAACGTGCCGCGCCTGAACGATGCGCCGTTGCGCGGCCTGCAGCACAAGTACAAGGAGACCGTGCTGTTCTTCCCCAGCGCCGGGCAGACTTGCCACGCTTACTGCACCTTCTGCTTCCGCTGGCCGCAATTCGTCGGCATGGACGACCTGAAATTCGATGCGCGCGAAACGGGACAACTGGTGGCGTACCTGAAATCGCACCGCGACGTGACGGACGTGCTGATCACCGGCGGCGACCCGATGATCATGAATACCCGCTCGATGGAAGAGATCATCACGCCCCTGCTGGGGCCGGGTCTCGAGCATATCCAGAACATCCGCATCGGCACCAAGTCGGTGTCGTACTGGCCGCAACGCTACGTCAGCGACCGCGATGCCGACGACTTGCTGCGGCTGTTCGAGCGGGTGGTCGCGGCGGGCAAGAATATGGCGATCATGGGCCACTACAACCATGCGGTGGAGTTGCGGCAGGACGTGGCGCAGCAGGCCGTCAAGCGCATCGTCGGCACCGGCGCGACCCTGCGCATGCAGGGGCCGCTGATCCGGCACATCAACGAGGATCCGGCCAGCTGGGCGGAGCTGTGGCGCACCGGGGTGCGGCTGGGGGCGATCCCGTATTACATGTTCGTCGAGCGCGACACAGGGCCGCGCGAATACTTCCAGCTGCCGCTGGCGCGCGCGCACGAAGTGTTCCAGCAGGCGTACCAGATGGTGTCCGGCCTGGCGCGCACGGTGCGCGGTCCTTCCATGAGCGCCTTCCCCGGCAAGGTGGTGATCGATGGCGTGGCGCAGATTGGCGGCGAGAAGGTGTTTGCGCTGCAGCTGCTGCAGGCGCGCAATGCGGACTGGGTGCGCAAGCCGTTCTATGCGAAATACGACCCGACCGCGACCTGGTTCGACCAGCTGCGGCCTGCGTTCGGGCGTGACAAGTTCTTCTTCGACGAAGCCGAACATGCCGCGTCCACCGCGCCGCTCGCGCCGCCGGTGACGGTGTTGCCGCGCCGGGTCATCCCGCTGGTTGCATAGGGCCATGCCATGCGCGCGCCCGCCGCCAGCACCGTGCCGCCGGCGCTGCCGGCAGGGCGCAACCTTGCCGCCGCACCCGGGCCGGCAACACCGCCAGCCGCGCGTACGGCCGCAGGCGCGGGCACACCGGTGCCGCTGTTGTTGCCCGGGCCGCTGGCGGTATCGGTGCCGGTACGGGGCGACTGGCGCCTGCGCTGGCTGACAGCAGCGGGAAGGTGCTGGCGCGGGACGGAGCGCTTGCCGGGCACCCTGTCCGGCCCGGCCACGCTGTTCATGGTCTTCATCCCCTTCGCGCTGGGCCACTACCTGTCCTGGCTGCTGCGCAGCGTCAATGCCATGTTGGCGCCCGTCCTGGTCACGCAAGCCGGCCTCACGCCGGCCCAGCTGGGCATGCTGACCAGTACCTACTTCCTGGCCTTCGCCATCGCGCAACTGCCGATCGGCGTCGCGCTCGACCGCTACGGCCCGCGCCGCGTGCAATGCGTGCTGCTGCTGGTGGCCGCCGCCGGCACGCTGGCCTTCGCCTGCAGCCGCAGCTTCGCCGCCCTGGCGGTCTCGCGCGCCCTGATGGGGCTAGGCCTGGCGGCCTGCTTCATGGCGGCGATCAAGGCGCTCACCACCTGGCTGCCGGCGCACAAGGCGCCTTCCGTGCAGGGCTACCTGATCGCCGCCGGCGGCCTGGGCGCCGCCACCGCCACGCTGCCGGTGCGGCTGGCACTGCACCATATGAGCTGGCAATGGATGATGGCCGGCCTGGCCGCCGCCTGTGTCGTGGTGGCCCTGATGATCTTCCTGCTTGCCCCCACGCCCCCCGCCGCGCCGCCGCGCCCGTTCACCCGCAGCGCGCTGGTGGAGACCTTCACGCACCCGGTGTTCCGCGAAACCGCCATGCTGGTGCTGATCCCGCACAGTGTCTTCTTCGGTGTGCAGGGGCTGTGGATCGCGCGCTGGCTGGCCGACGTGCCGCGCTATGGCGAAGATGCGATTGCCTGGCTGCTCTACCTCGGCATGGCGGCCGTCATCTTCGGTTCGATCGCGGTCGGGATGTTGACGGAATGGGCGGCCAGGCGCGGCTGGCGCGCGCTGGACGTGGCGGCCGCGGGCATCCTGATATTCGTGCTGCTGCAATGCCTGTTCGCATCCGGTTGGCGCTTGCCGCAGCAAACGCTGCCGGTGCTGTTCATGCTGGTGGGATGCGTCACCGGCATGGAATATTCGATCATCGCGCAGGCATTGCCTCCTTCGCTGATGGGACGCGCATCGACCTGCCTGAACCTCCTGATTTTCGTTGGCGCCTTCACCGTGCAGGCGGGCTTTGGCCAGGTGGTTGGGCTGTGGCAGCATTCGCCGCTGGGGCATTACCCCCCGGCCGCCTACCAATGCGCGTTCGCTTTGCTGGTGCTGCTGCAATTGCCCGGGCTTTGGCGCTACTGGCGCAAACGCCGTTAATGCGCGGCCGGTGTCCGATGCGCGATCCGGTAGAATATCGCCTTCAACAAGAGGAAGATGTTATGAAACTGGTTCGTTACGGCCGCATCGGCAAAGAAAAACCTGGCCTGATCGATGAATTCGGCAAGCTGCGCGACCTGTCGCGGGAAATCAGCGACCTCTCCGGCGCCAACCTGTCGGACAAGGTGCTGCGCAAGCTGGCCAGGATCGATCCCGAAACGCTGCCGGTGGTGCGCGGCAACCCGCGCTTCGGCGTGCCGGTGGCCAAGGTGGGCAAGTTCATTGGCGTGGGCCTGAACTACGCCGACCACGCCAAGGAATCGGGCCTGCCGATCCCGAGCGAACCGATCATCTTCATGAAGGCCATCACCTGCCTGTCCGGCCCGGACGATCCGATCATGCTGCCCAAGGGCTCGAAGAAGACCGACTGGGAAGTGGAGCTGGGCGTGGTGATCGGCACGCGCGCGCGCAACGTCAGCGAAGCGGAGGCGGAAAAGCATATCGCCGGCTACTGTGTGGTGAACGATGTGTCCGAGCGCGAATTCCAGCTCGAGAGCGGCGGCACCTGGGACAAGGGCAAGGGGTGCGATACCTTCGGCCCGGTCGGCCCATGGCTGGTGACGCGCGACGAGGTGTGGGACGTCAACAAGCTTGACCTGTACCTGGAAGTGAACGACAAGCGCATGCAGACCGGCAGCACCGAGACCATGATCTTCAAGGTGCCGCAGCTGGTGGCCTATATTTCGCGCTTCATGACGCTGGAGCCGGGCGACATCATCGCCACCGGCACCCCGCCCGGCGTCGGCCTGGCACGCAAGCGCTTCCTGAAGAAGGGCGACTTCGTGCGGCTGGGCATCGCCGGGCTGGGGGAGCAGCAGCAGGACGTGATCGGGTATCAGGAGTTCTGAACCGGTAACCCGGTGTCAGACCCGAAGGGTCAGACACCGATACGCGGCAGCCGCAGGCCAGGTGTCTGACCCTTCGGGTCTGACACCGTCTTACCGGTTCTCTTAAACCGGCCGCACACGCAGCAAAGCCCGCTCCAACCCATCCTGCAGCCGCGACACGATCTGCTGCAAGTCCGTCTCCGTCGCAATGAAGGGAGGCGCCAGCAGCACATGGTCGCCGCGTTTGCCGTCGATGGTGCCGCCCATGGGATACACCATCAGCCCGCACTCCATGCAGGCATCCTTCAGCGCCGCGTGCAGCCGCAGGTCCGGATCGAAAGGCCGCTTGCCGTCGCGGTCCTGCACCAGCTCCAGGGCCAGCAGCATGCCGCGCCCGCGGATGTCCCCCACATGCGGATGCATGCCGAAAGCATCGCGCAGCATGCGTTTGAAGGTCGCCCCGCGCACCGTCACCGCCCCCAGCAGCGAATCGCGCCGGATCACCTTCTGCACCGCCAGCGCCGCCGCCGCCGCCACCGGGTGCCCGACATAGGTGTGCCCGTGCTGGAACACCCCGCTGCCCGAGCGCAGCCGCTGCACCACATGGTCGCGCGCGACCACGGCGCCGATCGGCTGGTAGCCGGCGCCCAGGCCCTTGCCCAGCGCCACTAAGTCCGGCACCACGCCTTCCTGTTCGATCGCGTACAGCGTGCCGGTGCGGCCCATGCCGCACATCACCTCATCGGCGATCATCAGGATGCCGTACTTGTCGCAGAGCGCCCGCACGCCCTTGAAATAGCCCGGCGTCGGCGGCACCGCCCCGCTGGTCGCGCCCACCACCGTTTCGGCGCAAAAGCCGATCACGTGCTGCGGTCCCAGGTCGATGATCTTCGCCTCCAGCTCCTGCAACAGGTTGGCGGTGTAGTCGTGCACGTCCTGGCCGGCGCGGCGTTCGCGGTATTCGAAGCAGGGCGAGACCCGTGCCACGTCCATTAGCAACGGTTCGAAATGGCGCCGGCGGTACTCGTTGCCGCCCAGCGCGAGGGCCCCCAGCGTGTTGCCGTGGTAGCTCTGGCGCCGCGCAATGAAGACGCGGCGCTCGCTCTCGCCGTGCTCGACGAAGTATTGGCGGGCCAGCTTGAGCGCCGCTTCGATGGCTTCCGAGCCGCCCGACACCAGGTAGGCGTGGTTCAAGTCGCCCGGCGCATCCTGCGCCAGGCGCTCGCCCAGCTCTTCCGCCACTTCGGTGGTGAAAAAGGACGTGTGCGCATACGCCGCCACCTTGAGTTGCGCCTGCATCGCCGCCAGCACATCCGGGTGGCTATGCCCGAGCGAAGAGACGGCGGCGCCGCCGCTGGCATCGAGATAGGTATTGCCTTCGCTGTCGCGCACGTGCATGCCAAAAGCGCAGACCGCGACAGGCGGCGTGCGGCGCAGGTCGCGGTGGATCAGGTGGGTCATGGCGGCTCCTCGCAGGATGGGTCGTCCAGCGACATTAGCGCGCGCGGCCCGGCCGCGTTTTGATTTTTGTCCTGTCCGGTGCGACTCAGTCGGGCAGCGTGGCGGCCGGGGAGGCCGGCGTGGCGGTCTGCGCCGCGTTCATCACCATGGCGAGCAAGGTGTAGTAGCCGCACAGGCCCATCAGGTCCACCACGCCGTGCTGCCCGAAGTGCTGCAGCGCGGCGCCGTAGGTGGCGTCGGATACGCGCTTGTCGCGCTGCAGCTCAGTGCAGAAATCGAAGACCGCGCGTTCTTCCGCCGTCAGCCCCGCCGGCGCGCGGTGGTGCGCGATCGCGTCGATCACTTCCTGCGCAATGCCCGCCTGTGCCGCAATTGGCGCATGGATGGCCCATTCCACCTGCTGGTTCCAGGCCCTGGCCGTCACCAGGATCGCCAGCTCCGACAGGCGGGTGCCGATGGCGCTGCGGTAGCGCAGGTACTCGCCCATCTGTTGGGCCGCCGACATCAGCTCGGGGCTGCGGATCAGTGGCACGAAGGGGCCGTACAGCGCGCCGCGGGGGCCTTCGATCACGGCTTGCGCGACTTTCTGCTGGTCCGGATCCAGCTGTTCGAACGGGATGGGGGGCAGACGGTCTATCATGTGCAAGGTCACTGGTTCAATTCGTCAAATGGTACACGAACGAGAAGGAGCGCTTTCCCATGCACCGTCGCCAATGCCTTTCCATTGTCGGGACCATTGCCGTGGCGCCGATCGCATCCGCCTTCGCCGCGACTGCGCCATCGCGTTATGAGGCGGTAATGGCCGCCTACCCGGACTTCAACGGCACCGTTGTCGTCGGACGCGGTCCGGCCATCCTGTTCGGCAAGGCGTTCGGCATGGCGGACCCGCAGCCGCAAACCCCGATGGCCCTCGACACCCGCTTCGAAACCGGCTCGGTGTCGAAATGGATTGCGGCCATCGCGGTCATGAAGCTGGTCGACCAGGGCGTGCTGGCGCTGGATGCGCCGATCCTGCAGTACCTGCCGGACTACCGCGCCGACACGGGCGCCAGGCTCACCTTGCGCCACCTGATGTCCCATGCCAGCGGCGTGCCGAACGAACTGGTCGCCGCCAGGAAGGCCGACCCCAAGGTGGCCAATACCGAACTCGATCAAATGGAGGCGGTACGCCGCTACGCCAGCGCCGACCTGTGGTTCGAACCCGGCGCCAAATGGGACTATTCGCATTCGAACTGGCTGATCGTGAAGGCCATCGTGGAACGCGCCAGTGGCCGCGCGTACCGCGATTGTGTGACGGACTGGCTCACCGCTCCGCTGGGTTTGCGCGACAGCGGCATCTTCCGTGGCGAATCGAGCGCGGTGCCGCGCATGGCGCTGGCCTACGCCGGCGCCGGCGCCGCCTGGCAGCGCAAAGTGAATGCCGTGCCGGATTACATGGCCATGGCCGGCGGCTTTTACAGCAGCGCGCCCGACATGCTGCGCCTGATGGACAGCGTGCTCGATGGCGCCGTGCTGACGCCCGCTGCGCGCGCCGCCCTGATGAAGGTCGTCATGACCGGCCAGCGTTACGCCCTGGGCGGCCGGACGCGGGTTGAAACGATTGCGGGCGTCGCGCGCGAAGCGGCTTGGGAGGATGGCTCGAACGGCGGCTTCCGCCTCGTGGCGCGCCGCGTGCTGGCGGACGGCACCACGGTCATTGTCTTCAACAACAGCAGCTATGACCATCAGAAGCTCGGCAGCCTCGCCAGCGCTTTGATGGAAGCGGCCTATTCCGCTTAGCGGTGGCGCTTGTTCGGCAGCGCCACGCCCGGCCCCTGGACGGCTATTTATTCCGCCGCGCCATGGCTGCCACCGCCTGTTCAAAGCGGGCAAAGCGCAAGTCCAGCTGCCTGGTCTGCGCCGCTTTTTCCGCCGGCGTCAGGAATGCATAGCGGATGCTGTTGTACACCACCTGTTTGAGCGTGTCGTAGCTGGGGCGGTAGCGGCTGGTGAACAGCACGTACTCGCCGCTAAGGTCATTGCGTGACACGCCCGCATCGTCGGTGGACAGCACGATCGGCACGCCATGGCGCAGGTAGGTGGTGACCGGATGCGCTTCGCCTTTGACACCGAGGATGAAGTCATTGCTGGTCAGGTTGATTTCCACCGCCACCTGGCGCGCTTTCAGGTCGGCCAGCAACTGGTCGGCCCTTGTCTCATGGACGATATCGATGCCATGGCCGATGCGCTGGGCGCCGGCGACGCGCACGGCGCTGGCGATATGGCTGCGCAAATCTTCCGGCGGCACCAGGCCCGGCACCAGTTCGCCGGCATGCATGGCCAGCCGCACGTTCGGGTAGCGCTGCTTGAGGAAAGCGAACATGCGCATGTGCAGCTGGTAATCGCGCAGCGCCACCACGCCGTTTTCCGGCCCGACGATATTGACGCCGACAATCCGCGAACTCTTGTCGCTGGCGGCAAAGGCGCCCGCCAGGCCGGCAAATACTTCCGCCGGCGCCTTGTTGCGCGACACATAGGTTTGCGCACGCAGCGTGAACTCGCCGTCGTCGATGCCGGTCAGGTCGCTTTCCAGCGTTTGCACGTAATCGGCAATGGCTTTCCGGGCGACCTGATCGTTCTGCACGAAATCGGCATACGGCGCCAGCGCCGCCGTCAATGCGGCATCGTCGGCATCGGCCGGCAAGACATTGATGGCCTTGGCCAGGTCGGGATTGGACGGCGCCGGCGCGCTTTTCACCATGGTCTCGATGTACTGCACATTTTCGTCTTTGGCGCGGCGTTTCAATTGCTCGAAACCGAGCTTGTAGCTGTAGCCGGAGATCGGGCCGAAATAGTTGAAGGTGTTGAAGAAATGCTGGTCCGGCGGCAGTTGCGACTGGCCGTGGTTATAGAAATCCATGGTCGACCATCGCGCCAGCAATTCGCGGTAGAACGTGGTGTCCTTGGCCGCGCGGATCGCCGCCACGCTCAGGCAATTGCTGTGGGCGGGTGCGCCGGGGGCGGGCAGCTTCGTTTCAATGCTGTATTTGGACTTCTCATTGGTCGGATCGCTGGCGGTGTAAATGCAATAGTGCTTTTGCGCGACCCAATCGAGGTAGGTTTCCGCGTAAATCGCGCCTGAATAATGGTGGTGCAGGTCGCCGCCCTTGGGCAGCATGGCCATCAGCAGCTTCAGTTCGGACAACTGTGGGGTCGGCCCGTTGACCAGTTGCTGGTAATAGCGGCGCGTGGCCTGATAGTCGGCTTGTCCAGCCTGGGCGCGGGGTTCGCGCGCGGCGGCGGTCAGGGAGCTGGCGGCCAGGGCCAGGGCGATGGCTGGGATGAGAGTTTTTTTCATGCCGCCAGTGTCCGATAAAGATGCAAATCTATCAAGCCCGCCGGTGTGGGCGGCACGCGGCGAACGGTCGTGCCGTAAAAATAATTTGCACGCTAACGAATTGTGCGCTATATTTCAACCCATGCGCTTAGCGCGCTAATCATTAACGAACTAACCAAAGGAGAATTACCATGACCAAGACCATCAAATCCGCCCTGATCGCCGCTTCCCTCGTCGCCGGTGCCGCCCTGGTGCCGGCGCACGCCGCCGAAGACACCACCGTCGTGCTGGTGCACGGCGCCTTCGCCGACGGCTCCGCCTGGAACAAGGTGATCCCGTTGCTGCAGAAGCAGGGCTTGAAAGTGGTCTCGGTGCAGAACCCGCTGACGTCCCTGGCGGACGACGTGGCCTTCGCCCAGCGCGTGATCGATGCGCAAAGCGGCAAGGTGGTGCTGGTGGGCCACTCGTGGGGCGGCGCCGTGATCACCCAGGCTGGCGCGAGCGACAAGGTGAAGTCGCTGGTCTACGTGGCGGCCTTCGCGCCGTCGGAAGGGCAGGCCGTGGGTGAACTGGGCAAGGACTTCCCGCTGCCGCCGGGCATCGCCACCCTAAAGCCCGACAACAATGGCTTCCTCTACCTGTCGGCCGAATCGATGGCGGTCAACTTTGCGCAAGACCTGAGCGCGGCCGAACACCGCCTGATGACGGCGACCCAGGGCCCGATCAAGGCCAGCGCATTCGGCGACAAGGTCGACGTGGCGGCATGGAAGAGCAAGCCAAGCTACTACATCGTGGCCTCGAAAGACCGCATGATCGATCCGGGCTTGCAGCAATCGTTCGCCAGCAAGATCAACGCGACCACCACCACGCTGGCGGCCAGCCACGTGCCGATGGCATCGCAGCCGGAAGCGGTGGCCAAGGTGATCCTGGCGGCGGCCAAGCGCTGATGGGCCGCGGGGGGCTGTGCTAAAGTACGCGCCATGGAAAAACGCACGCCCCCCACGCTGGACCAGCATCTCTGCTTCAAGCTGTATTCGACTTCGCTGAAGATGACCCAGTTGTACAAACCCCTGCTGGCCCCGCTCAACCTGACCTACCCGCAATACCTGGTGATGGTCGTGCTGTGGGAAGAGGAGGGCCTGGGCATCAAAGGGCTGGCCGAACGGCTGCAGCAAGACCCCGGTTCGATCACGCCGCTGGTCAAGCGGCTGGAGGCGGAAGGCTACCTGCTGCGCGACCGCGACCCGAACGATGAGCGCAACCGTGTGCTGACGCTGACCGAGAAGGGCCGCAAGCTGCGCGCCGCCGGCTTGAAAGTAAGCGAGCAGATTGCCCACGCCTGCGCCATCACCGCCGCCGACGTGGAACGGCTGGCCTCAGGCCTGGACAAATTGAGCCGCAACCTCGACTGAGGTGCGCCGCTCAGGCGAACACTTTTTTCAGCCAGGCGGAAATGTGCTGGATTTCCTCGGCGCAGGCCGAGTGCTGCATCGGGTAGTCATGCCATTCGACCTGGTAGCCCAGTTGCCTGAGCAGGTCGCGCGAAGCGATCGCGCGGGCCACCGGGATCACCGGGTCCTGGGTGCCGTGCACCATGAAGACCGGTGTGTCCTGGTTGGCCGGATGGCGTTCGGCAGCCACCTTGTCGGCCAACGGCACGTAGCCCGACAGGCACATCAGGCCCGCCAGTTTCTCGGGGTGGCGCAAGCCGGCCTGCAGCGTCATCGCGCAGCCTTGCGAGAAGCCGCCCAGCACGATGCGGTGCGCCGGGATGCCGCGCGACTTTTCGCGCGCGATCAGCGCTTCCACCAGGATTTGCGACTCACGCAAGCCTTTTTCGTCTTCCTGGCGCCCCAGGTCGTTGTGCACGATGTCGTACCACGAGCGCATCACGTAACCGCCGTTGATCGTCACCGGCATCGTGTTCGCATGCGGGAAGATGAAGCGGATGCCGGGCAGGCCGGCCAGGTCGAGCTCATTGACGATAGGCGCCCAGCCCTCGCCGCTGTCGCCCAGGCCGTGCAGCCAGATGACGGAATACTCGGGGTCCGGTGCGGTATCGATGACGATGGAGTCCAGCAGGTGGGTCATGCGTTGTCCTTCTTGCGGATGGCGGATTTGGGGCGGAATGCCTTGCAGACGGCGTCGTTGGTTTCGGCGTAGGGGCCGCCGATCAGGTCGATGCAGTAGGGGACGGCAGCGAACACGCCACCGACCAACTGCTTGCCGTCGGCGTCTTTCAAGCCTTCCAGCGTTTCCTTGATGGCTTTGGGCTGGCCCGGCAGGTTGATGATCAGGGCCGCGTGGTCGGCCGTCTCGCGGATCACCGCGACCTGGCGCGACAGGATGGCGGTCGGCACGAAGGCCAGGCTGACCTGGCGCATCTGCTCGCCGAAGCCCGGCATTTCCTTGCTGCCGATGGCCAGCGTGGCTTCCGGCGTCACGTCGCGCCGCGCCGGGCCGGTACCGCCGGTGGTCAGCACCAGGTGGCAGCGCACCTGGTCCACCAGCTCCACCAGGGTGGACTCGATCTGCGTCCGCTCATCGGGAATCAGGCGGGTTTCGAAGCGCACCGGCGTGGTAAGCGCGCTGCGCAGCCATTCCTCCAGCGCCGGGATGCCCTGGTCCTGGTAGACACCGCCGCTGGCGCGGTCGGAGACCGACACCAGGCCAACCAGCAGGGTGTCGTCACTCATCTTCTTCGCCCTCGGGCGCGTCGACGTCAACGTCCGGGCCCGGCGATGGGGTGCCGGCGGCGGCTTTGTCCAGGTCCTTCAGGATCTGGAAGATTTCGCGGTACGCCTTGGGCGGCTTGTTCTCGGCCTGTTCCTTGCGGGCGTTGCGGATCAGGCCGCGCAAGTGCTGCACGTCCAGCTGGGGGTGTTCTTCCAGCAGGGCGGTCAGGGCCTTGTCGTCGGCCAGCAGCTTGTCGCGGCGGCGCTCCAGCGCGTGCAGGGCGGCGGTATCGGCCTTGGAGGCGCCTTTCCAGCCCTCGATGGTGCGCTTGATGACGGCCACTTCCTCATCGGTCAGGCCGCGCATCTTCTTGCCGATGAATTGCATCTGGCGGCGGCGGCCTTCGTGGTTCTTGATATTCTGGCATTCCAGAATGGCATCCATGACGTCTTCCGGCATCGGCACGCGCTTGACGCGGTCGCGCGGGGCCTCGACCAGCTCCTGGCCCAGCGCCTGCAGGGCGTCGGACTGGCGTTTCATCTCGGTCTTGGAAGGACGTTCGTATTCTTGTTCGAACTCGTTGGACTGGAAGCCACACGAGCCGCGGTTTGGATTAGGCATGATAGAGCGCGAAAAAACGGTAAACGGCTGCTATGATAACTGTTTTAACGCCCACAGCCCTAAAAACACCCCATGAGCGAATCCGCCTTCTCCTATTCCCAGGACCAGTTGAAACAGCTTGCCCGCGACGTTTTGAAGTATGCGCGCGAGCAGGGCGGCAGCGATGCCGCGGTCGAGATCAGCGAAGGCAGCGGGCTCTCGGTGTCGGTCCGCAAGAGCAAGATCGAAACCATCGAGCAGAACCGCGACAAGGGCATCGGCGTCACCGTCTTCATCGGCAAGAAGCGCGGCAATGCCAGCACCTCCGATTTTTCCACCGCCTCGCTGAAGGCGACGGTGGAAGCGGCCTACAACATCGCCCGCTTCACGGCGGAAGACGATTGCGCCGGCCTGGCCGACGAAGACCAGCTGGAAAAGAACCCGCAGGACTTGCAGCTGTTCTACCCGTGGCCGATCAGCACCGAGGAAGCGGTGGCCCTGGCGCAGCGCGCCGAAGCGGCGGCCTTCGCGGTCGACCAGCGCGTCACCAATAGCGAGGGGGCCGGCGTGCACGTGCAGCAATCGCACTTCGTGTCGGCCAATTCGCGCGGCTTCATCGGGGGCTATCCTTACTCGCGCCATACCTTGTCGGTCACGCCGATCGCCGGCAAGGGCGCCAAGATGCAGCGCGACGACTGGTACACCTCGGTGCGCGACCCGAAGAAGATGGCCAGTGCGGAAGCGGTTGGCCGCTACGCCGCCGAACGCGCACTGGCCCGCCTGAATGCGCGCAAGCTCGAAACGCGCAGCTGCCCGGTACTGTTCGAAGCGCCGCTGGCGGCCGGCCTGCTGGGCGCCTTCGTCCAGGCCACGTCGGGCGGCGCGCTGTACCGCAAGTCGTCCTTCCTGGTCGACTCGCTGGGCAAGGACATCTTCCCTTCGCACATCCAGATCAAGGAAGACCCGCACGTGGTGGGCGGCATCGGTTCGGCACCGTTCGATGAGGAAGGCGTGCGCACCAGCAAGCGCGACGTGGTCAGGAACGGCGTGCTGCAGGGCTACTTCCTGTCGACCTATTCGGCGCGCAAGCTGGGCATGCAAACCACCGGCAATGCCGGCGGTTCGCACAACCTGTCCATCACGTCCTCGACGACCAAGAAGGACGACGATTTCGAGGCCATGCTGCGCAAGATGGGCACCGGCCTGCTGGTCACCGAGTTGATGGGCCAGGGCACCAATTACGTGACGGGCGATTACAGCCGCGGCGCTTCCGGCTACTGGGTCGAGAATGGCGTGATCCAGTACCCGGTGGAAGAAATCACCATCGCCGGCAATATGAAGGACATGTTCAAGGATATCGTCGGCATCGGTACCGATGTCCTGGTGCGTGGCACCAAGCAAACAGGGTCGATCCTGATTGAAAAGATGGTGGTTGCCGGAAATTAAATATTTCCATACACTGTTTCCAGATAAAACCCCTTTTATAAGGAGACAGTCGCATGGAACGTCGTTCCTTCATCAAGAAGGCAGCAGCAGCAGGTGCAGGCGCAGGGGTCATTGCCGCACCAGCCATCGCTGCCGATTCGCCTGCCATCACCTGGCGCCTGGCATCCAGCTTCCCCAAGTCCCTCGACACCATTTACGGCGCGGCCGACACCTTCACCAAACGCGTGTCTCAGCTGACCGGCGGTAAATTCAATATCCGCGTGTTCGCGGCCGGGGAGATCGTGCCGGGCCTGCAAGTGCTCGATGCGGTGCAGGCGGGTACCGTGGAATGCGGCCATAGCGCTTCTTACTATTACTACGGCAAGGATGCGACCTTCTCCTTCGACTGCGCGGTGCCGTTCGGTCTGACTTCGCGCCAGCACACTGCCTGGTACGACCAGGGCGGCGGCAAGGAATTGCTGCGCAACTTCTTCCGTGATTACGGCGTGGTCAACTTCATCGCCGGTAATTCCGGCACCCAGATGGGCGGCTGGTTCCGTAAGGAAGTCAAAACCGTGGCCGACCTGAAGGGCGCCAAGATGCGTATCGCCGGCCTGGCCGGCAAGGTGATGGAGCGCCTGGGCGCGGTGCCGCAGCAGCTGGCAGGTGGCGACATTTACCCGGCGCTGGAAAAAGGCACCATCGATGCGGCGGAATGGGTCGGCCCGTACGACGACGAGAAACTGGGCTTCTACAAGGTCGCACCGTTCTACTACTACCCGGGCTGGTGGGAGCCGGGCGCTTCCTTCACCCTGTACGTCAACATCAAGGAATGGGAAAAGCTGCCGAAGGATTACCAGGCCGCGGTGGAATGCGCCGCCTACGAAGCCCATGTGGTGATGCAGGCCGAGTACGACTTCAAGAACCCGACTGCGCTGGGCCGCCTGATGAAGAACGGCGTCAAGCTGCGCAACTATTCCAACGAGATCATGGATGCCGCCTACAAGGCCGCCAATGAATTGATGAACGAGGAAGCATCCAAGAACGCCAAGTTCGCCAAGATCTACGAACCATGGAAGCGCTTCCGCAACGACCAGAACCAGTGGGCGTCTGTGGCGGAATCGACCATGCAGAACTTCCTGATCAGGGCTGGCCGAGGAGGCAAGTAATCAATCCACACGCCGCAGCCGCTATTGGCGCTGCGGCGTGTGATCCACGTCCGTTTACGTCCCATTGCGAACCTGGACGGCTGGGCCTCCCCGCTCACGCGTATAAATTCCGACCGCTTTGCCGTATATTTCAGTTTCCGCTTCATAAGTCAGGCCAAGGCGCCTGGCAACGCGCAGCGATGATTCATTGGCTGAAGCGATGAGAGCCCGAACTTTTGGTTCGCGCCGGATCTCGAGCGCATGGTTCAAGGCTGCTGCCGCCGCTTCCTTCGCGAATCCCTGGCCCCAGAAGGCACGATAGGTATTCCAGCCAAGCTCCATCATGGTGGACTCCTCGCGAAAGAACGCGCCAACATTCCCGACGAGTTGACCAGTCTCCTTTTCCTCGACAGCCCACCATCCGGCGCCTTGTATGAGCCATAGGCCTGCTTGTGAACAGAAGATTCGCCACGCAGCCTGGCGGTCAGCCGTGATCAGGTGGGCCGAACTTACTGGGTCGGCGATATGCGCTGCGAATGCGTCAAAGTCGTCCCGTCGATATTCACGAAGCGTGAGCCGTTCCGTGTGAAGGTGTGGAACAGAAGTAATGAACTCGCTACTCATACGCTAAATTCCATGTGCTGTTGTCGGATAAGCCGTGCATGGTTGGCGACGAGGTGCGATGCGCGCCAATGGTCTTCGTTCATCTTACCTGAACGAAAAAAAGCATTGATTCTCCCGCCCGAAATCTTCCGTGTCACGGGCGATAGGAATTGAGTTTGGGTAGCCGCCCAACTGCGTATGTCGTTTCCGCTGAAATGAGCCGCTGTTTTCCGCTGTTTTCTGCTGTTTTCCGCTGTTTTTTGGGAACCTCCTGCCCGCGCTGTGATCCAAGCCAAAAAACAGCGGAAAACAGCGCGTTTCAGCGCAAAACAGCGGAGGAAAACAGCATGAAAGACATAGCGACCCTGGCGATACCCGCCACCACCTTGTGCCGGCTATTGCAGTATGCCGACGCCCATCAAGCTGAACTGAGTGCCGGCGAACTCGCTGCGAGGGCAATGGAGGAATGGCTTGCCCGCGCCGAACGGGGCAGCCCAGCCCCAAGCCGCCCGCGTGGGTTCCAATGGAAAACGGTATTTCTGCCCGAAGGTACGCAACTACGTGCCTGGAACCGCTCCGGCTTCGCTTATGCGGAAGTTGTCGGCGACAACATCGTGCATCTGGGTGAAGCGGTATCTCCACACCAATTCATCTGTCGCTGCCAAGGCATTTCCCGCAGCGCTTGGGCGGAAGTATCTTTGCTGTTCCCCGGCGAGAATCATTGGAAACGCGCAGATCAACACCGCCGCGAACGGGCACGGCGCCCGGTGCCGCGACCGGCCCCCGACCCTGCGCCCGCAGCCGCAGTACAGCCTCCCGAGCAGCCCGCGCCGAAGTTTTCAAGTGTACTGCCACCGCCGCGCCCACGTCTCCCTCGAGTGCCGCCAATCCCGACGCAAGCGCACATCCAGCCCGACATGCAGGCGGGATCGGCGGCAGATTGTGCACTGCTTAACTCAGCAGAGCGCCGCCGAAGCTACCGCCGGCAGGAAGATCTGCTCGACTAAAACCCGGGCGCGCCGCTATGTCTGCCCGAACAGGCAAGTGATAAAGGCCCGCGCCGCAGCGGTCATCCTGCGCTGCGGCGTGTAGATCAGCGAGAAGGGCCGGCTGCGGCCCTCCAATTCCGGCAGCACTTCCACCAGCGCGCCGCGCTCCAGGCGCTCCTGGGCAATGAAGCGGAAAGTCTGGCAAATGCCCAGCCCCGCCTCCGCCAGCGATACCACCCCCAAAGGATCTTCCGTCACTTCGAGCGCCGCTTGCGGCGGCCAATCGTTTTCCTCGCCTTCACGCAGGAATTGCCATGGCACGGCGCGCCCTGTGCGCGGCAGCAGGAAGGCGAGGCAATCGTGCTGTGCCAGCTCCGCCAAGTCGCGCGGCAATCCGCGCCGCTGCACATAGGACGGCGCGCACACCAGCACCAGTTGGGCGTCTTCCAGCTTGCGCGCAATCAGGCCGCTGTCTTTCAGCACCCCTTGGCGGATGGCGAAGTCGTAATCGTCGGCTGCCAGGTCGACATTGCGGTTACTGATGTTCAGGTCGACGCGCACCGACGGATAACGTTCGGCGAAAGCTTGCAGCAGGGCGGGCAAGCGGTAATGCCCATAGGTGGTGGGTGCGCTGATGCGGATGCGGCCAGTGACTTCGCCGCCCGCGCCTTGCACCGCGCGCTCGGCCTCGTCGATCAGGCTCAGGGCGGCGCGGGTCTGTTCGAGATAAAGGCGGCCGGCATCCGTCAAGCCCAGGCTGCGCGTGGTCCGGCGCAGCAACTGGATGCCAAGCCGTGCTTCGAGCCGGGCCAGGGCGCGGCTCACCACCGACGGCGTGGTGGAGAGGGCAACGGCGGCGGCGGTCAGCGAACCGCGCTCGACGACGGTGACAAAGGTCTCGACATCGCCCAGATGATCGAATTTACGGCTCATTATTGCCTTTAAGGGAAAAATGGTTTGCTCTGCCGGTAGTTTATCGCCGCCGGAGGTTTGAATAAAGTGGAGCCATCCAAACACACCTTCTCAGGAGCGCATCATGATCAAGAAACTCACCGCCATCGCCCTGGCCGCCGCCGCGATGGGCGCCACCACCGCCAATGCCGGCAACGTGCTGGTCGTACTGTCCGACAGCGCCACGCTGGATCTCAAAGCTGGCAAGACCTTCCAGACCGGCTTTTACCTGAATGAGCTGATGCAGCCGGTGAAAATGCTGCTCGATGCCGGCCACAGCGTGACCTTCGCCACCCCGAACGGCAAGGCGCCGACCCTGGACAAAGGTTCGGTCAACCCGATGTTCTTCGGCGGCGACCAGGCCGCGCTGGATGCACACGTCAAACTGTTGGAGGAGCTGCGCCTGACCGACAGCGCCAACTCGCCGGTGGTCAGCCTGGCGCGCGTCGA